>NZ_SSXI01000060.1 GCF_004803405.1 Nocardioides sp. | reverse complement strand
CACGCCGCCGAGCCCGCGGCGTACCGCGTCCGGGTCCAGGGCCCGCCCGAGCAGGGCCTCGATGGCGGCCAGCGCGCAGGCCGCGTTATCGGCCTGGTGTCGCCCGCGGAGGGAGAGTCGGACGTCGGGATAGACGCCGTGGAGGCCGTGCACGGTGATGACCTGGCCGTCGTCGACCGGCCGGCGATCCACGACCGAGAAGTTTCGGCCCAGGAGGAGCAGCCGCGCGTCGACGCTGTCGGCCTGCTCCTGGAGGACATCGAGCACCTCGGACGCCTGGCGCGCGCTCACCACGACGGAGCCGGGCTTGATGACGCCGGCCTTCTCTCGCGCGATGTCGACCGTGGTCGGCCCGAGGTAGTCGGTGTGGTCGAGCGCGATGGGGAGGATCACCGAGACCTCGGCGTCGATGACGTTGGTGGCGTCCCAGCGGCCGCCCATGCCCACCTCGACGACGGCGACGTCGACCTCGGCCTTCGCGAACGCCAGGTAGCCCATGGCCACGGTCATCTCGAAGAAGGAGAGCGGGTGCTCCATGACCGCGTCGACCCGCTCCGCCTGCAAGTCGGCCGCACACCAGGCCTCGACGAACTCCGTCTCGCCGATGGGCTCGCCGGACAGCGCGATGCGCTCGCGGATGCTGGTCAGGTGCGGGCTCGTGAGCCGGCCGGTCCGGTGCCCGCCCGCGGCGAGGAGCCCCTCGACCAGACGGGCCGTGCTCGTCTTGCCGTTGGTGCCGGTGAGGTGGACGCTGCGGTAGCGCCGGTGCGGCATGCCCAGGAGCTCCAGCAGCATCGTGATCCGGTCCAGCGAGGGCTCGATCCTCGTCTCCGGCCAGCGCGCCAGGAGCCGCTCCTCGACCCCGGCCAGCACGGGGTTCATCAGCGCCACCTTCGCCGGTCGAGTCCGGAGCGGGCTTCCTGGAGCCGCGCGGCGACGCGCACCGCGGCAGCCGCGGGCGCGACGTCGTGGACGCGCACGCCCCAGGCACCGGCTCCGGCGACGTACGCCGCCACAGCGGCCGAGGCGTCGTCCCGGTCCGTGGGAACCGACGGGCTGGCGAGGGCGGGGTCGACGCACTCGGCGAGGAACCGCTTGCGAGAGGCGCCGACCAGAAGCGGGAAGCCGAGGCTGCTGAGGCGGGGGTACGCCGCGAGGAGCGCCCAGCTCTGCTCGGCATCCTTCGCGAACCCGAGACCGGGGTCGAGCACGATCCGGTCGGGGTCGACGCCGGCAGCCACCGCCGCGTCGACGCGGTCGACGAGCTCGTCCACCACCTCGGTCAGCAGGTCGCCGTAGACCGCCCGGCGGTCCATGTCGGTCGAGTGGCCGCGCCAGTGCATCAGCACGCACTGACGTCCGGTCGCCGCGATGACGTCGAGCATGGCGGGGTCGGCGAGACCGCCCGAGACGTCGTTCACCAGCACCGCGCCCGCGGCGCACGCCGCCTCGGCGACGCGTGCCCGCATCGTGTCGATGGAGACCGCGACTCCGGCCTCGGACAGGGCCCGGACGACGGGGATGACCCGGCGCAGCTCCTCCCCCTCGTCCACCCGTACGGCGCCGGGCCGCGTGGACTCGCCGCCGACGTCGACCAGGTCGGCCCCCTGGCGGGCCAGGGCCAGGCCACCCTCGACCGCCGCGCCGACGGCCGCGAACCGACCGCCGTCGGAGAACGAGTCCGGCGTGACGTTGAGGATGCCGAGCACGCGACACCGATCGAGGACGGGTGGCGCAGCGACCGGCACCGTGCGCTCGAGGACCTGGACGGCCATCAGGCGCCCACCTCGGTTGGGTCTCCGGCCGACGAGAGGCCGCCCCGCTCGGCGATCTCGACGATGTTCATCAGCAGCATGGCGCGGGTCATCGGGCCGACTCCCCCGGTGGCGGGGCTCATCTTGCCGGCGACCACGTCGACCTCCGGGTGGACGTCGCCGAGGATGCCCTCGATCGTGCGGGTGACCCCGACGGAGAGCACGGTCGCGCCGGGGCTGACCCAGTCCGGCTTGACCAGATGGGCAACGCCGGCGGCCGCGACGATCACGTCCGAGGCCCGCGCGTGGGCGGCGACATCGACGGTCGCCTCGTGGCAGAGCGTCACCGTCGCGTGCTCGGTGGGGCGGGTGAGCATCAGACCGAGGGGTCGCCCGACGGTCAGGCCGCAGCCGATGACGCAGAACCGCTGACCGGTGATCTCGACCTCGTGCTCGCGGAGCAGCTCGATGATGCCCCTCGGCGTGCACGGAAGCGGGCCGGGGATGCCGAGCACCAGCTTGCCGAGGTTCGTCGGGTGCAGGCCGTCGGCGTCCTTCTCGGGGTCGATCAGCTGGAGCACCCGGTGCATGTCGATGTGCGGCGGGAGCGGGAGCTGGACGATGAAGCCTGTACATGCCTCGTCGGCGTTCAGCGCGAGGACCGCTGCCTCGATCTCCTCCTGGCTCGCGGTGGCCGGGAGCTCGACGCGGATCGAGGCGATGCCGACCTCGGCGCAGTCACGGTGCTTGCCAGCGACGTACGAGTGGCTGCCGGGGTCGTCGCCGACCAGGACAGTGCCGAGCCCGGGGCGGATGCCCTGGGCCTGAAGCGCGGCGACGCGCCCGGCCAGCTGGTGCTTGATGCCGGCGGCGACCTTGCGTCCGTCGATCCGTGTAGCGGTGGTCACCGGTGTGGCCTTTCCGGAGGGCTGAGCGGGTCAGGAGGCGGGACAGTGCGTCGTCGAACCGGGGTCGTGGTTTGCATGACGCAACTGAACTCGCAATACGCAACATCTTGAGAGGTGACGCAGGTCATGTCAAGAGGCCGCCGCGATTCACCCGGTCGGCCTTGCGGTGGCGCTCACCGCACACATGACAAGGTGATCTGGGTCATGAAAATCCGCCGCCATCCCTTGACCTGACGCCACGTCGGAAGGCAGGCTGTTGCGTATCGCTCAAACTGTTGTGCATTACGCAAAGGAGACGCTCGATGGCACCTCGTCCGGAAGCAGGGCAGGAGTTCGTCCTCACGCTGACATGTCCGGAGACGCCCGGCATCGTCTTCGCGGTCAGCCGCTTCGTCATGGAGCACGGCGGCAACATCAGCGCCAGCCAGCAGTTCGACGACCGGCTCACCGACACCTTCTTCATGCGCGTGCAGTTCCGCGCGGACGACGCCACGGTCGAGGCGCTTCGCCAGGACTTCACGTCGGTCGCGGCGCAGTTCACGATGGCGTGGCAGTTGCACGACATGGCCACCCCGACCCGCACGCTGCTGATGGTGTCGAAGTTCGGCCACTGCCTGAACGACCTGCTCTTCCGCACGACCACGGGCGCGCTCAACATCGAGGTCCCGCTGATCGTCTCCAACCACCGCGACTTCGAGGGCGTGGCCGAGTCGCACGGCATCCCGTTCGTGCACGTTCCGGTCACCCCGGAGACCAAGCCCGAGGCTGAGGCCCGCCTTCTCGGGCTCGTCGACGAGTACGACGTCGACCTGGTCGTCCTCGCCCGCTACATGCAGGTGCTCTCCAACGAGCTCTGCGGCAAGCTCGAGGGTCGCGCGATCAACATCCACCACTCGTTCCTGCCCAGCTTCAAGGGCGCCAAGCCCTACCACCAGGCTCACGCGCGTGGCGTGAAGCTGATCGGCGCGACCGCGCACTACGTCACGTCCGACCTCGACGAGGGCCCGATCATCGAGCAGGACGTCGCGCGCGTCGACCATTCGCTCGACCCGGCCGACATGACCGCCGCCGGCCGGGACGTCGAGGCCCAGGTCCTCGCCCGCGCCATCCGCTGGCACAGCGAGCACCGGGTGCTCCTCGGCACCGGCAACCGCACCGTCGTCTTCCGCTGAGGAGAGCCATGTCCAGCACCGTCAAGGGGGTCATCGCCCGCAGCAAGGGCGCCCCGGTCGAGGTCGTGGAGATCGTCGTCCCCGACCCGGGCCCCGGCGAGGCCGTGGTGAAGATCCAGGCCTGCGGCGTCTGCCACACCGATCTGCACTACCGCGAGGGTGGCATCAACGACGAGTTCCCGTTCCTGCTCGGGCACGAGGCGGCTGGTGTCGTCGAGGCCGTGGGCGAGGGCGTCACCGAGGTGGCCCCCGGCGACTTCGTCGTCCTCAACTGGCGTGCGGTCTGTGGCCAGTGCCGCTCCTGCGCCAAGGGCAAGCCGCAGTACTGCTTCAACACGCACAACGCGAAGCAGAAGATGACGCTGACCGACGGCACGGAGCTCTCCCCTGCGCTCGGCATCGGTGCCTTCATCGAGAAGACGCTCGTCGCCGCCGGCCAGTGCACGAAGGTCGACCCGCAGGCACCGGCCGCAGCCGCCGGCCTCCTCGGCTGCGGCGTCATGGCTGGCTTCGGCGCCGCGGTGAACACCGGTGGCGTCAGCCGCGGCGACTCGATCGCGGTCATCGGCTGCGGCGGCGTCGGCAACGCGGCGATCGCCGGTGCCGCCCTCGCCGGCGCGTCCACGATCATCGCTGTCGACGTGGACGCCCGGAAGCTCGAGTGGGCCAAGGGCTTCGGCGCCACCCACGTCGTGAACTCGAAGGAGACCGACGCCGTCGAGGCGATCCGCGAGCTCACCGGCGGCAACGGCGCCGACGTCGTCGTCGACGCGGTCGGCCGCCCCGAGACCTATGAGCAGGCCTTCTACGCCCGCGACCTCGCGGGCACGGTCGTCCTGGTCGGCGTACCGACGCCCGACAAGGAGATCACGCTCCCGCTCATCGAGGTCTTCGGTCGCGGCGGCGCCCTGAAGTCGTCCTGGTACGGCGACTGCCTGCCGTCCCGAGACTTCCCGATGCTGGTCGACCTGGCGCAGCAGGGCCGCTTCCCGCTCAACGACTTCATCACCGAGACGATCTCGCTGGACGACGTCGAGAAGTCCTTCGAGAAGATGCACCGCGGCGAGGTCCTGCGCTCGGTGGTCGAGCTGTGAGCACCGTGCGCGTCGACCGGGTGGTCACGTCGGGCACGTTCAGCCTCGACGGCGGCACCTGGGAGGTCGACAACAACGTCTGGGTGGTCGGCGACGACGCCGAGTGCGTCGTGATCGACGCCGCGCACGACGCCGCCCCGATCGTCGAGGCCATCGCGGGCCGCACGGTGAAGGCGATCCTTCTCACCCACGCCCACGACGACCACATCAGCGCCGTCGACGCCCTGCGCGCGGCGACCGGCGCCGCGGCGTACCTCCACCCGGACGACCGCGACCTCTGGGACCAGGTGTACGCCGAGGGCCCCGACCGCGAGCTCGCCGGCGGTGACGAGTTCCGGGTCGGCGACGTCATCCTGCGCACGCTGCACACCCCGGGCCACGCCCCGGGCGCCTGCTGCTTCCACAGCGCCGAGCTGGGCGTCGTCTTCACCGGCGACACCCTCTTCCACGGCGGCCCTGGCGCCACCGGCCGATCCTTCAGCGACTTCCCGACGATCATCGACTCGATCAGCGCGAAGCTCCTGAGCCTCCCCGCCGAGACGGTCGTCCACACCGGCCACGGCGACGACACCTCGATCGGCGCCGAGCGCGGCGACCTCCAGGCCTGGATCGCTCGCGGCCACTGACACTGGTCGCCGCGGCTCCCGCGACGGCCCGCCCTCCCTGATCTGCGCTGCCCTCCCCTGCGGGATGTCGCAGAGGATCGGGAGCGGGTCCCTCCCTAGCGGACCCTGATCTCGCCCGTCGCCAGGTCGGGCCTTCGGCGGAGGAAGTGCTGCACCTGCCACGACGCGTCTGGACCCGCGAAAGTACCCGACTGAGCGGCGCCGCTCAGTCGGGTCCGGGATCGCGGTCAGCTCAGCACTCGATGACGTTGACGGCGAGTCCGCCGCGCGCTGTCTCCTTGTACTTGTCCTTCATGTCGCGACCGGTGTCACGCATGGTCTTGATCGCCTTGTCCAGGCTGACCTTGTGCGAGCCGTCGCCGCCGAGGCCGAGGCGCGCAGCGTTGATCGCCTTCATCGACGCGATCGCGTTGCGCTCGATGCACGGGATCTGCACCAGCCCACCCACGGGGTCACAGGTGAGCCCGAGGTTGTGCTCGATGCCGATCTCGGCGGCGTTCTCCACCTGGGGTGGACGCCCGCCCATGACCTCGGCCAGGCCGCCGGCGGCCATCGAGCATGCCGACCCGACCTCGCCCTGACAGCCGACCTCGGCGCCGGAGATCGACGCGTTGATCTTGAAGAGGATGCCGATCGCGGCGGCAGTCAGCAGGAAGCGCACGATGCCGTCCTCGTCCGCATCCGGCACGAAGCGCACGTAGTAGTGCAGCACGGCCGGGATGATCCCGGCGGCACCGTTGGTCGGGGCGGTCACGATGCGGCCACCCGAGGCGTTCTCCTCGTTGACCGCGAGCGCGTAGAGGTTGACCCAGTCGACCACGTGCAGCGGGTCGACCCGGTCGCCATCCTTCGACAGCTCCCGGAAGAGTCCCGGTGCCCGGCGTGGCACCTTCAGCCCGCCCGGCAGGACGCCCTCGCGCTGGAAGCCGCGCTCCACGCACTCGACCATCACCGACCACAGGTGCAGCATCCCGGCACGGATCTCCTCCTCCGAGCGCCAGGCCTGCTCGTTGGCGAGCATCACGTCGCTGATCGACAGGCCCTCGCGCTCGCAGATCGCCAGCAGCTCGCCGCCGGTGGTGAAGGGGTACTTCACCGGGGTCTCGTCGAGCACGATCCGGTCCGCGCCCGTCGCCACCTCGTCGACGACGAAGCCGCCGCCGACGGAGTAGTAGGTGCGGAAGTCGACCTGCTCGCCACCCGCGTCGTACGCGGCGAAGGTCATGCCGTTGGGGTGTGCCGGCAGGCTCTTGCGTCGATGCATGACCAGGTCGGTGTCGACGTCGAACGGGATCGGCGTCGTGCCGCACAGGACGAGCTGGCCGCTGGTCCGGATCTCGTCGATCCGGCCGTCGGCACGGTCGGTGTCCGTCGTCGCCGGGTCCTCGCCCTCCAGTCCGAGCACGACCGCCTTGGGCGAGCCGTGGCCGTGGCCGGTGGCACCGAGGGAGCCGAAGAGCTCCGCCCGCACGCGGCATACGGCGTCGAGCTGACCACGCTCGGCCAGTCGGTCGACGAACCGCTTCGCCGCACGCATCGGGCCGACCGTGTGGGACGAGGACGGCCCGATGCCGACGGAGTAGAGGTCGAAAGCGGAGAGGGCCATCAGGCTCCTGCCTGCGCCGACGGGCTCGCCGGGGCGAACTCCCGTACGGCGTCGAGCAGCCACGCCGCGACGTACTGGGCGAGGGAGGCACGGGGCAGGACCCGGAAGTGGTCGGCGTCGACCTTCCACAGCAGCACGGGGACTCGCGCCAGGCTGGTCATGATCGCCGTGCCGTCCGGGAACGACCGGGGGTGCAGGTCGGCCGGGCAGCCCTTCTCGAGCACGCCGCGCGCGCCGGGACCGGTGAGCTCGATGACCGTGCGGTTGGCCGAGAGGTCGACGACCTGCGCCGGCGTGTCACCGGCGGCCGTGCGCAGCTGCTCCACCAGGGACTCCGCGTCGGACTCCGAGACGACGAGCCACTCGTCCGGGCCCAGCCAGAGCGCGGTGTGCCCGCCGGCCTGGCTGGTCTCGCCGACCCGCCGGGGCAGGGGCGCCCCGAGGGCCTCGTCGATGCCACGGGAACCGGTGGAGTCCGGGTCGATCCGGACGCTCACCATGGTGACGAAGGGCTGCTCGACCAGCTGGACCGCCCGGTCTCCCGTGACGCCTCCGTCGCGGATCTCGGTGGCCATGTCGTGCAGCGGGCTGCGGCGCAGCTCCTGCAGGGTGCTGAGGTCAGCCATCTCGCTTGGTCCCTTCGGGGTCGTAGAGAACGGGCGAGGTCACCTCGACCTCGATCAGGCGGTCGCCGACGGGCGCCAGGAGCACGTCGCCGATGCGCTCGCGGCCGCCCTTGATGAGGGCGAGCGCGAAGGGCCGCTCCAGCGCCACCGAGTCGTAGCTCGAGGTCACGTGGCCCAGCATCGGCACCGGTCGGGGCGCGGTCGCCAGGTCGGTGCCCGCCTCGATCACCTGGCTGCCCTCGGGCAGCCGGGTGGTGCGGTCGACGGGCAGCAGGCCCACCATGTGCTTGCGGTCCGCGCGGACGTTGTCCTCGCGGGTGTAGGAGCGCTTGCCGACGAAGTCCTTCGTCTTGGAGACGATCCACTCCATGCCCGCGTCCTGCGGGGTCACCGTGCCGTCGGTGTCCTGCCCGACGATCGGGTAGCCCTTCTCGGCGCGGAGCACGTGCATCGTCTCCGTGCCGTACGGCGTGATGTCGAAGTCGGCGCCCGCGGCGTACACGTCCTCCCAGACCTGGCGGCCGTACCAGCCGGCCACGTTGATCTCGAAGGCAAGCTCGCCGGAGAACGAGATCCGGCAGACCCGCGCCGGGATGCCCGACGCCAGGGTCGTCTCCCGGAAGGTCATGAAGCCGAACGCCTCGTTGGAGACGTCGAGATCCGGTGCGACCCGGGCGACGACCTCACGCGACTTCGGGCCGACGACGGCCACGGTGGACCACTGCTCGGTCACCGAGGTGCAGAGCACGTCGAGCTCGGGCCACTCGGTCTGGAGCCACTCCTCCAGCCAGTCGAGGACGCCGGCGGCGCCACCGGTCGTGGTGTGCATGTAGTAGGTGTCCTCGGACAGGCGCAGCGTCACGCCGTCGTCGAACATCATCCCGTCGGGCTTGCACATGACGCCGTAGCGGGCCGAGCCGATCGGCAGCTTCTTGTAGGCGTTGGTGTAGATCCGGTTGAGGAACTCACCGGCGTCGGCGCCCTTGATCTCGATCTTGCCGAGCGTCGAGGCGTCCATCATCCCGACGCTGGTGCGCACCGCCCGGCACTCACGCTCCACGGCGGCGTCGATGTCCTCACCGTCGACCGGGAAGAACCACGGACGCAGCCACTGCCCGACGATCTCGAACTCGGCGCCGTGCTCGATGTGCCAGCCGTGGATCGGCGTGATCCGCTTGGGGTCGAAGAGCTCGCCGCGCTCACGTCCGGCCAGGGCCGAGAAGAGCACCGGCGTGTACGGCGCGCGGTGGTTGCTGAAACCGACCTCGGCGACCTCGAGGCCGAGCGCCGCGGCGATGACGCCACCGGCGTTCACGCCCGAGGTCTTGCCCTGGTCCTGGCCGGTGCCGATCGAGGTGTAGCGCTTCACGTGCTCGACGCTCCGCATGCCCGCGCCGGTTGCCCGCCACACGTCGGCCACGGTCTGGTCACGGTGCAGGTCGACGAAGTGCTCGTCCCAGTCGCCCGGCTCACCGGCCGACGCGGGCACCAGCCATAGTGCGCGGACATCGCCGACCTCGGTGGCCGTGCCCGCGGCAGCAGGCGGGGTGGCCTCGACCGGGAAACCGGCTGTGGTCGCCGCGGCAGCACCGGCCGCCGTGCCCTCAGCGAGGGCCTCGCCGAGGAGGAAGGTCCCGTTGTTGGCACCGACGACCGTCTGGTTCTTGACCCTGCTGTCCGGCACGAAGGCGGCCAGCGACGCGTCGTACGTCGTGGTGCCCTGGCGCTGCGTGTGCAGGTGCACCAGCGGGCTCCAGCCACCGGAGACCGCCAGCACGTCCGCCTCGATGGTCTCGAGCGGCGTGACCGTGTCACCGTCGCCGACCGTCGCGGCGTGGACCCGCACGAGACGGGCCGTGGCGGCGTCGCCCTCGGCCCGCTCGACGGTGGTGCCGGAGAGCACCCGAACTCCGGCCGCGGCGGCCTCGGTCGCCCGGGCCGACAGGTTGCTCCGGGCGTCGAGCACGGCGGCGACCTCGAGGCCCGCGGCGAGGATGTCCTCGACCGCGTCGTAGGCGCTGTCGTTGGTGGTGGCGACGACGTACCGGCGGCCCGGGGTCACGGCGTACCGGTTGAGGTAGGTGCGGACGGCACCGGCGAGCATGACGCCGGGGACGTCGTTGCCGGCGAAGACCAGCGGGCGCTCGTAGGCGCCGTTGGCGAGGACGACCTGGCCGGCACGGACGTGCCAGACCCGCTGGCGGGAGACGCCGTTGGGCTGCGGAGCGGCCGAGCCGCCGGCCCGGTCCTCGACGGCGAGCACGTAGTTGTCGTCGTACGACCCGAAGGCGGCCGTGCGGGTGAGGACGGTGACCTCCTCCGCGGCGGCGAGCGTCGCGGCGGCGTCGGCGACCCACTCGATCGCCGGCTTGCCATCGATCGTCTCGGCGCGCGCCGACAGCAGTGAGCCGCCGAGCTCGGCCTGCTCGTCCATGAGGATCACGCGGGCGCCGGAGCGCGCCGCGGCGACGGCGGCAGCGAGTCCCGAGGGGCCGGCGCCGATCACCAGGACGTCGGTGTGGACGAAGACCTTGTCGTACGTCGCGGTGTCGGGCTCGGGGTCGAGGACGCCGAGGCCGGAGAGGGTCCGCGCCCGGAGCCCGTCGGTGAGCGAGCGGACGGTCGCGGTGACCGACGGCTCGGAGTGCTCGCCGAGGATCTGGACCAGCGCGTTCGGCTCCTCGCCGCCGGCCGCGAGGATGCCGCGAGGGCGGTCGAGGTAGATCGAGTCGCCGACCCGGACCCGGCCGTTGGCGATCAGGGCCGAGGCGATGGTGTCGCCCGGGTGGCCGGTGAGCTGCTCGCCGTCGACGGTGAAGGTCAGCACCGTGTCACGGTCGATGCGGCCGCCCGTGGGCAGGCGGTGGGACTGGGTGCTCATGCCGTTGCTCCTGCGGTGTCGGCGCCGGTCAGGCTGCTGATGTCGGGCCGGGGCTCGTTGTTCGCGTAGACCGCGAGGAACTCGTACGTCCGGGTGTCGCGGACGGCGTTGAACCACTTGCGGCAGCCGCCGGTGTGCACCCACCGCTCGGCGAAGGGGCCCTTCGGGTTGTCGCGGAAGAAGAGGTACTCGGCCCACTCCTCGTCGCTCAGCGCGCTCGGGTCCTCGGGGTAGGCCACGTGCGCCTGACCGCCGTACTTGTACTCGGTCTCGTCCCGCAGTCCGCACCACGGGCACTCGATCTGCAGCATGACAGGTGCTCTTTCGCTAGGTCTGGGGATCAGTGGGCGACGCCGGCGGCGCCGTGCTCGTCGATGAGGTGGCCGGTGGTGAAGCGCTCCAGGCCGAACGGCTGGTTGAGCTCGTGCGGCTCACCGGTGGCCATGGTGTGGGCCATCGCCCAGCCGGCGGCGGGGGTGGCCTTGAAGCCACCCGTGCCCCAGCCGGCGTTGACATAGAGGCCGTCGACCGGAGTCGCGCCGATGATCGGCGACGCGTCCGGGCAGACGTCGACGATGCCGCCCCAGGTGCGCAGCAGGTGTGCCCGGCCGAAGATCGGGAAGAGCTCCAGCGCCGCGGCCATCTGGTGCTCGATCACGTGGAACGAGCCGCGCTGGCCGTAGCCGTTGTACTGGTCGACACCGGCGCCCATGACCAGCTCGCCCTTGTGCGCCTGCGAGACGTAGACATGGACGTAGTTGGACATCACGACGGTCGGGTGGACCGGCTCGTAGAGCTCGGAGACCAGCGCCTGCAGCGGGTGCGACTGCACCGGGAGCCGGAAGCCGGCCTTCTCGGCCAGCACGCTGGAGTGGCCCGCCGCGACCATGCCGACGGTGTCGGAGAGGATCCGGCCGCGGGTGGTCTCGACGCCGGTGACCCGGTTGCCGTCCCTGACGAAGCCGGTGACCTCGCAGTTCTGGATGATGTCGACACCCATCGCGTCGCAGGCCCGGGCGAACGCCCACGCCACGTGGTCGTGCTTGGCGATGCCGGCGCGCGGCTGGAAGGTCGCACCCAGGACCGGGTAGCGCACGTCCTCGGAGATGTTGACGATCGGGCAGACCTTCTGCACCTCCTCGGGCGTCAGGAACTCGGCGTCCACCCCGTTGAGGCGGTTGGCCTCGACCCGGCGTACGGAGTCACGGACGTCCTGCAGCGAGTGCGCGAGGTTGAGCACGCCGCGCTGGCTGAAGAGGAAGTCGTAGTCGAGCTCCTCCGGGAGCTCCTCCCACAGTTTCAGCGCGTGCTCGTAGATCGCCGCCGACTCGTCCCAGAGGTAGTTCGACCGGATGATCGTGGTGTTGCGGGCCATGTTGCCGCCGGCCAGCCACCCCTTCTCCAGGATGGCGATGTTGGTCATGCCGTGGTTCTTGGCGAGGTAGTACGCCGTGGCCAGGCCGTGGCCGCCACCGCCGATCACGATCGCGTCGTACGACGACTTCGGGTCGGGATCGCGCCAGAGCCACTCGGGGTGCTCACCCGGGAACGGGTTGCCCATCTCAGGCCACCGTCCCCGAAGCAGCACCGATGCCGGGGGCCGTGTTGGCGTCGGGGTACAGCGGGAACCGCTCCGCCAGGGCCTCGACCCGGGCACGGAGCTTCTGGAGCTGCCCCTCCTCGGCGGAGCCGGCGAGGGTCTCGGCGATCACGTCGGCGACCTCGGAGAAGGCCTCGGCGTCGAAGCCCCGGGTGGCCAGCGCGGGCGTGCCGATGCGGACACCGGAGGATACCATCGGCGGGCGCGGGTCGAACGGCACCGCGTTGCGGTTGACCGTGATGCCGACGGCGTGCAGCCGGTCCTCGGCCTCCTGGCCGTTGATCTCGGCGTCACGCAGGTCCACCAGGACCAGGTGCACGTCGGTGCCCCCGGAGAGGACGGTGATCCTGGCCGCGGTGACGTCGTGCTGTGTCAGCCGGCCCGCGATGATCTGCGCGCCCTCGAGGGTCCGCTCCTGCCGCTCCTTGAACGCCGGCTCGGCCGCCATTTTGAAGGCCACGGCCTTGGCCGCGATCACGTGCTCCAGCGGGCCGCCCTGCTGTCCCGGGAAGACGGCGGAGTTGATCTTCTTCGCCAGCGACTCCTTGCTCAGGATCACGCCGCCACGGGGACCGCCGAGCGTCTTGTGGGTCGTGGTGGTGACCACGTCGGCGTACGGCACGGGGCTCGGGTGCAGCCCGGTCGCGACCAGCCCAGCGAAGTGGGCCATGTCGACCATCAGGTACGCGCCGACCTTGTCCGCGATCCGGCGGAACTCGGCGAAGTCCAACTGGCGCGGGTAGGCCGACCAGCCGGCCACGATCAGCTTCGGCTTGTGCTCGACGGCGAGGCGCTCGACCTCGGCCATGTCGATCCGGAAGTCGTCCGGCGAGACCTGGTACGCCACGACGTTGTAGAGCTTGCCGGAGAAGTTGATCCGCATGCCGTGGGTCAGGTGGCCACCGTGGGCCAGGTCCAGGCCGAGGATCGTGTCGCCCGGGTCGAGCAGGGCGAACATCGCCGCGGCGTTGGCCTGGGCACCGGAGTGCGGCTGCACGTTGGCGGCCTCGGCACCGAAGAGCGCCTTGATCCGGTCGATTGCGAGCTGCTCGATGACGTCGACGTGCTCGCAGCCACCGTAGTAGCGCCGACCCGGGTAGCCCTCGGCGTACTTGTTGGTGAGCACCGAGCCCTGGGCCTGCATCACCGCGGTCGGAGCGAAGTTCTCCGACGCGATCATCTCCAGGGTGCTCTGCTGACGGACCAGCTCACGCTCGATCTGCTCGGCGACCTCGGGATCGAAGTCGGCGAGGGTGCGGTCGAGGACGGAGTCCGAAGACATGAGATCTCCCATGGGTCAGGCCCGGACCATGCCGTGCGGGTCGATGACGAACTTCTGGGCGGCGCCCTTGTCGAACGCGGCGTAACCCTGCGCGGCGTCGTCGAGGCTGATCGTGGTGGCGTTGACGGCCTTCGCGATGTGCGCCTTGTCGGCCAGGATCAGGTTCATCAGCTGGCGGTTGTACTGCTTCACCGGGCACTGGCCGGTGACGAAGGTGTGGGACTTGGCCCAGCCGAGGCCCAGCCGCACACCGATCTGGCCCACCTTCGCGGCGTCGTCCACCGCACCTGGGTCGCCGGTCACGTAGAGGCCGGGGATGCCGAGCGAGGCACCGGCACGCGACACGTTCATGATGTCGTTGAGCACCGTGGCCGGCGCCTCGGCGGCGTCCTTGCCGTGGCCGCGCGCCTCGAAGCCGACGGCGTCGACGGCAGCGTCGACCTCGGGCTCGCCGAGGATGTCGGCGACGATGTCGACCAGCGAGTCACCCTTCGACAGGTCCGCGACCTCGCAGCCGAAGCTGGCGGCCTGGGCCAGACGGTCGGCGTTCATGTCGCCGACGATGACGGTCGAGGCACCCAGCAGCTGCGCCGAGTACGCCGCGGCGAGGCCCACCGGGCCGGCACCGGCGACGTACACCGTGGAGCCGGTGGTGACGCCGGCGGTGTAGGCGCCGTGGTAGCCGGTCGGGAAGATGTCCGACAGCATCGTGAGGTCGAGGATCTTCTCGAGCGCCGCGTCACGGTCCGGGAACTTCAGCAGGTTGAAGTCGGCGAACGGGATCATCACGTACTCTGCCTGGCCGCCGACCCAGCCACCCATGTCGACGTAGCCGTAGGCGGCGCCGGCGCGGGCCGGGTTCACGTTGAGGCAGATGCCGGTCTTGCCCTCGTTGCACATCCGGCAGCGACCACAGGCGATGTTGAACGGCACCGAGCAGATGTCGCCGACCTTGTGGAAGAGGACGTCGTCGCCGATCTCGACGATCTCGCCGGTGATCTCGTGGCCGAGGGACTGACCCACGGGTGCGGTCGTACGGCCGCGGACCATGTGCTGGTCACTGCCGCAGATGTTGGTCGTGACCAGCTTGAGAATCACGGCGTGCGGGGCGGCCTGCTTGATGCCGAGACCCTGGGCCACCTCAAGCGGGATCTCCAGCTTGGGAAACTCGATGTTCTCGATCGCGACCTGTCCAGGTCCTGCGTAGACGACGACTCTGTTGTCAGCCATGGGGTGACTCCGTTCTGCTTCGGGTGATGGGTGAGTTGCTGGCGCGATTAGGCGTCGAGTGAGAGGTCGCTGAGCGGCTTGGAACAGCAGGCCAGGATCTTGCCGGCGGTGATCTCGCGAGGGCGGATGCCGCCGTTGTGGTTCATCTCGACCTCGCCGGACAGCTTGGGGAGCTTGCAGGTGCCGCACATGCCCTGGCTGCACGACGACGGGACGCGCACGCCCGCGGCGAGCGCCGCGTCCAGCACGTTCTCGTCGGCCCGACAGGTGACGGTGCGGCCGCTTTTGGCGAACTCGACCGAGTACGTCGCCACCCCGTCGTCACCGGCGGGCGGCTCCGCGATCGCGATGTCCTCGTACGCGACTCCCTCGGGAGGCGGCGTCGCACCCGGCATGGCCGGGTCGTCGAAGGTGAAGCTCTCCTCGTAGTAGTTGCCGAGGTCGTAGTCGAGCTCGCCGAGGATGCGGCGCACGGCATCCATGTAGGGCACCGGGCCGCAGTTGAAGACGGTCCGCTCGAGGAGGTCGGGGACGATCGTGTGGAGCATGGTCGGCGAGAGGCGTCCCCGCATGCCGCCCCACCGCTCGGAGGGATAGTCGGCCTCACAGACGTGCACCACCCGGAGGTTGGGCATGAGCGTCTCGATGGCGGCGAGCTCGCTGCGGAAGACGATGTCACTCGGTGTGCGCGCGCTGTGGAGGAAGACCACGTCAGCGTCCGACCCGAGGTCGTAGAGCGTCCGCAGCATCGACATCAGCGGGGTGATCCCGCTCCCGGCGGACAGGAAGAGGAGCTTCTCCGCCGGCCGGCGGGCGAGCGTGAAGGCACCCAGGGGTGCCATCGCGGTGACCTTGCTACCGGGCACGATGTTGTCGTGGATCCAGTTGGAGACCTTGCCGCCCACGACCCGCTTCACCGTGATGGCGATGCGGTTCGGACGGGTCGGCGGCGACGAGATCGTGTAGCACCGGTTCACCGGGTTGCCGTCGATGTCGAGCATCAGGGTCAGGAACTGGCCTGCGTCGAACTCGAAGAGCTGGTCGCCCTCGGGCTCGAACACGAAGTTCTTGACGTCGTGGGTGACGTCGCTGACCGCGGTGCACACCAGCACGGTCTGGTCCTCCTCCGTCCAGCAGACCGGAGACTGCAGGGACGGCACGAGGCTCTCGAGTGCCTGGGTGGACGACATTTCTCTACTCCCGGTGATCAGGTGGTGACTACTGGTTCGCGACCGCGTTGAGGTGACCGAGCCGCTCGGCGCTCTCGCGGTGCGGCTCGAGGTAGTCGCGGAGCCGGCCGACATACCAGTTGAGGAAGGCCTCGACGTCGTCCTCGACCAGCGCGTAGGGACCGGGCACGTAGCTCGGGTCCGTGACTCCGCGCTGGGTCTTCTCGACGAGGACGCGGTCCTGGTCGTTGGTGGCCTTCCAGACGCTGGTCAGGCCCTCGACCGTGTAGTCCTCACCCTCGACGGCGTCGGGGTGGACCAGCCAGGTCGTGCGGACCATCGACTTGTCCGGGCCGAGCGGCAGGACGCTGAAGACGATGACGTGGTCGCTGAGGAAGTGGAACCACGAGTTCGGCTGCATGTGCAGGGAGAGGTCACCGAACTGCGGGGTGGGCGAGTCACCGATCAGCTTCTTGCAGACCTGGGCGCCGTCGATGCCGAAGGACGCCCCGTCACCGTCCAGCGGAAGGCGCATGATCATGAAGCCGGTCTCGCGGGTGTCGAGCTCGTGGACCAGCTCCCGCGGGACGCCGTTGGTCTTGCAGACGTTGTCGAGGTCCTCGGTCGCCTTCAGGTAGCGCTCGTAGAGCGGCTGGAGGCGCGGCGTGATGTCGGATTCGTCGTACCGGAGGAAGGGGAAGTACGACGTGATCAGCTCCGGGTGAGAAGCGTCGCAGTGGTGACACTCGCGGTTGTTCTCCATGACGAGCTTCCAGTTGCCCGCCTCGACGAGGTCGGTCTGGTGGGCGACCTTCGCCTCCGCGATGCGGTAGGAGCGCAGGTAGGGCTCGATGACCGAGGCGACCTCGTCGAAGTCGGCCGGCGGCTCGTCGGCGAGGCAGATGAAGATCAGGCCGCCGACGGTGCGCACGTGGACCTGCTTCAGGCCGAACTTGCTCTTGTCGAAGGACGGCGACTGACTCTCGGCGTACATCAGCTCGCCGTCCGCGCGGTAGGTCCACTGGTGGTAGGGGCAGACCAGGTTGCCGATCGCACCACACGGCTCCTCGAGGAGACGCGAGCCGCGGTGCCGGCACACGTTGCGCAGCGCGCGGACCTCCTCCTCGTCGTCGCGGACGATGATCAGCGACTGGGTGCCGATCTCGACCGTGACGAAGTCACCCGCCTCCGGGATCTCGGCCTCGGTGGCGACGAAGAGCCAGTACTGGCCGAAGATCGCCTTCATGTCCAGGTCGTAGACCTCCTGGCTCGTGTAGAAGGGGGCCTCCAGGCTGTAGCCGACCTCGCGGCGCTCGACCATGGCAGCGATCGCGGCGATGTCGGCCACAGAACCGGTCTTGAAACTCACAGGAACCTCCGAGGAATGACGGATGAGAGGGGTTGGGAAGGAAGGGGACGAAAGTCAGCCGCGGAGGCGGGTCATCTTCGGGTCGAACAACGGCTCGGCGGTGACGACGGCGGGAATCCGCTTGTCGAAGTACCCGATCTCGACCTCGGTGCCGACCTCGGCGACCTCGAGTGGCAGCCAGGCGTAGGCGATGCCCTTCTCGATCGTGTAGCCGTAGGCCGCGGAGGTGACGTAGCCGACCGTTTTGCCGTCGGCGAAGACCGGCTCCTTGCCCAGGACCACGTCGATGGTGCTGTCGATGGTGAGACAGGCGAGGGTCTTGGTCTGGTTCTCCTTGCGCTGGATCAGCGCGTCGCGGCCGAGGAAGTCGCCCTTGTCGAGCTTGACCGCGAAGCCGAGGCCGGCCTCGTAGGGGTCGTGCTCGTTGGTCATGTCGCCACCGAAGGAGCGGTAGCCCTTCTCCAGGCGGAGGCTGTTGAACGCGCCGCGACCGGCGGCGATGATGCCGTGCTCCTGGCCGGCCTCCCAGAGGGTGTCCCAGAGGCGCTGGCCGAGGTCGGCGGTCGTGTAGATCTCCCAGCCGAGCTCGCCGACGTACGACAGGCGCCAGGCGGTGACCGGGACGTTGCCGATGGTGAGCTTCTTGGCGCGGAAGTACTTCAGGCCGTCATTGGTCATGTCGGCGTCGGTGATGCCGGCCAGCACCTCGCGGGCCTTCGGTCCCCACAGCCCGATGCAGCAGGTGCCCGGCGTGATGTCGGTGATCTGGACGGTGCCGTCCTCGGGGAGGTGGCGCTCGAACCAGTCGACGTCCAGGGCGCCGTTGGCTCCGACCTGGTAGTGGTGCTGGCCCAGGCGGGCGACGGTGATGTCGCTGCGGATGCCGCCGTCGACGTCGAGGAGCAGGGTGTAGACCACGGCCCCCACCGACTTGTCGACGTCACCGGTGCACAGGCGCTGGAGGAACGCCGTGGCACCGGGGCCGGTCACCGTGATCCGCTTGAGCGCCGTCATGTCGTACATCGCGACGCCCTCGCGGGTCGCCTTCGCCTCGGCGCCCACGATCGGGTCCCAGTACTTGGCGGCCCAGGCGTTGGGTGTCGGGATGTCGTAGCGCTCGAGCAGGCCGGCGTTCGCCCCGTACCAGTGTGGGCGCTCCCAGCCGTTGGCCGGCAGGAAGAAGGCGTCGAGCTCCTCCTCGCGACCGAAGAACGGCGAGAGGCGGACGTTGCGCGGCGAGTCCATCGGCTGCAACGGGTGCAGGATGTCGTAGACCTCGCGGAAGTTCTGGCAGTCCCGCTCCAGGACGTACGCCGGGGCGACCTGGTAGTCCTCGAAGCGGTTCACGTCGCACTCGTGGATGTCGAAGGACTCGCAGTGGCCGTTGGCGATCCACTCCGCGACCGCGCGGCCGACCCCGGCGGAGTGGGTGACCCACACCGCCTCGGCGACCCAGAAGCCCCTGACCTCGCGGGACTCGCCGAGCAGCGGCATGCCGTCGGTGGTGAAGGAGAAGAGGCCGTTGATGCCTTCCTCGACCTTGGTGTCGTTGGTGGCGGGGAGCAGGCGCTGGGTCTCCTCCCAGGCCGGCTCGAAGTCCACGGGAGTGAAGGCGAGAACGGACGGCATGTCGCCGGTCTCGTCCGCCTCCTCCATCGAGCGGATGTCGGTCGCCTCGATCGGCATCGGCTCGTGGTGGTAGTAGCCGATGCCGAGGCCCTCGTAGTGGTCGCGGTAGTAGAGGCCCGACTCCTGGTGGCGGAGGATCGGGCGGACCGCCTCCTGCGTCTGACCCTTCAGCTCGGGGATGTCGCCGGTCCAGGCGAGCTGGTGGGCGAGCGGGGTCAGCGGCAGGTCGAGGCCGACGAGCGAGGCGACCTTCGGGCCCCAGATGCCCGCGCAGGAGACGACGATGTCGGCGGGGAACTCGCCGTGGTTGGTGACGATCGCGGTGACCTGACCGTCCTCGACCACGATGTCGGTGACCTCGTGGCGGGCGAGGAACCTCACACCCCGGGCCTTGGCGCGCTCGATCTGCGCCTCGACCGCCCACAGCGCCTTGGCGAGGCCGTCGGTCGGGCACCACAGGCCGCCGAGGATCTTGTCGCGGTCGACGAGGGAGTGCAGTTCGACGCAGCGGTCCGCGTCGACGACCTCGGCCTCGACGCCCCAGGAGGTGAGCCAGCCGTGCCGGCGGTGCAGCTCGGCGAGGCGCTCGGGGGTGGTCGCGACCTCGAGGCCGCCGACCTGGAGGAAGCAGGACTGCCCCTCGTGCTGGAGGTCGACGAACTTCTCGACGGTGTACGTCGCGAGCTCGGTGAGCACCTTGCTGCCGCTGGCCTGGAAGACCAGGCCGGGCGCGTGGGAGGTGGACCCACCGGTCGCCGGCAGGTCGCCCTGGTCCAGGACGACGATGTCCGTCCAGCCGAGCGCCGAGAGCTCGTCGGCGAGCGCTGCGCCGACGACTCCGGCTCCGATGATGACGGTCCGACGTCCGACCATGTGCCCCGGCCTCCTGTTGCGTATCTTGCACCACATTGCGTTACGAGCAACAATGCATGTGTGACGCAGATGACGTCAAGAGGGCCGGCAAGGAAAGTTCGGAAGCGCCGAACTTCGCCGCGACGACAGCGGCGTGCGACCCCTGTTCCTGGCTCGTCGCCGGCGCCGCCACGCGGGCCGTGGTCGGGCCACCCGCACGGCGCTCGGCTGGCTGACCGACGAGGACAGCTCCCCCGGCTGCTCCGCCGCACGACGCGAGGTCATCCGCCACGGATTCCGGCAGCACCGGGCGGTGGCTGCTCAGCGGTCGACGACGGCGATCTCCTCGCGGTGCTCTGAGCCGGGGCCTCCCGCGCACCCCAGGGCCAGCGGTCCGTGGTGAGGGCCCCCTCAGGGCAGAACGGGCTGACCCTTGCCGAGCACGGTGACGCCACCGTCGCTGACGGTGAACCCGCGGCGACGGTCCTCGGCGTGGTCGACGCCGATCAGGGCGCCGTCGGGCACCACCACGTTCTTGTCGATGATCGCGTTGCGGATCACCGCGCCGCGTCCGATGGTCACGTTGTCGAGCAGCACGCTGCGTTGCACGGCGGCGCCGTCGCAGACCATGGCGTGGGTGCCGATCACCGAGCTGTCGACGCTGGCGCCCGAGACGATCGACCCGGCGCAGACGATCGAGTCGCGCACGCTCGCACCGGAGACGAACTTCGCACCGGGCAGCTGCGGATGCGAGGTGAAGATCGGCCACTCGGTGTTGTAGAGGTTGAAGATCGGCAACGTCGAGACCAGGTCGAGGTGCGCCTCGTGATAGCTGTCCAGCGTCCCGACGTCGCGCCAGTAGTCCCGGTCACGGTCGGTCGAGCCCGGCACGTGGTTCCGCTTGAAGTCGTAGACGCAGGCCCTCTGCTCCTCGACCAGCATCGGGATGATGTCGCCGCCCATGTCCTTGCGCGACCTCGGGTTGGCCGCGTCGCGCTCGAGCGCGTCGACCAGGACGTCGGTGGTGAAGACGTAGTTGCCCATCGACGCGAACGACTCCTCCAAGGAGTCGACCAGTCCCGGCGGCTCGGCCGGCTTCTCCAGGAAGTCCTCGATCGTGACCCCGTCGGCGGCGGTCTTGATGACCCCGAACTGCCACGCGTCCTTGCGCGGGACCCGGATCCCGGCCACGGTCACACCTGCCCCCGTCTCGATGTGCGCGTCGACCATCTGCGAGGCGTCCATCCGGTAGACGTGGTCGGCACCGAAGACCACGATGTAGTCCGGCCGCTCGTCGTTGATCAGGTTCATCGACTGGTAGATCGCGTCGGCGCTGCCGAGGTACCAGTTGGGGCCACGCCGCTGCTGTGCCGGCACCGGCGCGACGTAGTTGCCGAGCAGGGACGACAACCGCCAGGTCTGGGAGATGTGCCGGTCGAGCGAGTGCGACTTGTACTGGGTGAGCACGGCGATGTTGAGGTAGCCCGCGTTGGCCAGGTTGGACAGCGCGAAGTCGATCAAGCGATAGGAGCCGCCGAACGGCACCGCCGGTTTCGCACGGTCCTCCGTGAGCGGCATCAGCCGCTTGCCTTCCCCTCCGGCCAGGACGATGCCGAGCACGCGCGTCATGGTCAGACACTAGCGACATCCGGGTGGCGTCGACACCGCCGAACCGCCACGCGAGCAGTCGGCACACCGATCGCCCCGGCGCACTAGATTCGCGGGCATGAGGCTCGCGATCCTGACCCGGGAGTACCCACCGGACGTGTACGGCGGCGCCGGCGTCCACGTCGACTTCCTCGTCAGGGAGCTGCGCCGGCTCGTCGACGTGGACGTGCACTGCATGGGCGCTCCCCGCGACGGGGCGACAGCTCACTCCGAGGACGACCCGCGCCTCGCCGGCGCCAACGCCGCGCTGCGGATCCTGTCGGCCGACCTGGCCATCACCGGTGCCGTCTCGGCGGCCGAGCTGGTGCACAGCCACACCTGGTACGCCAACATGGCCGGCCACTGGAGCAAGCTCCTCTACGACGTGCCGCACGTCGTGACCGCGCACTCGCTGGAGCCGCAGCGCCCGTGGAAGGCCGAGCAGCTCGGTGGGGGCTACCGGCTCAGCTCCTGGGCGGAGCGGACGGCCTACGAGGCCGCCGACGCGGTCGTCGCGGTCAGCCGAGGCATGCGCGACGACGTGCTGACGTCCTACCCGGCACTCGACCCCAGCCGCGTCCACGTGATCCACAACGGCATCGACGCGGAGTTCTACCGGCCCGACCCGGCGACCGACGTGCTCGAGCGGCTGGGCGTCGACCTCGGCCGGCCCTACGTCGCGTTCGTCGGGCGGATCACCCGGCAGAAGGGCGTGCCGCACCTGCTCCGTGCCGGCCTGCTGATGGACCCGGAGATCCAGCTCCTCCTGCTTGCCGGAGCCGCGGACACCCCGGAGCTCAAGGCCGAGACCGACCAGCTGATCGACGAGCTCAAGGCCGCTCGCGACGGGGTCTTCGTGGTCAGCGAGATGCTGCCGCGGGCCGACGTACGCCAGGTGCTCACGCACGCGCTCGCGTTCTGTTGCCCCTCGGTGTACGAACCGCTGGGCATCGTCAACCTCGAGGCGATGGCCTGCGAGACCGCCGTGGTCGCCAGCCGGGTCGGCGGGATCCCGGAGGTCGTCGACGACGGACGGACGGGGCTGCTCGTCGACTACACCCCGGAGGATCCCGGCGGGTTCGAGCGACGGTTCGCCGAGGCCGTGGACTCACTGGCGGCCGACCGCGACCGCACCCGCGCCATGGGGTCGGCCGGGCGGGCGCGCGCGGTGGAGGAGTTCGGCTGGGACGCCGTGGCGACGCGCACGGTCGAGCTGTACTCGAGCCTGCTCTAGGGATTCAGTGCGGCGGCGACGATCGCCTGCGCCTCCTCCTGGATCGAGGCCAGGTGGTCCGGGCCCTTGAACGACTCGGCGTACAGCTTGTAGACGTCCTCGGTGCCCGATGGCCGCGCGGCGAACCACCCGCTGTCCGTGGTGACCTTGAGCCCACCGATCCCGGCGCCGTTGCCAGGAGCAGTCGTCAGCTTCGCGGTGATCGGGTCACCGGCCAGCGACGACGCAGTCACCTGCTCGGGCGACAGCCTGGCCAGTAGCGCCTTCTGGTCACGGCTGGCCGGCGAGTCGATGCGGGCGTACGCCGGGTCGCCGTGCGTCTCGGTCAGCCCGGCATAGAGCCGCGACGGTGATTGGCCGGTGACCGCGATGATCTCCGCGGCCAGCAGGCACAGCAGCACGCCGTCCTTGTCGGTGGTCCACACCGAGCCGTCGCGCTGGAGGAAGGACGCCCCGGCGCTCTCCTCGCCCCCGAAGGCGACCGACCCGTCGAGCAACCCGGGTACGAACCACTTGAAGCCGACCGGCACCTCGACCAGCCGGCGACCGAGGTCGGCGGCAACCCGGTCGATCATCGACGAGCTCACCAGCGTCTTGCCGATCGCGGCGTCCTGCGACCACGACGGCCGATGCGAGTAGAGGTACTGGATAGCGACGGCGAGGTAGTGGTTGGGGTTCATCAGTCCCCCGTCGGGCGTGATGATGCCGTGCCGGTCGGCGTCGGTGTCGTTGCCCGTGGCGACGTCGAAGTCGTGCTGGCGCCGGAGCAGGGAGGCCATCGCGGACGGCGAGGAGCAGTCCATCCGGATCTTGCCGTCCCAGTCGAGGGTCATGAAGCCGAACGTCTTGTCCACGTCGGGATTCACCACGGTCAGGTCGAGGCCGAACCGATCCGCGATCTCGCCCCAGTAGCCGACGCTCGCACCGCCGAGCGGGTCGGCACCGATCCGCACCCCAGCGGTCCTGATCGCGTCGAGGTCGAGCACCTGAGGCAGCGCGGAGACGTAGGCGTCCAGGAAGTCGAACGTGCCCACCGGGCCGGACGCGCCGGCGAGCGGCACCCGCTTGACGCCCGTCAGCCCCTCGGCGAGCAGCTCGTTCGCGCGGTCCTGGATCCAGCCGGTGATCTCGGTTCCGGCAGGCCCACCGTCGGGCGGGTTGTACTTGAAGCCGCCGTCGGCAGGCGGGTTGTGCGACGGGGTGACCACCACGCCGTCGCCCCTGGCGGCGCCTGTGAACCCGTGACGCGCGTTGTGCACCAGGATCGCGCGAGACACGGCCGGTGTCGGTGTATAGCCGCCGCGCGAGTCCACGAGGACGTCGACGTCGTTGGCCACGAAGACCTCCAGCGCCGAGATGGTCGCTGGCTCAGAGAGCGCGTGCGTGTCGGCGCCGAGGAAGAGCGGGCCGCCGATCCCGTTCCTGGCGCGGTACTCGCAGATGGCCTGGCTGGTGGCGAGGATGTGGTCCTCGTTGAAGGCCACGTCGAACGCCGAGCCGCGGTGCCCCGACGTACCGAAGCTCACCCGCTGACCGACCACTCCGGGATCGGGGTGCTCCTCGTAGTAGGCGGTCACCAGCTTGGCGACGTCGATCAGGTCATCGGGGCGTGCTGGTGTGCCCGCCCGGTCCGCGCTCGAGCTCATTGATGGATTCAAGCACCTTCCGCCACATCGCTCCGGGATCGGGCGGATCGGTATGGCGACGAGCCCCGTTGCGGACTGTGGCCCGCAGGTGACCACGGAGCCGAGAAGCGGTCCCGTCAGATGCAGGCGGCGTCGTAGCCGGTGTCCACCGCCTCGGCGGCGAGCGCCTGAAGGCTCTCGAGCAGGGCAGTGCGGTGCGACTGTGGCAGGACGGCCAGGAGCTGCATCTCTGCCGAGCGGACCGCCTGCGCCGCTGCGGCGAGGACACGCTGTCCCTCGTCCGTCAGGGACAGCGCGCGGATGCGCCGATCTGTCGGCTGGGGCTCACGGAGGAGCAGCCCCCGGGCCTCGAGCCGGTCCACCGCGGTCACCATCATGCTCTTGTCGACTGCGGCGGCTCGAGCGACCGCGAGCTGGCTGCGTCCGGGGCCGGCGTGAACCTCTGTCATCACGACGTACTCCCGCAATGTGATGCCCAGCTCCGCGATTGCCTCCTGCTCCACCGCGCCGAAGCTTCGGGCGAGCCGGGCCAGCAACCAGTGCACATCGTCGGCGAGCGTCGTGGCCGTCGTCTCGGACATCTCTGAGCTCCTTCTGTTCGGACTTGCACGGACAGCATAGTCGTGAATAAGATCGTCTGTGTTCAGATGATCTCAACCGAGATCACGACCCGAAAGGAACGCAGATGTCCGTCCCGGAGCGACTCACTCCCGAGAACACGACCATCGTCCTCATCGACCACGCTGTCGGCTTCGCCAACGTCCTCGGCTCCACGGACGTCGCCACCCATGTCAACAACGTCGTCGGCCTCGCCAAGACGGCCACGCTGTTCGGGAGCGGGCTGGTGGTCACCAATGGCCTGCCCGGCAAACCGTCCGGACCGCTGTACCCCGAGCTGTTGGACGTGCTCGGCGACCAGAAGGTCGTCGAGCGTCCGGGTGCCACGAACGCCTTCGCGGACGAGGCGTTCGCCGAGGCCGTTCGGGCGACCGGCCGCAAGAAGCTCGCCATCGCCGGCGTCTCGACCGAGGGTTGCGTGCTGCAGAGCGTCCTGGGTGCGCTGCGCGACGGCTATGAGGTCTACCTGGTCGTGGACGCGTCCGCCAGCGTGACCGCGGAGACGCACAACGTCGCGGTGCAGCGGATGATCGCCGCGGGCGCGACGCCGGTCACCTGGTTCTCCCTGGCCGGGGAGTTCGAGTACGACCACCGAGCGCCGACCGCGGCGCACTTCCAACAGCTGATGCGCGAGCACGTGCCGTCGATGGCGAAGGGCGTGCAGTCCTGGCTGGCGACCACCGCCGTCGCCTCGTCCGGCGCCGCGTGATCGCCACCGCCGCACAGCCTGGCGACTGAGCTGGGGCGCGGTCGACCGGCACCGCCGGGACCGCGCCCCAAGCCTGCCTCGCACGACACCGCCACCGATCCGCAGCGACAGGTCACACCATGCACACACCCGCCCCTCAGCCGACAGCGCGACGCGTCGCGTCGCTCCTCTGGTTCCCGTTCTTCTTCGCCGCCGCCTTCGGCCTCATCGGCCTCTACACCTTCCATCAGCCGGCCCCACACGACATGCGCGTCGTCGTGACCCCGGCGACCGACGTCCGGTCCGTGACCAGCGGCCTTGCGAGGGTCGAGGACGACGGATTCGTCGTCGAGACCGTGGCCAGCACCGCTGCCGCGCGGGAGCTGGTCGAGAAGGCTCAGGTCGCCGCGGCGATCGACGGACAACAGGTCTATCTGTCCTCAGCGGCCAGCCCTCTCCGAGCGAGGTTCCTGACCGCGGTGGTGCCACACGCCCTGGGCCCGGAGGCATCCGTCGTGGACGTACGACCGACGTCCTCAGGAGACGTGAGCGGCGTCAGCATCTTCTTCTACGGACTGCCCTTGCTGCTCGTCGGCCTCATCACGTCGATCGTGCTGGTGCAGCTCGGCATGTGGCCGGTGCGCAACAAGCTCGCAGCGATCGCCGCCACCGGCGCGTTCGCCTCCATCGTCACCTACCTCGTCGCCACCGGCCTGGACGCTGTCCCGTCGGACCCGCGCCTGCCCCTGTACGGGTTCCTGCTGACCCAGACGATCGGGTGGCTCACGACCGCCGCCGCGCTGAGCCTGAAGCAGTTCTTCATGCCAGCGGCGATGACCTTCGTCCTCATCCTCGGGATCCCGTCCTCGGGCGGGACGGTCAGCGGCGACATGCTCCCCGCGTCCATCGGATGGCTCAACGACGTACTGCCCTTCGCGCAGCTGATCGACGCAACGCGGGCCAGTGCTTACGCCTCGGGGGCAGGGTTGGCGCGACCGCTGCTGATCCTGTCAGCCTGGGCGATCGCCGGTATCGCCCTACTCCTATGGGCTGCCTGGCGCTCACGCACCGGCGCCACCGCATCACCGCCGGCCGACCAGCCGGACGCGATGAACCGCGCCTCGAGCCCGGCAGCGCCGACCACGGCGTCGCCGCAGCGCGTCGCCGCGAGCCGGCACTCGTCCCCCTGAGCCTGGAAGCGCAGGGCGACCGACCGAGTGATCGCCTCGCGCTCACCACCATGAGAAGGAGCAAGAAGTTGAACGCGTTCGAGCACACAGCATGGAGCCACGGACCGGTGGACTTGTCGGGAAGGACCGTGCTGGTCCTCGGCGCCACCGGAGGGGTCGGGGAGGGGGTGACGCGGACGCTGCTCGAGGCCGGCGCGACCGTGCTGGCAACGTCCCGCTCGGCTGAGCGTCTCGCCGATCTCGCCGATCGCCTGCCGGGCTTCGTCCCGGTCGTCCTGGACGCGCTGGACAGTGAGCTGGACGCCGTTGTCCAGCGCCTCCGGGCGCAGCACGGTCCGCTCGACGGGGCGATCGTGAGCGTCGCCTCGTGGGGCGGTCAAGGACGTAAGCCGTTGCTCAGCCTGACCGACACGGAGTGGGCCGCCCTGACCGCGGCGAACCAGACCGCCGTCTTCCGGGCATATCGGGCCCTGGTGCCAGTGCTGAAGCGGGACGGCCTGCTGCTCCAACTCAACGGGATGAGCGCCGACATCCCGTTCCCGGGCTCGGCGGGGGTGGCACTGACCGCCGCGGCCACCAAGTCCATGACACGCACCCTCGCCGCAGAGCTCGCCCTCAGCGGGCCGCGCGTCTACGAGGTCGTCCTGGGCGTGATCAGGACCCGGGCGCGCCAGCTGGCCGGAATCGACGACCCGGGCTGGATACCCGCAGAGGCCGTCGGGGTGCACATCGCCGAACTGCTGGCCGGAACCAGTCCGCTCACGTCAGCGGTCCTGCAGTACTTCGTGAACGTCGACGCGGGCCCGCAACCGACGAGCCCGACAAGCTGAGGGAGGGATCATGTACGAGATCGTCCTGCCGAACCAGCCCGGCTACGAGTCACTCCGTCACGTCTACACCGCCACCGGTTCCCCCGCCGAGATCCTTCGCCCGGCGGCCGACGCGGACGTGGGCGATGCGCTTCGGTACGCGCGTGACACCGGCCTTCCGCTCGCGATCCGCAGCGGCGGACACGGAATCAGCAGCAGGGCCACCAACGACGGCGGGATCGTGATCGACCTCGGCCGACTCGACGAGGTGGAGCGACTCGACGACCGGCGGGTCCGCGTCGGCGCCGGCGCGCGCTGGGGACAGGTGGCACGGCGGCTCCACCCATGGTCGCTGGCGATCTCCTCCGGCGACTCCGGTGATGTCGGCGTCGGCGGACTCGCCACCGCCGGCGGGATCGGTCTCCTCGGGCGGCGGTTCGGGCTGACCATCGACCACATGACCGCCGCGCAGGTCGTCACCGCCGACGGCGAGTTGAGGCGCGCGTCGGAGACCGAGAACGCCGACCTGTTCTGGGCGGTTCGGGGCGCCGGCGCGAACGTCGGCATCGCGACGTCGCTGGAGTTCCGGGCAGCTCCGCTCGACCTCGTCGCCCACGCAAGCTTCGCGTACGCACCTTCTGACCTGGCCGAGTTCCTGGAGGCGTGGGGGGCGCTGCTCGAAAGTGCGCCACGAGAGGTCAGCGGATTCTTGTACGTGTTCGGCGGAGCACGACCCTTTGCTCAGGCCACGGTGGTTCATGCGAGTGCCGACGAGCGCGGCGCGAACAGGTCTCTCGAGACCTTCACCGCGCTACCGAGCCTGGTCAGCCACCGCGCCGTACTGGCGCCGTACATGTCGGTCGTCCCCGTCTCCGGCGCCCGGCACACCGGACAGCAGCAGGTCGCGACCAGGAACGGCCTCTTCGAGCATCTCGACAGCCCCACCAGCAGCCTGATCGCTCACGGTCTCCAGTCGGGCCCGTTCGGCATGATCCAGGTCAGAAGCCTCGGCGGCGCGATCAACGACGTCGCGCCGGAAGCGACGGCGTTCGGCCACCGCCACCAGAACTTCCACGTCACGGCCGTCGCCGGGCCCTCCGCCGTCGACCTCGACGCCGGTTGGGAACCGCTGGCCCACCTGGCCGACGGGATGTACCTGAGCTTCCAGTCCGAGCACTCCGACAGCGACCTGGCCTCGGCGTTCCCTCCGCCGATCCTCGAACGACTGCGTGCGGTCAAGTCGCACTGGGATCCCGACCGGGTCTTCGGCCAGAACTTCGACGTGAGTGTCTTGTCACCCAGTGCGGCGTGAAGCCGACCTCGTCCGACCGAGACGCTCACCGCCGATGGCGGGCGCCGGATGGCGCGGTCCCCGAAGCGTGCGACCTCAGCGCGCCAGCCGGACGATTGCCAGTCCGGGCAGAGAGTCGGTGAGCTGACTCGCCGTCGCACCGCCGGGCTGCCAGACGCCGCTGCGCCCGATGGCCTGGAACGGGCCGGTAGTGCCGACGAACTGAGCGAGGACGACCCACATGCCGAGGGCGGCTGCGCGGGAGGTCTGCTCAGCCAGGCGGTGCTCCTCGCCGGCGCAGTACAGAGCGCTCACGACGTACGCATCAGCGCCAGCAGCATGGACCTCGTCGGCGTGCTCGGGGACCGCGGCGTCGTAACAGACGGCGAGGCCGAGCCGCCAGCCGTCCAGCTCCAGGATCCGGTGCTCGCGCCCGGGGACGAAGATGTCCCGCTCCGCACCGTGCAGGTGCATCTTCCCGTAGGAATCGCCGTGGTCTCCGGTCGGGCCGATCACCAGGGTCGCCAGCTGGAGCCCTTTCGGAGTCCGCAGCGGCGCTCCCACCAGGGCGGTCACGCCCGTCGCGGAGCAGGCGTCGCGGATCGGATCGAGGCGTCCGTCGTCACTCGTCACGGCCATCAATCCCGGCGCCTTCGCTATCGCCGCCAACTCGTAGCCGGTCAGCGACAGCTCCGGAAAGACGCAGAGACGTGCCCCGCTGGCTCCCGCGCGCTGGACGGTCCGGGCATGGTCCCTGACGTTGGCTTCAACGTCCGCTGGAACGGGAGTCGTCTGGGCGACGGCTACGGTGAGCGGCGGCGGCACTGTCACGTGCGCTGAGGATACGGGGCTGACGTCCTCCTCGTGACGCACCCCAGGTCAGGTTCCCGAACCTTGGGGCCCGCCGGTCCCGCGGGCTACGGTGGCGCTGGACAGCAGCTACCGATCGGGGCACAGGGTGGACCAGAGCCAGCTCCTTGTCCTGCTGTTCGCCCTCATCTTCGTCAGCGCACTCGTCCAGTCGGTCTCCGGGTTCGGTTACGCCCTGTTCAGCGCCCCGATACTGACCGCCCTGCTGGGTGGCCCGATGGCGGTCTCGACGATTCTCATCACCGGCACGGCATGCGATTTGGCGATCCTGGGAGTACGTCGTCGACTGCCGCGCCCAGCCGGCGGCGAGGTCCTGCGCCTCGCCCTGTGGTCAGCGCCAGGCATGGTGTGCGGGGCATGGCTGCTGTCGGCTCTGCCTGCACGATGGCTCCAGGGTTTCGTGGCGCTCACCGTGATCCTGGCCGTGGTCCTGCGCCTGTCCTCGCCCACGACTGCGGACGCGAAGCCGATCCGGCCTTCCTGGGGCAGCCTGGCCGGTCTCGCCTCCGGCGCGCTGAGCACGTCGACGTCGCTCGGTGGCCCGCCCACGGTGCTGTACCTGACCCATCGACGGCTCGTGCCCCTCGTCATGAGAGACACCCTCGTGACGCTGTCGCTGGCGAGACTCCCCCTCGGGTTCGCCGCGTTGGTCGTCGCCGGGGTTTGGGACATGTACGCCTACTGGCCCGTCCTTCTGGTGGCGGCGCTCGGCGGGCAGGCGGTGGGGACGCAGGTGTTCCACCGGTACGCGGCGGCCCGCTACGAGAGGATCGTGATGCTGCTGCTCGTGACGTCCGGAGTCACAGCTCTCCTGATGACGACGCAGTAGGAGCGGATCTCGGATCGGCCAGAGCGTGCGAAGGCCGAGGAGTCCGCGGGTGCGCGCTCACGGTGTGGAGTCTCGGTCGCCGACCGCCCTCTCCAGCAGCCTGATCAGCTCCATCGGCACCGGGAAGGCGATGGTGCTGTTGCGCTCCGCCCCCAGTTCGAGCAGCGTCCCGAGGGTGCGCAGCTGGAGGGCGGCGGGGTGCTGCTCCATGATCTCGGCGGCGTCTGCGAGGTTGGCCGCGGCCTCCTTCTCGCCGAGGGCGTGGATGACCTTCGCCCTGCGGTCGCGCTCGGCCTCGGCCTGGCTGGCCATCGCGCGACGCATGCTCTCAGGCAGGATCACGTCCTTGACCTCGACCAGGGTGACCTTGACACCCCAGGGGTCCGTCACGCCGTCGATGATCTGCTGGAGGCTCGAGTTGACCTCGTCGCGCTTGCTCAGGAGATCGTCGAGCGTGGTCTGGCCCAGGACACCTCGCAGGGTGGTCTGCGCCACCTGCTGGGTGCCGAACCGGTAGTCGTCGATCGACAGCACGGACTTCGTCGCCTCGACGACGTTGAAGTACACCACCGCGTTGACATGAACGGTGACGTTGTCCTTGGTGATGATGTCCTGGGGCGGGATGTCGTAGGTCTGGGTTCGGAGGTTGACCCGGATCAGCTGATCGATGATCGGGATGATGAAGATCAGCCCCGGCCCCTTCAGCGGCTGGATCCGACCCAGCCGCAGCACCACACCGCGCTCGTACTCGGGAAGGATGTGGATCGCCGCCCACAGGATGGTCGCGACCACCACGAGGGCGAGGGCGAGGCCGATCAGGGTTGCGTCGCTCATGATGCTGCCTTTCCGCGCTCGGACTCGGGCGCTGGCTCTGGCTGGCCCGGGGCATCCGGGTCGACGAGGAGGGTCAACCCGTCCACTCCGACAACGCGCACGTCACGGCCCACGGCCAAGGGGCCTCCGACGCTCCGCAGTGCCCACCAGGCACCCTGCGTGAAGGTGCGGCCCGTGGTTCCGGACGCCTCGCGCACGGGGACGGTGCGCCCGGTGAAGACGTCGGTGCCGGTGGTCATCGACGGTTCCCGCCGCGATGTCACTGCTACCCGACCTGCGATCACGACCAGCACGAACATGACGCCGGCCAGTGGCAGCGCCGTAGCGAGGTCCACGGACACGCCCTCCGCGTCGTCGAAGAGGAAGACGGCCGCCAGCACGAGCACGACTGCACCGCCGAAGCCGAAGCCGGCGACACCCGGGGCCAGGACCTCGGCGACGAACAGCCCCGCCGCGACGGCCAGGAGCAGGAGTCCCACCGCGTTCACCGGCAGCACCGACAGGCTGAAGAGGGCCAGCAGCAGCGCGGTGATGCCCGTGGCGCCGGCGACGCCGACCCCCGGGGTGGCCAGCTCGTAGATCAATCCCAGCGTGCCGAGCGTCAGAAGGAGGAATGCGACGTTGGGATCCGCCAGGACCTGCAGGATCTGGCGCAGCAGACCGAGGTCGTAGCGATCCACGGACGCGTCGGCCGTGCGCACCGTGACCGTCCTGTCTCCGGCCACGGTTGCCTTCATCCCATCCGCCTCGTCCAGCGCCTGCGGCAGGGACGACGCCTTCGCGTCGACAGCACCGAGCTCGACGGCCTCGTCCACCGCCGCAGAGCGACCCTCCCGGACCGTGTCCACGGCAAACTCGACGCTGCGGTTCCTCAGCTCGGCAAGCGCCTGCGCCTGGGCGGCGGCGTCGTTGACGATCTTGTCCGACACCTTCTCGCCCTCGAGACCGACCGGGGTCGCCGCACCGATCGTCGCGCCCGGAGCCATCACCGCCACATGGGAGGCGAAGGTGATGAGCGCCCCGGCCGAGCCTGCTCGCGCACCCTTGGGGCTCACGTACACGATGACCGGTACGGGACTGGCCAGGATGTCGTTGATGATGTCCCGCATGGCGTCGACGAGCCCGCCCGGGGTGTCGAGCTCGATGACGTACGCGGCGTAGCCTCCGTCGTCTGCCCGCTCCATGCCGTCACCGAGATGCTCTGCCACGACCGGCGTGATCGGTGTGGAGATCTCGGTGACGAGGACCCGAGGTCCGTCGGGAGAGTCGCCGGCCAGCGCCGGTCCGTTCGACAACACGGCAAGCGCCACCAGGAGGACGAGTCCCAGGACACGCCTCGTGAGAGGTGCAGGATTGGTGATCATCGTGATCGGCCTGGTCTCCCATGGTACGAGCAAGACGGAGCTATTGCAGAGCCCTCAGCGTCAGCACGCGTGGCAGAGGAGTCCGATCGAGCCGAGGGGGGTCGACCTGACGTCGCTCACAGTGACAACCTCGCTGTCGGGGCGCTTCGACACCCTCCGCCAGCAACCTGAGTATGGATACGTGATCAGCGGAAAGGAACCGATCCCTTCGGTCGCCTGGTCCACATGCGCGCAAGTCGCTGGGACCGGTCAGCCCAGGGTTCGCGGGAGACTGAAGTACGGCGCCACCGTGGTCTCGAATCGCGTGACCTCGCAGATCCGGTCACCGGCGAGGGCGATGACCTGGATCCCCGCCAGATGGCTGATGCCGGTGACCGGATCGCGACGGTACTCCCCCCATGCCGGCTGGCCGTTCGCCCGGACCGGCACCATCCGGTCCGTGCCTCGCCGGTGGGCATCGACGGCAGTGAAGAACCGGTGCGCCGCGGCAGCTCCGTGGTACTCGAACGGAGCCGGCGGCATCCGCACCCACACGTCGTCAGTCATCAAGGCGATGAGCTCATCGACGTCCCCCTCGGTGAACGCGGTCACGAACCGCGCCAGCAGGTCACCCTCCCCCGGCCCGCTCGGTGCCGGCGGCGGGTCGGATGATCGAGATCCGTCCATCGTCGCGCGCGCCCTCTTCAGAGCGCTGGTCACGGCCTCCTCGGTCAGACCCAGGAGGGTGGCGGCCTCGGCTGCGCGGTAGCCGAGGACGTCGCGGAGCAGCAGCACGGCGCGCTGGTTCGGAGGGAGCAGCTGAACCGCTGTGACGAAGGCCAGGGAGATCGCCTCGCGTGACTCAAAGCGGGCCTCCGGCCCTGGGTTCTCGTCGGGGACGCCTTCCAGGAGCGCGTCGGGATAGGGCTGGAGCCAGAGGACATCTCCCCGTCGGGTGGGCTCCGGCGGCGTGATCGGGAGCGGCGCGGCCGGCACAGGTCGACGCTTCGTCGCCTTCAGGTGGTTGAGGCAACGGTTCGTCGCGATTCGGTACAGCCAGGTGCGCAGGGATGCGCGACCCTCGAAGCCCTCGAGGCCCAGCCACGCCGCGAGGAGGGTCTCCTGCAGCAGATCCTCAGCGTCCTGCAGGGAGCCGAGCATCCGGTAGCAGTGCGCCTGGATCTCCCGTCGGTATGGATCGACCAGCTCGGCGAACGCGTCACGGTCTCCCGCACGCGCCTTCCCCAGGAGCTCTGTGGTCACGTCGTCCTCGCTCTCGTCGCCTCCCCTCTACCGACAACCGCCATGAGTGGAACTGGGCGGTCCGGATGCGCCCGATTTTCAGTGGCTGCCCTGTCGGATCCAGGTGACCGCCCATTGTCGATCAATGATCCGAGGAACACATGTCCACGTCAGAGCACACCACCGCACGTCGCACGATCCTGGTGACCGGCGCCAGCAGAGGCATCGGCCTGGCGCTGGTCGAGGAGGCCCTGCGGCGAGGCGCCGGTCGGGTCTACGCCGGGATGCGGAGTCCCGTCGACCATCCTGACGGCCGCGTCGTCCCGCTACTCCTCGACGTCACCGACCCGGCCCAGATCGAGACCGCCGTGAAGGAGATCGACGCCCTCGACGTCGTCATCAACAACGCTGGGCTCGGCACCTACGAAGACCTCGCTGACCGGGCCGTCCTCGAGAACCACCTGGCGGTGAACCTCTACGGCCCGTACGACGTGACCTCGGCCGTACTGCCCTTGCTGGCCAGGTCTGGCGGCGAGGTCGTCAACATCCTGTCGCTGGCCTCCCTCGCCTCATTGCCCATGATGCCCGCGTACTCCATCTCGAAGGCGGCGGCGCTCTCCCTCACCCAGGCACAGCGAGCCCTGTTCGCAGAGCACGGCGTCCGGGTCCGAGCAGTGCTCACCGGCCCGACCGACACGGACATGACCCGCAGCCTGGACATTCCCAAGACCTCGCCACGAACCGTGGCTCGCGCCATCTTCGACGGTCTCGAGTCCGACCAGGAGGACATCTTTCCGGACCCGATGTCCGCGTCGCTGGAACCACATTGGGCCAGCGGGGTCCTCAAGACCCTGGAGCGGGCCAACTCCGGGCTCCGCCCGGCGGCGGCCGACTTCCTCAGCTACACCTTCGAGGTCGACCAGACCCCTGAGCAGACCTTCGCCGCCATCAACGACGTCCGCGCTTGGTGGTCGGGCGAGCTGGACGGGCCGACCGACACGCTCGGGTCGGAGTTCACCTACACCGTTCCCGGCATCCACTACACGAAGTTCCGCATCGCCCAGCTCGACCCGGCGCGACGCATCGCATGGCAGGTTCTGGAGAGCTGGCTCAGCTTCACGGCCGATCAGGAGGAGTGGACCGGCACGACCATCACCTTCGACATCACGGGGCGGCAGGGGGGAACCGTGGTGACCTTCACCCACGAAGGGCTCCGGCCCGACCATGAGTGCTACGACGTCTGCGCCAACGCCTGGGGCGAGTACATCAACGGGAGCCTTCGCGACCTGATCGCCACAGGAACAGGACGACCCAGCTCGTTCGAGGGCGACGAGGCGCTCGCGTCTGCTCCGCGCCCGCACGACGGCCGTTGACGAACCGAAGAACTCGGACGAACCTCTTCCCGGCTGGTCCGGACCGCCTTACGGTGGGAGTGGTTGCCTGCAGATCAGGAGGACCCATGGAAGGCGACGTCGTCACCAGTTTCCGCGAGTCAGTCGAGATCTCGGCACCGCCGCACGCGGTCTGGGACTTGATCACCGACATCCGCAGGCATACCGAGTTCGCCGGGCCGAAGAGCATCACCAAGGTCATCGAGTTCGAGGGCCCCGTGGCAGTCGGAAGTCGCTGGATCGCACACGAGAAGTTCGGTCTCCAGAAGTTCGATGCGCCGTCCGAGATCACCGTGGTGGACGAGGTGAAGCGGCTGGAGTGGATCTCGTTCCCACCGATGAAAGAGGACGACCGGGGCAAGGGCGGCCGGGTCGTCTGGGGCTACGAGCTGATCCCCACCGCGATCGGGACCAGGCTCGAGCACTACATGACGGTGCTGGAGGCCCGCAAGGGCACCGCCATGCTCAAGGCGATGTACAAGGTCCTCGGGCTCCCGGCGAAGCAGGTCGCCGGCGGACGGACGACGTTGGAGAACATTCGCAGGGCCGCAGAGCGGGAGACTTGAACCTGCGGCTCCATGCTGATAGCCAGGACGTTCCTCAGGCGTCCCGTTGGATGGTCGGCGGGAGTGTCTCGTACATCCTGAGCGCGACCACCAGCCCTGAGACCGCGGTGAGCCCTGCGATCGCCCAGATCGCCTCGCGGATGCCGAAGGCGTCGGCGAGCACGCCGGCAAGGACGGCGCCGACCGCGAAGCCGCTGTCCCGCCACAGTCGGTAGGTGCCGATCGCTCGGGCCCGCCAGGCTGGGTGGGCGACGTCGCCGATCGCAGCGAGCAGGGTCGGGTAGACCATCGCGGTCCCGGCGCCGAGGAGTACGGCGGAGCCGGCCCAGGCCGCGAAGGTCGCCGCCTCGGCGGTGATCGCCAGGGCTGCCGCCTGGGTCAGCATGCCGGCGGTGATCAGACGCTTGCGGCCCCAACGGTCGGAGAGGGCGCCTGTGACGAGCTGGCCGAGTCCCCACACCGCCGGGTAGAGGGCGACCAGCCAGCCGACCTCGGCGACCGAGAGGCCGGCTCCGACGAACAGCACCGGGAAGAGCCCCCACGCCAGGCCGTCGTTGAGGTTGTTGACCAGTCCGGCCTGGCTCGCCGACGAGAGCGCCGGCTCCCGGACGCTGGTGTGCAGGAAGACGTCGCGGTCGGAGCGGTCGCCAGGCTCCCTGCTGCTCGCCGCCTCACCGGCCGCGTGTCCGAGGGTCTCCCGGACCACGAGCACGGACAGGCCGAGGCCGAGCGCGGCGTAGGCGATGCCGAGCAGGAACGGCTCCGGCCGCAGCCCCGCCTCGGCCGCGATCCAGCCGGTGAGCAGCGCGGTGAACGCCACCGCTATGTAGCCGGCCGACTCGTTGAGCCCCATCGCCATGCCACGGCGGTGAGGCCCGACAAGGTCGATCTTCATGATCACTGTGGTCGACCAGGTCAGCCCCTGGCTGATCCCGAGCAGCACGTTGGCCGCGATGACGACCCACCACCAGGGCGCCCAGATCAGCAGCAGCGGCACCGGGGCCGCGATGAGCCAGCCCGCCACCAGGACCGGCTTGCGCCCGTACCGCTCCGACCAAGTGCCGGCCAGGTAGTTGGTGGCCGCCTTGGCCAGTCCGAAGGCGAGGATGAAGGTCAGCGCTGCGCTGTAGGAGTCGAGGCCGAACTCCTGGGTGGCCAGCAGCGGCACGACAGTTCGCTCCTGGCCGAGCATGCCTCCGACGAGCGCGTTGACCGCGACCAGCAGCGTGAACTGGGCGGCGTTGGCGCGCAGCCCCAGGCTCGGATGAACGGGCGGGTTCACCCGCCCGTCTCCAGGTGGGTGCCCTGCGCCTCCACCCACTCCTTCGGTCCACCGGCGAGCACCGTCACGTCCTCGAAGCCGCTCCGGCGCAGGATGCTGGCGGCGGTCGAGGCCCGCTCGCCGTGACCGCACATCACGACGACCGCTCCGTCCGGCAGTTCGGGAACCTCGTCCGCCAGGGACCCCAGCTCGACGTGGGCCGCACCAGGAACGTGGCCGGCCAGGAACTCCGACTCCTGCCGGACGTCGAGCACCACGGCCTCGTGCGAAGGGAACGCCGCGCGCATCTCGTGCGACGAGACCGGGAGCCCGGCGTCGGTCCATGTCTGCAGGCCACCCGCGATCTCGCCGACGAAGTTGGTGTAGCCGATCTTCGCCGCCTGCCACAGAACCTCCTCGAGGTCCTGGTCGGGGTCACGCAGCAGCAGCAACGGACGGTCGTTGGGGGCCAGCCAACCCAGCCATGAGGCGAACGCCGGCCGCAATGGGATCGAGAGCGCGCCGGCGGGGTGGCCCGCGGCGAACGCGGCGGGCGAGCGTACGTCGACGACCAGCGCTTCGCCGTACGACGCCACGGCCTCGAGGGACAGCGCCGCGGGCAGCACGGCCGGACCGCGGCGGTTCTCCTCGCCGAGTCTCAAGAAGTACGGCGGGTAGCTGCCGAGCGAGCCGAGCATCCGGCGAACGAACTCCTCCTCGTCCGCCGCGTTCAGCATCGGGTTGGTGGTTCGCTCCAGCCCGATCGTCGTTGCGCCACCCGCGGACGTCGCACTGGTGGCGCAGAACGACCCGCCGCCATGCGTGGGCCAGACGACGACCGACTCGTCGAGCTCGGCGAGCCGCCGCAGCGAGCGATACTGCGCCCGGGCGAGCTCCTCGGTGCGGTCCGGATCGACGAGGTCGGTCCGCGCGGCCGAGCCCGCGATCAGCGAGCCGCCGGTGAAGACGCCGAGCGTGGTCGCATCGTCACGGAGCAGGAAGGCGACGTGCTCGTCGGTGTGGCCCGGTGTGGTCATCGCCTGCAGTGTCAGTCCGCCGAGATCGAGCTCCTGGCCGTCCTCGAGACCCAGGTGCGGGAACTCCCGTCCACCACTCGCCGAGGCGACCACCTGAGCACCGTCGTCGGCCGCGAGCTGGACCGCGCCAGAGAGGAAGTCGGCGTGCAGGTGCGTGTCCGCAGCGAAGGCGATCGTCAGCCCTCTTGCGCCGGCCGCACGGCGCAGCGCCCGCAGGTCCCGGCAGGCGTCCACCGCCAGCGCCCGGCCGTCGCCGAGATCCACGAGGTACGCCGAGTTGGCGAGCCCCTCGTCCCGCACGGATGTCACCACCTGATCCGTCACCGCTACCTCCCGTCAGTCCAGCTTCGTAGCGAGGCCGAGATGCTCGTGACCGCCTGCTTGTCCGCGACCACGAGCTTCGAGCCGAGCTCGAAGTGGAAGTCACCCTTCGGATGCTCGGCGACCTCGCGGTAGATGTGCTTGAGCTTGCCCTCGAGCTCGAAGGTGTCGACGGTGGTCATGCTCGGTTCCTTCTCAGCAGAGGCACGAGCGCGATCCCGGCCCCGACGACGAACAGGAGCGTGTCGGCGTAGATCAGGCCCAGGTGGCCGATGGTGTCAAAGCCCCACGGGTAGTGCGCGGGAAGCGCGACGGCGAGCCCGAAGACCGGGACGACGACCGCCGTCACCCAGGCCCACATCTCGCCCCGGCGTACGCCGTACCAGGCCAAGGCGGCGACCGCGATGCCCGTCGCGCCGATGAAGGCGGCCACCGCGATGTGCAGGTGACTGATGTAGTGCTCGAGCTGCGGGCTGAACGCCTGGATCTCGGCCTTGCCGACGTCGACCTGGTCGGGACCGATGCCGAGCTCGAGGAACGAGTCGGTGAAGTTGCGGATGAAGAAGATGACGGCGTACCCGAGGAAGCCGAGCCCTCCCACAGCCATGATCGCCGAGCCGAGGCGGAGTCGCGTCTCGTCCGTCGCGTTCCGCGGGGTGGTGTTCACTGTGGTCATTTGCCACGCCTCCTATTCAAGTAGATACTTGATTAACGCGCGGCCCGACCGCGTTGTCAAGAGATTTCTTGAATGCTTGGAGGTGCCCGGTGGGTGACCACACTGCAAAGGCTGCCCTGTACGACTCTCTGGCGGAGGCCGCGAAGGCGCTGTCCAGCGGGCGACGCGCCGAGCTGATCGACGTGCTCGCCCAGGGCGAGCGCTCGGTCGAGGAGCTGGCCGAGGAGATCGGGCAGAGCGTGGCCAACACCTCCCAGCACCTGCAGCGGCTGCTCCGCTCGGGGTTGGTCAGGTCGCGACGCGACGGAACCCGGATCCACTACTCCCTCGCCAGCCCGGTGGTCTTCACCCTCTGGCGCACGATGCGCGAGACGGCAGCAGCCCACGTCAGCCAGCTCGACGACCTGGCTCGCGCCTACCTCGGCGACCGCGACCAGCTGGGGACGATCACCCGCGACGAGCTCCGCAAGCGAATCCGCGAGGGCGACGTCGTCGTGCTGGACGTACGACCCAGGGCAGAGTACGACGCCGGCCACATCCGCGGCGCGCTGTCGATCCCGGTCACGGAGCTGAAGTCACGACTGGAGGACATCCCGGACGGGACCGAGGTGGTCGCCTACTGCCGCGGGCCGTTCTGCGTCTACGCCGACGACGCCGTGCGGCTGCTCGCCGACTCCGGGCGCAGCGCCCTCCGGCTCGAGGACGGGTTCCCGGAGTGGGCTGCAGAGAAGCTCCCCAGCGAGAGCAGGGACTGAGCCCGCGCCAGCGCGGCCCGCTCTCCTGGCGCTATGGGCTCTGACCTGCGCCGACGCACACGACTCGACGTCGCAGGCCGCAATGATGCCGGGAGGTCAGCGTCCCGTGAGCAGCAGACCGGCCAGCGCCGCCTCGAGCACCATGAAGAACCCAGGAAAGCCGATCAGGGCCTTGGGTTCCACGAGCGCGCTTACCACGCGGCCCGCGACCATCCCGAGCAGCGCGATCGCGATGGCCATCAAGACCCCGGCGCGGAAGCCTGCGGCGCTCCCGTCAGCAACGATGAGCAGCGCGGCGACAGCGACGCCGAAGCCGCCGTAGACCGCACGGACCTCATTGCGGGACTCGGCCGTGGTCGGAGCCACCCCGAAGGGCGCCCAGATGACGGCAGGCTTCACCAGTGCGGTGAGGCCCATGCCGGCGAAGAAGACCGCGACGACGGCGACGCCGGGATTCACGCGTGCCTTCGCGCCCGGGCGTACCCGAGCGCGGTGAGCGGGTGCGCCACGAGCATGCGCAGGTTCTGGACCAGGCTCGGTTCGGGGCGCGCGTCGAGGAACCCGTACAACCGCTGCTCGACGACACGGCCGGCCTCGTCGAGCTTCCAGACCTCGATGCCGCGCGCGGTCCGTCGCCCGGCGACCTCACCGACCCATTCGTTGACGATCGTGGTCGGATCCGCCGTCACGAGGGTCTTGGAGACGTACATCCGGCGCGCCTCCATGAAGACGCACATCCGGCCCCAGGCTCGGTGGATCTCCTCGATGCCGCGGGCGTCGATCAGGAGGCCGTCGAGGGTCGCGATCTGGTGGGCGTCCTCACTGAAGACGGCGCGGATGCCGTCGACGTCGCGCTCGTTGGTCATCCGTTCGGCCTCGGCGACGAAGGCGGCCGCTGACGAGACGAGGTCGTGCGTGGTCATGGTTGTCCTCCGGTGGTGTCGAGATATCGATGGGCGCAGCAGGCGGCGTCGCCAGAACAAGGGCCCGACCCCGAGCGGTCCATTTGCGGCGGAAGCGCTCGGGCCGGTCATTCGGTCTCCTTCGACGGAAGAGCGAGTACGCCGAGCAGTGCCGTAGTGCCGATCAGCAGCGCGAGCTCGGCGACCCCGACCGTGCGGGACGCGGCGTCGCCGAGGTCGACCGCGTGCGAGACGGCGTGCAGGCCGTTCCAGAGCATCGCGACCAGCAGCACGGGCGTCCGCCATGCCACTCGTGGCACGGCGACCAGCAGCCCGGCGCCCATCGCGGCCGACGCGGCTCCGAAGTCATGGACCAGGTGGTCGTTCTCGGGGCCGAAGTCGGCCAGCGTCGCGGCGAACGACGCGCTGTCGATCCCAGCCCAGGCCCCGAGCCCGATGAACACGGCACCGAGGAAACCGATGACTGTCGCCTTCACGCGCTCACCCCGCCGGGGTCGGGAAGCGGGCACGGCGGATGGCCCGCTCCATGCCGAGTCGCCAGAGCAGCCCGGCTCGCGAGCCCGGCCGCAACTCAGCCTCGGTCCGCATCGCCTGCGTGAAGCAGTCCGCGAAGCCGATCCGTGGCTCTCGCTCCAAGACCTGGGTCACGGTCGAAGCTGCGATCTCGCCCAGGCGACGTCCGACCACGTCGACATGGGCGCCGCCGTGAAGGAGATGTGCCTCGGCGCCCCAGTCGAGGGGGACGTTGACGTTGAAGTGCGCGGCGATCGCGTCGCAGACCCGGCGTGCGTACTCCGCGTCGGCACCAGCGTCGAGGAGAAGATCTCGTGCCTCCACCGCGCCGTGCACCGCGAAGCAGCCGGCCTCCGGGCTCGGCCGGTGCCCGGGTGCGAGACCGAGGTCGTGCAGCAGTGCTGCGACGTAGAGCAGCTCGTCGTCGTAGGCGATGCCGTCGATCTCAGCGAGCATGCTGCCCCAGAGCCAGGTGCGGATGCTGTGTCCGAGCAGCGGGGCCGGAAGCGCAGATGCGGACACCTGCTGCATCGCGCGCGCCAGCCGGGTATCGGGCGGGCTGCGGTCGGCGTCGAGAACCCGACGGGGCTCCGGGCGGCGACGGATCGCCGCCGGCAGCGCTACCACCTCGCGGGCGACCGCCGCGCGAGCGAAGCGCAGCTGGTCGCGCAGGCTGAGCGAGCCGTTCGTCCGCACGATCCACGTGGGTGATCCCACCGCGGCCATTCACGCACCTCGTTTCTTGCAATCATTACAGAAACTCTCCGCTACGCTAACAGCCGTCACGGTTTCTTGCAATGGTTCTCAGAGAGGGGTGCGCGCCGGTGGACCCACGAGCGGAACGCACGATCGACGCGGTGCTTCGTGCTGCCGAGCAGCTGTTCAGCACGCGCCCCATCACTGACGTGACCGTGGAGGAGATCGCGGCAGCCGCGGGGGTCGCGGTCGGATCGGTCTACAACCACTTCGGCTCCAAAGCCGGGGTCCACATCGCCTTGGTCGAGCGCGCGCTCGACACCGACCGACACTTCATGGACCTCGCTTACACGGACGGCCGGAGCCCGCTCGAGCAGTTGTACGCCGCCGCCGAGGAGTACCTCGCGTTCTACCTGAAGAACCCTGAGTACTTCCGGATGCTGGCGTTCCCCGTCGATCCCGGCAGCTACGCCGCGGGGCGAGAGCTCGCCGAGCGGCTGGCCAAGTCGGTGGACGAGCAGAACGGTCGGATGGTCGAGGCGATCCGGCTCGGCATCGAGGCCGGGGCGATCCGCGAGATCGACCCCGAGGACGCGGCCACCGTGCTGTGGGCCGCCTGGAACGGGATCATCAGTCTCGGCTGGCGTCCCGACAGCCTGCAGCGCAGCGAGGAGGACCTGCGCCGGCTGCTCCGTCTCGCGACCGAGGCGGTTGCGCACGGCCTGCTCCTCGAGTGACAGGCTGATCATCGGACGACGGGGGGAACGACGCCGACGGCCGCCAACGCCTCCTGCGCCGCACGCTCCCCGGCGGAGACCGCACCGTCCATCGACCCGTGCGCATGGACGGCGGTCTCCGCGCTCGCCCAGAACAGCCGGCCGTCGGGTCGCCGCAGCGTCCCGCCAAACGACGTCCAGCCGCCCGGACCGAAGAAGCCCGCGTAGCACCCACGGGTCCACTGCTCGCGCCCCCAGCAGCGCTCGAGGAACTGCACCGAGTCCGCGGCCCGAGGCCCGAACAGCTCGACGAGCCGGTCGAGCACCGCCTCCTGCCGCCCTTCCGCGCTGAGGCGCTCGAGCGCGCGGGCGTCGTCACCCAGCGCGAAGGCGACCAGCGCACCGGGGCTGCCGTCCGGGGGCGAGTTGTCGAAGGTCATGCTGATCGGCCCGTCCGTCATCGTGGCGTGTCCGGAGAGCCCTCCTGCCCGCCAGAACGGCTCCGGGTACACGGCGACGAACTTGGTCACCATGCCCGGGGGCATCCGATGCGACAGCTGGTTGCACGCCGCCGGGAGCGCCGGTTCGAACTCGATCATCGTGAGCAGGTGCGGGGGTACGGCGACGACGACCGCGGCGGCGTCAAAACACGCCGCATCGCTATGGACGCGAACGCCATCGGAACGGTGCTCGATCCGGCGTACAGGCGAGGACAGTCGGACCCGGTCGCCGAGGTCGTCGGCGAGCCGCAGGGCGATGGCCTGGGAGCCGCCGACGAAGCGATCCTGTTGGTAGCCGCCATCGGTGCGGATCAGCGAGTCGAGCCCACCTCCGGTAGCGATGTAGAACAGCCAATGCAGGAAGGACAGTTCGCTCGGTTCGGTGGCGAGCACCGCCTTGATGCTCAGCCGCATCAGGCGGCGACCTGACTGCGTGTGCATGTGGCGACGCATCCAGGTCTCAGCGGTGAGGGTGTCGAGCCGGCGAGCCAGCGGCGTGCTCGCCGGGTCGACCAGGTCGATGTCTCGCGCCATGCGCTCAAGCCGGGCCTGGGCGATCCGGAAGTCGAGAACACCGAGCGGGATCCGCGAGGGGATGTGACCTCGGTACCTGCTGGTCCTGCCGGCGTGGGCAAACAGGTGCTGACCGGCGATGTGCGTGGGGAACGTGTCCACCCCGACCTCGGCCGCAACCCGCAGGATCTCGGCATGATTCGGACCCACCCACTGCCCGCCCATCTCGACGACGCGGCCAGCTCCGATCGGCTCGTTGAGCGTCCGGCCACCGACCCGGTCCCGCGCCTCGAGGACCAGTACGTCGAGCCCTGCCTCGTCGAGCCGTCGCGCGCACACCAAGCCGGACAGTCCGGCTCCGACCACCACGACGTCAGCCATCTCTCCGGCCCTCTCTTGCAGCGATTGCAGAAGAGGCTAGGCTGTCATTCAACCTTTTGCAATCACTGCAAGACAGACGTTGACGAGCCTCGTCGATCGGCCGCAGGGGTTCGACGCACTCCCATCGAACGCATCAAGGAGCCCTCATGACCTCGCACCCACTCGGCACTCCCGTGCATATCGAGCTCCCCCAGGGACCTGTGCGCTACCGGGAACGGGGTTCCGGCAGCCCACTGGTCTTCGTTCACGGCGGACTTGCCAACGGCGACCTGTGGCGCAACGTCGTGCCGCACCTCGCCGACTCCCACCGGTGCATCGCACCGGACTGGCCGAAGGGCTCGCATGCCGTGCCGATGAAGCCAGACGCCGACCTCAGCGCACCGGGCATGGCCCGCCTGGTCGTCGACTTCCTCGACGCGCTCCGGCTGGACCGCGTCACACTGGTGGCCAACGACTCCGGCGGCGCGATCTCGCAGATCGTCGCGACGGAGTACCCGGAGCGCGTGGATCGGCTGGTTCTCACCTCCTGCGACACGTTCCGGCAGTTCCCCCCGCGCTACCTCAAGCCGCTCCACCTGATCTCGCGGATACCCGGCGCGGGACCGCGACTGGGCCTGCGGCTCGCGCAGGCATGGCGGCTCAAGCCCGTGTACACGATCTTCTACTGGTCCATCATCAAGAAGAAGCCGGACCCCGCGATCCTGCGTTCCTACCTCGACCCCCTGGCGGACCCCGCGATCCAGCGAGATCTGGTCAAGTTCTTCACCGGCACGGGACCCCGCCACACGCTGAAGGCCGCCAGCAAACTCTGCCGCTTCACCCGACCGGCACTCGTCGTGTGGGCCGAGAACGACCTCTGGTTCGCCCGGAGGAATGGGAAGAAGCTCGCCCGGCTGATCCCGCACGGCGAGTTCGAACTCATGCCGGACTCGCGCACCTTCATCCCTGAAGACCAACCTGAAGCCCTCGCGCGGACCATCCGATTGTTCCTCGAACGCACCTCAGGCTCAGTAGCCGAGAGCTCCGTGGGTGCAGTCGGCACACCGGTTCACGGGTCGCAATCCGGGCCATAGGGAGCACTGGTTCGCTGCACGACGTGGCCCTTGATCTGCGTTCCCACAGGCAAGGTCACTGACAGCCGCAGCTGGCGGGTGCTGAGCTCGAGCGGCCAAGAGGATCACCGGTGCTGGCCGAGATCCACTTGTGCCACGCGCTGACTCAGGGCCGTCATGTACCACCCTGCTGGATTCCACTAGCCGGCGACGGGCCGTGCACCGACGTCACCGTCCCATGGGAACCGCGTGGTGACGGGCGCGGGAGCGGGCAGTGCTCGCGCGGCAACGATCCGCTGGACCGACTGCGACGGCTCGCCGATCCGGAGCGCGGACACGCCTTCGCCGACGCGCACGGCGAGGTACGAGCCCTCCAGCGGCACGGCGGACGGGATCGGGATCTCGTGCACGCCGGGTTCGAGCATGGCGTCGAACGTGACAACCGACTGCGCGACCGGCTCGGGAACGAACGCCGCCCACAGGCCTTCGATCAGGACGGGGGCGGCTTCGGCGAGAGTCACCCGGACCAGCCGCGTCGCGGCGTCGTACTCGACACCGGGCGCCGCTCCCCCGAAGAACTCCTCGACCTGCGCCACGAGCAACGGAGCGATGCCACCCAGGCCCTGAAGGAAACCTGCCCGCGGATTGAGCTCCAGAATCGACGCGCTCAGATCCTCCTTCTTCTCCGGCGGCACCATGCCACCGAAGATGACGAGATCGACCTCGCGCACGTCATAGTCGTCCAACAGGCTGTCGAACTGATTGCTCGCGTTCGCTCCGTAACCGCGGTCACGAAGCATCGCGACCACGTCGACCAGCACGGGCGCGCTGCGTCCGACGACGAGTACCCGGTGATTCCGTTGGTGCATCTCTGCTCCTTGTTGGCTGTGCCAATGTTGGCACAACCAACTTAGCGATTGTTGGCAGTACCCACAAGTCTCCTATCATTCGAGGCATGCGCGAGCACACTGGCCCGGAGCGCACCCCGAGCCGACTCAAGGACCGCCCTACCTGGCTGTTGGGCCGAGCCGCGGCACGAGCATCAGCGCTGTTGGCGTCTGGGTTCGCCGCGCACGGCGACGGCCTCCGTGGCTACCACTATCGACTGCTCGCGGCACTCGAGGAGTGGGGCCCCGCGAGCCAGGCCGACCTCGGCCGGTACACCGGCATCGATCGCAGCGACGTCACCGCGGCCCTCACGGAGCTCGAAGCGCGCAAGCTGGTCAACCGCGAGGTCGACCCCGACCATCGGCGCCGCAAGGTCGTGTCGATCACGAAGACCGGATCGACGGTCCTGGCGGAGCTCGACAGCGTGGTGGACGGCGTCCAGCAGGACCTGCTCGATCCTCTGACCCCGGCGCAACAGAAGCAGTTCATGGTGATCATGTCGAGGCTCAGCGATCAGTGACTGGCCGGCGCTTCGTCGGCTGCTTCCGTCAAGTGCCTGTGCGTACCGGGGGTGCCGCCGCCCGTTGGGCGAACACGTCAACAGCCGCTGCTCAGGCTCCGCCGTTGTCTCGGCGAGCGACTTCAAGTCGGGCGCGAAGACGTGACCCACCTCTTCGGCGGCCGTTTCGCTTTGCTGCGGCCTGCTGCCGTCCATTGCGCCGGAATCTCACCTCCGGCCGGCCGTGCCGCCCTCTATGCTGCGTGCACCCGGGGAGGAGAGCTCAATGACCGTCGCGATCGACGTGCTCGGGCCGCTCCGTCTCCGGATCGGAAACGAGGAGCGCACCGTCGGGGGGCGACGCGAGCGGTTGCTGCTCGCACTGCTCGCCACCGCCGCAGGGCGCCATGTCGGCGACGACCGCCTGGTCGATGAGCTCTGGGGCGACGAGCCACCCGCCGCCGCCACCAACTCGCTGCAGGTCGCGGTCTCCCGGCTCCGCCGTGTCTTCGGCGAGCATGCCGAGCTGCGCCGCGACCCCGCGGGCTACACCCTCCTCGGCGCGGACGTGGACGCCGTCACCGTTGCCGAGCTGACCGAGCGACTCGCCGACCTGGATCCGGCGGAGATCCTCGACGCGACGGCCGGCGTGCTCAGCCTCTGGCGGGGTAAGCCGTTCGCCGGTCTCGGGGAGGCGCCCACGCTCGCAGCCGAGACGGTCCGCCTCGAGGAGGCCCGGCTGACCCTGGTGGAGAGCCGGGCCGCAGCGTTCCTGGCCCTCGGCCGATCGGCGGAGGCGCACCGCCTGTTGGCGAGCGTGGTCGGCGACCACCCGTTCCGAGAGCGGTTGTGGTCGTTGCTGGCGCTTGCCCTCTACCGCAGCCAGCGCCAGGCCGATGCCCTCGAGACGTTGCGCACGTTGCGCACGGCGCTGGTCGAGGAGCTCGGCGTCGACCCGTCCGCCTCGGTGCGCACACTCGAGGCGCAGATGCTGGCCCACGACCCCGCCCTCGACGCGCGGCCGCCCACCACGCGCGACCCGGACGCGACCCGCGCCCGGGTGTCCGGGGTCGTCGGGCGCAGCGAGGCGCTGGCCGTCATCGACGCCGCGCTCACCGACCTGGTCGACGAGGAGCGCGGCGGACTGCTGCTGATCACCGGGGACGCCGGTATCGGCAAGACCATGCTCGCCGTCGAGGCGGCTCATCGGGCCGGGAGCCGCGGGGCTCGGGTCGCGATCGGCCGGTGTCACGAGGCCGACCTGGCGCCGCCGTACTGGCCGTGGCTCCCGGTGCTGCGTGACCTCGCCGACACGGAGGATCCCGTGCCGGCCGAGGTGCGGGCCCTGCTCGAGGGCGGGATCCATGGCGCGAGTGCGACCGATGCGGGCGCCGCGGCGGCCACCACCCTGAGGACCTTCGCCGCGGTCTCCCGTCTGCTCGGCATCCAGGGCCGACCGCTGGTCGTGCTGCTGGAGGACCTGCACTGGGCCGACCACACCTCGCTGCGGCTCCTGGCATATGCCGCTGAGGAGCTGCGCGGACGTCCCGTGCTCTTCGTGGCCACCGTGCGCACCGTCGACCCGCGCCGCCACCCGGTGCTCGCCCAGGCGCTCGCCGGGCTCGCCCGGCTGGAGGCGCGCCGGGTGCCCGTGCCTCCGCTGAGCAACGAGGCGGTCACCGCGCTGCTCGAGGACGTGCTGGTCGACCCGGATCCCGCTCTCGTCGAGGTCCTCACCCGCCGGACCGACGGCAACCCCTTCTTCGTGCTGGAGATGGCCCGGCTGCTGGGCGCGAGCGGGCGGGCGACCGCTGCGGCGGCCGAGCACCTGGAGGTGCCTGACGGCGTCGCCGACGTGCTGAGGATGCGAGTCCTCCAGCTGGCCGAGTCGACCCGCACCGCGCTGTCGCTGGCCTCGGTCGTGGGGCGCACGTTCGACACGCGGCTGCTGACAGCAGCGCTCGGGGAGGCGGTCCTCGACGACCTCGACGAGGCGGTCGCCGCCCGGATCGTGGAGGAGACCGACATCATCGGGCAGCTCCGCTTCGTGCACGCGCTCACCCGAGAGACCGTGTACGGCGACCTCCCGCTGGGGCGGCGGGCGCGCTGGCACGCACAGGTGGGACGTGCCCTGGCGGAGCGGTTGGCCCGCGACCCCGACCTGATCGGCGAGGTTGCACACCACCACACCCTCGCGGCGCCGTACCTCCCGGAGCTTGCCGAGGACGCCGTCGGCTTCGGCCGCCGCGCGGCCCTGGCAGCCGAGGCACGGGGAGCCTTCGACGAGGCTCTCGCCCTCTGGACACGCACCATCGAGGTCGAACGGGAGATCCCGGAGCCCGACCGGGCGCGGAGGCACACACTCCTGCTGTCGTTGTCGACCGCACGGCAACGGTTGGGCGACCTGCACGGCATGCTGGCGACGCTCGACGAGGCGATCGGGCTGGCGCGCGAGAGTGAGGACTACACCCGGATGGCCGAGGCGGCCACCAGCTTCCGCAGCTCCGGCGTGTGGCACTGGCGCGAGATCGGCAGTGACGACCCCCGTGCCGTCGAGGTGCTGGAGCTGTGCCTCGAGCACGTCGAGGACACCGGCCTCCGGGCACGCATCCTGGCGAACCTCGGCCTGGAGCACACCGTCGCCTCGCGCCACGAGGAGGCGGACCGGTGCGGACGGCGCTCGATCGAGCTGGCCCGCGCCAGCGGTGACCGGCAGGTGCTGCGTGACTGCCTCGTCGCGCGCGAGCTGGCCCTGTGGTCCCCCTTCAAGGCGGAGGAGCGCGAGGTCTGTGCGCGGGAGTCCGTGGTGGTGGCCGACACCGACGAGTACCTGATGACCGCGCGGTTCCGGCTCGCTACGGCGCTGCACTTCCAGGGTCGGGTCGACGAGGCCGACAGCGAGATGGCCCCCGTGCTGGACCTGGCTGCCCGGCTCGGGCACACCGGCTCGGACGTGCCGCTGGGCTGGTGGCGATGGATGCGCGCGGTGGAGGCGGAGGATCCTGATGCCGTCCGCATCGGTCGCGAGACTCTCGCCCTGCACCGGCGCACCACCGTGGTGGCACTGACCGAGCTGACCGGGCTCTACACGATCGTCAGCGCTCCGCACGGAGCGCCGGTTCCGCCCGACGTCGTGGCCTCGGCGATCAATCACCCATTCCTGGCCTTCCGCGCAGCGGTGGCGAGCGCGCTCTGCCTGGCCGGCGAGGTCGACGCCGGCGTCCGGATCCTCGGCACCCCCACAGAGGTGGGTGGGGACTACGCCGGCCTCTTCGCCGCCTGCCTCACCGTCGATGTCCTGGCGGCCGCGGGGCACCCGGGTCTGTCGGCAGCCGTCGAGGTTCTCCGTCCGTTCGCCGACTCCGTCGCGACGTACGGAAGCGTGCAGTCGCTCGGCAGCGTCGCCTGCTTCATCGGCAGCGGGCTGGTGGCGCTGGGCCGGCTGGACGAGGGCAGAGCCATGCTCGAGCGCGCGGTCGTCGCGAACGCCCGCGTGGGCTGCCTCCGCTGGGAGCGCATCGCCCGGCAGCGGCTTGCGGCGCTCGACCCCGACCGCCTGAGCCGAGCGCAAGGGACAAATCGCAAGGGAACGGCAAGGCCCCGGTAAGCGGCGGCTCCGAGTCTGGGAACACGTCCCGATCAGCAGGATCGGTCGAACCCGACGAAGGACCCGCCATGTCCAGCACCCTGACCCCTCTCCCCTCCGGCCCGTCCGCGGCCGCCTGGGACTCCCTGCGGCACCTCGTCTCGGGCCGCCTCGTGACGCCCGCCGACGCCGACTTCCAGGACGTCCGCACCCCGTGGATGGTCAACGTCGACCAACAGCCCGCCGCCGTCCTCGAGGTGGCCCACGCCGGCGACGTCGTCGAGGCTGTCCGCTTCGCCGCGGCGCACGGCACCTCGGTCAGCGCGCAGCCGAGCGGCCACGCCCCGCGCACCACGCTCGACGGCACCCTGCTGCTCCGCACGCGTGCGCTGCAGGGCATCGAGGTGGACCCCGTGCGCGGCACGGTCACTGTGGGCGCCGGTGTCAAGTGGGGCGAGCTCTGCGCCGCCCTCGACGGCACCGGCCTGATGGCGCTCGCGGGGAGCAACTCCGATCCCACCGTCGTCGGGCTGATCCTGGGCGGCGGTGTCAGCTGGTTCACCCGCGCGCACGGCTTCACCGCCAACAGCGTGGTCTCTCTGGACGTGGTCGACCCGTCCGGCGAGCTCGTCCACGTCACCCGCGCCTCCGACCCCGATCTCTTCTGGGCGCTCCGCGGAGGCGGCGGCGACTTCGGCATCGTCGTACGGCTCGAGCTGGCACTCTTCCGCGCGCCGGAGATGTACGGCGGCCAGCTGCTGTGGCCCGTCGAGCACGCGCCAGTGGTGCTGAAGGCCTTCCGGGACCTGGCCCTCGTGGCGCCGCGCGAGCTGACCATGTGGGCGCACGTGCTGCACTTCCCGCCGATCCCCGACATCCCCGAGCCACTCCGCGGTCGCTCGTTCGTCAACGTGGCGGCGACCTACCTGGGATCTCGGCAGATGGCCGAGATCCTCCTGTGGTCGCTGCGTGACGCCGCGCCGGTCGAGATGGATCTCATGCAGGTCATCACGCCCAGCGGTCTGGACGCGGTGGCCGCGGAACCGACCGAACCCATGCCGGGGCTCGAGCACTCGATGCTTCTCACCGGGCTCGACGACGAGGCCATCGACGCCCTCTGCCATGCGGTGACTGACCCGCGCACGTGCCCGCTGATGTTCGTCCAGATCCGTGGCCTGGGCGGAGCCTTCGCCGACGACGGCACCGCAGGAGGCGCCGTCCGTCCCGTGGCAGAGCCCTTCCAGGTGTTCGCGTTCGGCGTCCCCGCCGTGCCGGAGCTGGCCGAGGCGATCGCGCACGCCTTCTCCGCAGTCGACGGGACCCTCGGCCACCTGGCCAGCAGGCACCGGATGCCCAACTTCATCGGCGAGGGCCAGGACGACGCGACGGGCTACGACGCCGAGCGGCTGGCGAGGCTGCAGGCAATCAAACGCGAGCGCGACCCGAAGGGCGTCATCCGCAGCAACAAGCCGGTGCTGGGCGCCTGAGCCGTGCGCCGACTTGACCCGATTTGGATTGCACCTGGGCGATCTGACTCCGCCGTGACATCGGACCGCAACTGACCGGGTGTTCCACGCACCACCGTCCCGGATCCCACTCGATCCGGGACGGTGGTGTGTCCGGGGTTATGCGACAGCCACCGACTCCGGTCGCGTTGGGCGCTCATGTCGTCGACCCTCCCCCGTCGGTTCAGCCCGCGGGCTTGAGCCGGACCGAAGACCACTTGCCTTTCCTTGGCCTAGGCGGTCGCGGGCCAGGGTGCGAACAGCCGGCTCACGCGATCGTCGACTCTTCAAGGCGGCCCGGCATCCGCCACCCGGCCGCCAGCCGTGAAGGGGTCAGCGGCTGACCGTCGCCGAAGAAGTCACAGAACTTCATGACCAGCGGGTTCCAGGCCTGCGGGTCGATGTGGTCGGTGCCCGGCAGCCGTACGGCGTCGGCAACGTGGGCGCGCAAAACTTGGACGTGAATCGCGTGTGCGCTCGACGAGTCGTTCTCGATCGGATAACGGCCGGACACCCGGCACTCGAGCTGGATCAGGCACTCCGCCACCCGGTCAGGGGCGATCAGGTCCGACGACTCGGGGGTCAGGCCGGCGACCTTGAACTTGCGGGGCTCGTAGCGGTAGCCGGTCTCCCGCTTGTGCCGCGACAGGTCCGGCGAGCCAGTGAGCAGCGCCAGCCGGTCGACGTGGCCGACCAGGTCCGCCGGGGCGAGGTTGAGGACGGCCTCGCCGGTGCGCAGCAGGTTCTGCGTAGTACGTGACGATGCATCCAGGCCGAGCATCGCGTTCTGCCCCAGCCACCAGGCCGAGGACATCGGCGCGAGGTTGGTGGTGCCGTCCGGGTTGGTGGAAGAGACCAGCACGACCGGGGTTCCGTAGTAGTGGACTTTGAGCGGTACGACGCGATGCATGCCGCAAGTCTGATCGCTGGCCAGATGCGGTGCTGGCAGGATTCGGACACGGCAGGACGTGAGGCACCGGTGCGCCTAGGAACGCTGAGGATCGCGGGGGCGGCGGCTCGGCCTAGGCCGGGTGGCACTCTCCTCCAGGGTGCGCTCTCGACGCCCGGAACCTGCCTCAGGGGCGGACTGCGGGCACCCGTCGCTCCTTCCCCGGCACGGCCAGCGCGAGTTCCACGAACTGACGGCTTCTTCGAGGCGTAGACATGGCCCACCAGCTGGCGCTGCGGCTCCACCGCGACGACGCCCGGCACGGTCCCGAGCAAGTCGACGACAGGAAAGGTCGGCCCTCACGGCCACGGCTCCGATGGTCGGCAGCTCGATCGCCCGCTCGACGCCCAGATCCCGCAGCGCGCCGAGCGTGAAGGACGGAATCACACCGTCGCCGAAGGCCACGATCACCTTTGCCGTTCCCGGCCTCGTCCGTCGGCACCGACGTCGCGGTGATCGCTGGCAGCTCTGGGCTCGCCCCGCCGGATCCCGGTTGCACCTGCGCGCCAGTGCCGGCGGTGAGAACTGCAACGAACGCCGCCAGGCGTCGGGTGGATCCAAGCATCATCGCCAACCTCCGGAGCCGGGTCGTCCGAGGCCTCAACAACACACGCGCCCGATGATTATCGGCAGCTCTCGCGCTTCTGTAGCCGGCGGGAGCCCTCCGTTCTCGAGTCAGGTGCTAGCGCAGCACCCTGCGGACGCAAGGCCGAACGTCTTGACGCCTTTGGCCATCGTCTTGTGAACCTGGCACCGCACTCACCGCCCAGAGCGAGGATTTCTGGTGCGGGTCCTACGTGTTACCCGCGGAGGAGTGCGCTGAGCGCGTCTGCGGGAGCGGGCCGGTGGAAGAGGTAGCCCTGGCTGAATCCGCAGCCCAGCGCTTTGAGGAGGTCGTACTGGTGAGGCGTCTCCACACCTTCTGCCACGACGCTCATTCCCAGGGAGGTGCCCAGTGCGATGATCGAAGAGATGATGGCGGTGTTGACCGGGGCTGGAAGACCCGCGACGAAGGACCGGTCGATCTTGATCTCGTCGAAGGTGAAGCGGCGCAGGTAGTCCAGGGATGCGTAGCCGGTGCCGAAGTCGTCGACGGCCGTGGGCACCTGAAGGTCGCGGAGGTCGTTGAGGTCGGACTCCACGTCGTCCATGCGGCGTGCCAACTGGCGCTCGGTCACCTCGATTCCGAGACTCCCCGGCCGAAGTTGGTGTTCCTCGAGCAGTTGCTTGAAGAGGCCAACCAGATGGTGCCGTCCGAACTGTTCACAGGAGACGTTCACCCACATCCGCGGTGCCCGCTCGCCCAGGTCCCGTTGCCATCGGGCACTCTGGTCCGCGGCTGTCTCCAGGACCCAGTCGCCGATGGGTGTGATCAGCTGGGGTCCTTCGGCGACGTCGAGGAACTCCGCCGGTGGAAGCATTCCGCGCGTCGGGTGCTGCCACCGCAGCAGCGCCTCTACGGCGACCAGTGCACCGGTCTCCATGCTGTAGACAGGCTGGTAATGCAGCCGCAGCTGCCCCTGTTCGAGGGCTTCACCGAGTTCGATGGCCAGCGGCGCCCGGTGCAGGAGTGTGGCCCGCCTCATGGCGAGGTCCGCGACGCGCGCGGTCGACTCAACGGCCGCGGTCGAGGCGGTTCTGGCCTCCCTGCTGGAGTTCGCCACCTCGCGTGCGACCTCCCCCGCGGTGTGCGCGGCCCCACCGACGATCGAGGCGGCAGCGAGAGCTGCGAGGGCCGCACCCTCGGCTGCCAGCGCCACGGCGTCGGAGACCGTGGTCGCGGCGTCATCGGCCAACTGGGCCTGCGCGATCACCTCTGCCGCCACAGTGAATGCCACTGTTGACGCCGCCCGCCGTGCCCAGGCCGGATCGACGTCCTGCGGCAGGTCCACAGCGATACTCTCCAGCGCCGCCACGGCTGCAGCTGCGACGTTCGACGCCTGAACCTCCGCCTTGGTCTGGACTGCGGCGGCCGTCTCAGCGGCGACCTGGGCGGCTGCCGAGGCTGCCGCAGCCACCGTCGCCGCTGTCGCGTAACGGGCTTGGGACGCGACCCCATCGGCACCGGACGCGGCTTCCTGGGCCGCGACGGTGAGGTCCTCGATCCGCCTCGCCACCGCCGCCGTGTCTAACGCGGCACTCGCGGCGGCGTCTGCGGCCCCCACGATTGCATGGGACTCATCCGGGGGCACTTGCTCATCTGGCACTTGCGTCCCCCTCGCCTCCACCACGCCGCTCCACCATCGAAGGAGGCCGTTTGCAGCCTAGCGAAGGCGGCCGTCTTGCGCGGCTCTTCTTTCGGATCGAAAAGTGCTCTGCGTGTACGGGACGGACTTTGTGATGACCGACGCAAGTTCAGATGCTGCAGGCTCGGTTCCCCAGAGGGAACCAACATGCCGATCTTCCCAACCAACCTCGACAACGTCGGCGACCAAGGCTTCGCGATGCGTGCGCTCACCTCCTCCCTGCTGGCGAACGCCGAGACCCGGGTCGTTCACCGCCAGGAGTCCGGCCGGCTCAGCGCGACTTCCGCCGCGCTCGGGCTCCCCGGCACGGAACAGTCCCTCATCCCCACACTCGGGACCGGCCAGGGCCCGTGGCGAATCAAGCACCGGTCATTCGTCGTACAGCACCAGATGCATCCCGCCGAGCTCGAACTTTTCGACACCACCGGACGGATGACAGGAGCTCGTTAGAAGTTCCCGCGAATATTGACGGTTCTGCGACGAACCTAGGCATACGCAACGTCTGTGACCCGTTGCGGGCCTTCAGGTTCAGCAGGCCGGCCGCGGGTGGAAGTGTGTTGCGTTCCGGATAGGGAGCCGTCAGTGAGTATCTCTCCGGACGGGGTATCCGGGACGCTTGAGCACCGACGAGAGCGCGGGCCTGCGGCGTCACCGTCGGTGGTTCCCTCGTGGGACCTCGCCGGATGCCGGCCCGATGAGGCGCGCGGGGACCGCCGGGGAGCCCGGGAGGGGTCCGTCTTACTGGTGTCGGCAACGGGACGTCCGCACATGCTTGATCTCCGGACGGGTCGTCGCAGTGATGAGCTGGAGGTGTGGCCGGGTGGTGTCGCTCATGGACTCCGCGGACCAGCCGCGGTGCCGGCGACGGCGCCGCGCACCGCGCTGACTCGGAGGCGGTCGGACAGGGCGAGGACCTCGTCGCGCAGGGCGTTGGGGGTGATCACCTCGAAGTCCCAGCCGAGACCGGCCAGCATGCAGGCCATGCCGTCGAGGTGCTCGACGCGCGTCTCGAGGAGCACGCCGTCAGGGTGCTCGGTCAGCCGTCCCACGCTCGGGGGCAGTCGCTCGCCCGCTTTCGCGAGGGTGGTCCGCAGCACGACGGCGACCTCGTGCGACCACCCAACCGCCGCGATGCCGGACACGACCTGTGTCGTCGCGTCGAAGCCAGCGGGCACGACGTAGGAGCCGTCGCCCTGCCTGATTGAGGCGATGCGGTCCAAACGGAATGTCCGCACGTCATGACGGCCGTGATCGTGTCCGGTGGCGTACCACCGGCCGGAGTGGAAGACCAGCCCGTAGACGTCGAGCTCACGCTGCGACTCGCGTCCGTCCCAGGCGGTGTAGGCGATCACGACGGTGCGCCGCGCCTGCGCTGCCCAGGCGAGATCGAGCAGCGTGTCGGCGTCGGCGGGAGCGCCGGCGCGCGCCGGGGTCGTGAAGTGCGCGGTCGACAGCAGGCTGTCGAGCCGTTGGCCCAGGGCCCGCGGCAGCACACGCGACACCTTGGCCAGCGCGCTCGCCGTCGCCGCATGGTCGGTGGTGGCGAGCCCCGCGCGTTCCGCGGCCCGCAGGCCCAGGACGACGGCGACGGCCTCGTCGTCGGTGAGCATCAGCGGCGGCAGCTTGTAGCCCGGTGAGATCCGGTAGCCGCCGTACCTGCCCCGCTGCGCCTGGACTGGGATCCCGAGGTCGGCAAGATGCTCGGCGTAGCGCCGGACGGTCCGCTCGTCGACCCCGAGCCGCGCCGCGAGCTCGCCGACGGTGCGCTGCCCGCCCGCCTGAAGCAGCTCCAGCATCGCCAGCACGCGTGCGGTGGGGCGGGTCACGGCTCTGCCCGGGGCTGCCGGGAAGAACTGCGCCTGAATACCGGGCGGAATCTGTCCACAAACCACCCTAACGTCATGGTCATGAACACCACCACCTACGTCCTCGTCCCCGGCTTCTGGCTCGGCGCCTCGATCTGGCGCACCGTCGCAGACTCGCTGAGCGAGCATGGCCACGTCGTACACGCCGTCGACCTCTCCGGCATGGGCGAGCGCGCGCACCTCGCCTCGCCGGAGACCGACCTGACGACCCACATCGACGACGTCGTGCATCTGCTCGAGCAGTACGACCTGCACGACGTCGTGCTCGTCGGCCACAGCTACGGCGCCCTCGTGACGACCGGTGCGGCAGACCGAGCGCCTGAGCGGGTGGCCCGTCTGGTCTACATCGACGCGGGTCCGCTGCCTGACGGCATGGCGCAGGCCGACTTCGAGGGACCCGACGCGCGAGCGGCCAACCAGGACCTGGTCATGACACACGGCGAGGGCTGGAAGCTCCCGCCGCCGCCCTGGGCCGTGCTCGCTGCCGCGGTGCCCGAGGTCGACGACGATGCCGTGGCCGCGCTGGTCGAAGGCTCGCAGCCGCAGCCTTGGCGCACCGCCACCCAGCCGGTCGTGCTCGCCGGCGCCTGGGGGCGCCTGCCGAGGACTGGCGTGCTGTGCAGCTTCAGCCTTGAGCAAGTGCGGCAGATGGCGCCCTACGCGCCGATGTTCGCGCACATGGTCGACGGCGACTGGACGTACATCGAGCTGCCGACGTGGCACTGGCCGATGGTGAGTCGATCGGTGGAACTCGCCAAGGTGCTGGCGTCCGTCAACTGTTAGGCGCTCGCGCCCAGTTGCTTCGCGCGCAAGACGTCCGCTCATCAGCGTAAGTCGTTTTGCGCAAGCCCTTTGGCCGGTGCCTCGTCCGTCGTCTGTCCCTGCAAAGCCGTATGGGGATCCCCTTGCGGGGGCAAGGGGATCGCTCTCGAACCCCGTACGACGTCCCTCAGCTGATTCCCCTTACGACATCCACGAGGTGGGTCGACGTCCATCTCGATCGAGAGACCGCGCACGCTCCGCGGCTACTTGTTGAGGGCTTTCATGGTGAAGGCTCGGCAACAACAGTCGCGGCGTTGACACCCCCGTCCTACATCGGGGCTTCTTCGTCACGTTGCGACCCGCTAGTCGAATTCCGCTCGATTATGAGTTGGATCTGTCGGCGGTCGTCGTCGGACCAGGCTGATGGGTCCTCGCTGTGGGCGAGGCTCCCATGCAGTTCAAGATGCCGCCAAAGCTCTTCTTGCGTGGCAACTGTTAGAGAGGCAGGACACCCCTCCATGCCTGGAAACTCGGCGCACTTGTACGTATAGGACATTGCTCGACCTCCACACTGGCTGCCACTGTCGCACCCTTCCACCGTGGAGCAACTGCGGCAAGCGCTTGGGAGCACGCCTCCCAGGTGGGGTGGGAGCTATCACAAGGAGCCGTTTGCTCGTCGGCGTGTCCGTGCGTTCCCAGCGGTTCCCCGACGACCGGCGGGTGTCCGGTCAGGGATCCGTCTACGGAGCAGCCCTCCGCGGGGTCCCGTAGACCGGGTTGACGTAACGCGACGTCAAACCTGTCGAACGCAAAGTCAAGGAATCGGTCTCGTCTGAGGGGTTCGTCAAAGTAGGTCCGACGGGTTACGGGTCGAGAGTGATGCGTGTTCAGTGGCTTCACGACAACGCTGAGGATCCGGTGTCGGAGCGCCGGTAGGTGTGGATGGTTACTCCGCTGCCCGAGGTCGTCGTACGAGGTACCCCGCGCTCGGCGAGGGAGTGGTCACCGCTTTAGACCAGATGTGGGGATGTCCACTCCACGTGGGAGATCCACTTCGATCTGAAGCCCGCCGCGCGGCCGGTGACCGGCGCACGTATCATCAGTTGTTTATATCATGTGATCCTGATATGCAGGATGTGCCATCGACACCCCGGGAGGAGCCCCTCATGACCACCACGCCCGCCGACCACCTCCGCGCCGTGCACCGCCTCATCGACACCACCGAACGCGACGGCGCCGAGGTTAAGCGGCTCACGGCCACGCGCACCTACTCCGCCGACCTCGACGAGGTGTGGGACGCGCTGACCACCCTCGACCGGATCCCACGATGGTTCCTGCCCGTGTCCGGGGATCTGCGACTGGGCGGCCGCTACCGGCTCGAGGGCAACGCCAGTGGCGAGGTCCTCGAGTGCGAGCCCCCGCAGCACCTCGCGATCACCTGGGAGTACGCCGACGAGGTCAGCTGGGTGGACGTTCGCCTGACCTCCCTAGGCGATCAGACCCGGCTCGAGCTCGTGCACCTGGCGCCCGTCGACCCCGCGAAGTGGGCGGAGTTCGGGCCGGGCGCGGTCGGGATCGGCTGGGAGATGGCTCTCATGGGCCTCGCCGCCCATCTGGCCGCCGGCAATGGCGCCGACCCGGTAGCGGTAGCGGCATGGATGGGCAGTCCGGACGGCATCGCATTCATGACCGGCAGCAGCATCGCGTGGGGCGAGGCGAGCATCGCCGCCGGCGAGGACCCCGAGCAGGCCCGTGCCGCCGCGGCACGGTGCACCGCGGCGTACACGGCTCCGCCCGAGGGCTGACGTGCACGCATTCGACGTGCTCGGCGACCCGGTGCGCCGCCGCATCCTCGAGCTGCTGGCCACCGGAGAGCACACGTCCGGCGCGGTCGTCGAGGTGATCTCCACCGAGTTCGGCATCAGCCAGCCGGCGGTGTCGATGCAGCTCAAGGTACTGCGGGACAACGGCTTTGCGAACGTGCGGGCCGAGGGCACCCGGCGGATCTACGCAATCGAGTCCGCTCCCCTAGCCGACGTCGACGCCTGGCTGGCGCAGTTCCGCACATTCTGGGAGCAGCGGCTCGACGCCCTCGGCACCGAGCTGGCGCGCGGCCGACGTGAACTCGGGAAAACCTGACCAGTCACCGATGCGACGACTCGGCCGCGTCGCGTTAGACAGGCCGTTCGGCTATTGCGAAGCCACGCCGGAGGACGCTCCTACGTGGCGGGGACTCGGAGCAGCCTCCGTCCTCCCGCTCAGCGAAGGTGTCATTGGCGCAGGCGAGTTCGAGGGCCGTCACGTCTCACGCTCGGCGCCTTCGACCAGGCGCCGTCACGACCTCACAGCAGGACCCTGACCAGCGATTCCTCCAGCCAGGCGCGATAGCGGCGCGCGGACCAGCCGACGTCCCTGCGCAGGTGCTGGTGGACAAGGGGTACGAGGAGCGCGTAGGCGGCCATCGCCCGCTCGGCGGGCTTTCCGTCGACGTGCCTGTGCCGGGCGAGCGCCTCCACGAACGCCAGGGTGTTGGCCCGCGTCGCGGCCGCGCCCGCGTCAGAGAACTTCCGCAACGCCGGATCGGCGCCGGCCGACTCGATGGCGACCGTGATGAGCGGCGCGGCTCGCTCGAGGATCGCCGCCGAGTAGGTGGCGTACTGGCTGACGGCCCGCCGCCCGTCCTGCTGCGCCAGCGCCGCCAGGAACTCGGGGCGGTCGGCGACGGCAATCGGCTCCTCGTCGCCGGCGATTGCCACGGACACGATGTGCTCGAAGAGTCGGTTCTTGGTGGCGAAGGCGTCGTACAGCGTGCGCTCGCCGACCCCAGCCCGCGCGGCCACCGCCTTCATGGTCGTGCGGCTGAAGCCCTCCTCGAGGAAGAGCTCGGCCCCGGCCGCCCGGATCGCTGCGCGCGTCTCGGCCGCGGCGGCCGCTCGCGCCGGCGACCGATAGGACCTCTTGACGGCGTCACCCATGCAGCGCATGCTACCAGAAATGACCGCAGTATCACTGCGGCGAATCTTTCGGGAGAAGCCATGCCGAACGACCTCCAGGGCATCTACGCCGTCAAGCTGCCAGTACGCGACCTGGTCGAGAGCAGAGACTGGTACGAGCGCGTCTTCGGCTTCACCGTCGAGCTGGAGTTTCCCGATGCCGACGGAGTCGTGCGCGGCATCACTGGACACCTGGTCGGCGTGCCCGGAACCTGGCTGGGGCTGCGTGAGAGCCCCACCCACGCCGCGGGAGTCGCCGGCTTCAACCTGGTGAACTTCGCTGTCGCCGACCGCCCCGCGTTGGAGGAGTGGGCGACGCGGCTGGACGAGCTCGGCATCCGGCACTCACGCGTCATCGAGGCCAGCATCGGCTGGATCGTCGTTCTCGACGACCCGAACGGCATCGAACTGCACCTCTACACCCAGACACGGCACGGCATCGACCAGTCCGCCCGCCCCGGCTATGGACGACCCGTTCCAGCACCACCTGAACCGTGGGCCGAAGGAGCACCGACATGACCGCCACCTTCGTCGAGGCTCGCTCCACCCCGTCGGCATCGGCAGCGCCGCCCTCACCACGATCGGGTGCCTGCTACTAGGCATGGGGCTGCTGCGATGGCGCACCACGCTTCCCCGCTGGGCCGTGCTCGCCGCCGCAGCCGGCGTCTGGTTCGCCGGAGCCACGGCGTGGGCCCTTTCCACGTTCGTCGTCGCCGCGGCGAAGGGCACCACGAACGCGCACTTCGACGATCTCTTCTTCAACTCCCCCTGGGTCCTCTGGGGCATGGCCGTGAAGTCCCTGCTCTGCTTCCCAGCGCTCCTCGGCCTCGCGATCGCCGGCTGGCGGCAACGATCGATCTCCCGACCGGCCGCGGTCGCCCTCGGCCTCGCGGCGGTGCTGTCACTGTGGCCGCCGTACCCGCCGGGACTGATCGTCGCCTCGATCGGCTTCGCACTGATCGCCAGGCGACCATGAGGATCAAGCACGGTCTGGAGCCGACGGCGCCGGTCTCACCCGTGCTGCTGACGCGCCGACAGGCGCACACCTTGTCGGTGCACCTGCAGGGCGGCACCGGGCTCACGGCTGCACAGCTCGACCAGGCCGTCCCCAACGCCCGAGGCGCCGGGCGGGAGCTGCCGCGCGGCAAGGGGTACCGAGGTCGGTGCGCTCGATGACAGACATGAGTCGTCCGTTGGCGTCGACGATCAGCGCGGCGTGGACGTGGTCGTCTTGGAACAGGTCGTGGACGTCCGCGACTGTGGCGGTGGCCCGGAGGTCTTCGACGTGCGGACCGCCGCGTCGAGGACCGTCCTGCCGCGCATCGTCGCTGCAGCGTCGGTCGCGGTGGTCACGGTAGGGGTTCCAGGCGTGCCGGGACGTACTTGTGCCACGGTGTCCCCGCGATGGGGTCGCGGTGCCGTGTGCCGGTCAAAGTGTTGAGCGCGACGCCGACTCGCGTCGGGGAGTTCCCGGCTTCGTTCGTGGGGTCGTCGACACCCATGCCGTTGGGAAGCGTGATGTGGCCGGGCTGGAGGGTGTCGGTGACTTCTACTTCGGTCTCTGCGGCGCCGGTCTCGGTGACGATGCGCACCCGGCCGCCGGTTTCCACGCCCAGTTGCTGAGCATCGGCGGGGCTGATCCGCAGGGCGCCGTTGCGGTCGCGGCGTCTCCAGTCCGGGTCGCGGATGATGGTGTTGGCGGTGAAGGCGCGTCGTTCTCCGGCGGCCAGGACGAAGGGGAACTCCTCGGTGGTCCACGACGAGGGTGCCTCGTCCAGGTCGCCCAGGCTCTCGAGCAACGAGGGGATTGCCACCGTGAAGCGGCGGTCCTTGCCGCGGACGTACTGCCAGACATCGTCCCAGGTGTCGACGGTGAAGGTGACGCCGCTGCGCTCGGCGAGGATGGCGTCGAAGAGCTTCTCACCCGGACGCAGACCTGGGCCGTCGTAGCCCGCGCGGGCCACGGCGTCGGGGTTGGCCAGGGCGCACATGTGGGCCGCGCCCCAGAGGAATGCTGCGGTCCTCGCGTCGTCGGGCAGCGTGGTGCCCAGCGTCTCGTGGAGCACGTAGGCCGCCTGGCCCAGCAGCGACGGGTCCGCGGCCGCCGCGGCGAAGAACGCCAGCGCGAAGGCGTCGCGGCCGGTCCCTGCGGCGATCCTGAGTCGCGCCAGGACGTCGGGGTTGACCGCCCCGAGCGCGCGGAGCACGCGGGAGTAGATCTCGGATTCAGGGAGGGTGCCCGGCAGCGGGTCCAGCAGTGGTGCCCGTAGCTGGAAGACGTTGTGCGGGAACTCGAAGTTGAAGAACGTCGCCTCCCACTTCTCGTACTGCGTCGCAGCGGGCAGGACGTAGTCGGCCAGGCGCGCTGTTTCGGTAAAGGCGACGTCGACAACGACCACGAGGTCCAGGGCTCGCAAGGCCTCGGCCATGCGGCCGGAGTCCGGCAGCGAGTGCGCAGGGTTGGAACTGTCGATCCACATGGCCCGGAAGCGGTCCGGATGGTCGGTGAGGATCTCATCGGCGATCGAGTTGCAGGGGATGAGCCCGCCGATGACGGGTGCGCCCGTCACCGGAGTGGTCCGGGCGCCCTTGCTCCCGACACCGGTCGCCAGCGAACCGCTCAGCATCGGCGCCATCCGGTCCACGGCGGTGCGCGCCAGAGCGTTCAGGACGCCGTCGGGCACTGGTGACCGGCCGGCAAGAGGCACACCGTGGGCCACTGTCTGGGCGGCCACGGTGGTCAGCTTGGCTCCAGCCAGGGCGGCTGCACGTCTTGCTCGCGAAGGCGTCGGTCGCGTACCTGATCCTGAGCCGCCGCCCGCGATCGACACCAGCGACGAGTGCAGATACATGGTGCCGGGGCGCCCGAAGTTGCCGGTGAGAATCCACAGCAGCTTGTTCAGGTAGGACACCAAGGTGCTGTTGGGAGCTTGCTGGATGCCCAGGTCCTCGTACGTCGTGGCACTTGCTGCCGCCGCGAACCGGCGGGTCGCCGCGCGGATCAGGTCCTCCGAGACGCCACAACGATCGGCGTACTCGCGCACGGGCACCCGCGACAACAGGGGAAGGACCTCATCGGCGCCCGCCGTGTGTTCCGTAACGAACTCGTGGTCGATGAGGTCTTCTTGGACGAGGACGCCGAGCATCGCGGCCAGGCACCAAGCGTCGGTGCCGGGACGTACCTGAAGGTGGAACTCGGCCAGGTCGGCGGTCTCGGTGCGGCGCGGGTCGATCACGATCATCGCGCGGTTCGGGTCGGCGGCGATCTCCTTCAACACCGGGCGGCTGCGCGGGAAGCTGTGGGACTGCCAGGGATTCTTCCCCAGGAACAGCACGACCTCGGAGTGCTCGAAATCGCCTTTGGTGTGGCCGCCGTAGAGCCGCCCGTCGACCCACATCTCACCGGTCTTCTCCTGCGCCAGCGCGTTGGAGTAGTAGCGCGATCCCAAGGCGGCGCGAAGCGACTGTCCGTAGGCGCCCGGGACGTGGTTGCCCTGACCGCCCCCGGCATAGAAGAAGATCGTTTCGCCGCCGTGTTCGTTCCTGATCGCTTGCAGCCGGACTGCGATCTCGTTGATGGCGGTGTCCCAGTCGACCTCCTCGTAGCTGCCGTCCTCGGCGCGGCGCAGCGGGGAGGTGATCCGGTCGCGGCCGTTCTGGTAGTGGTCGAGCCGCAACGGCTTCTCACAGGTATAACCGGCCGAGGCAGGATGCTGCTTGTCGCCGCGGATCTTGGCGAGCCGGCGCCCTTCGACCTTGATCTCGAGTCCGCAGTTGCACTCGCACAGGATGCAGGCGGTCTTGCGCCAGTCCTGGTCCGTCGGAAGCTGATCGGGTTGTTCGTGGCTCATGGGCTTGCCTTTCGTGCTCGCCTTCTGGGAACGGGTCATCTGGTCGCGCTGGGTGCGAACAGGTCGGACTCGCCGGCAGCGTGGTCGACCACGCCCGCGTCAAGTGCCTCGGGCGCGGTGAACCGCTGACCGGTGGTCATCGCCGTGATGGCGGCGCGGGCGGTGGGCATGGTCAGTCGTCTCCTTGGGTGATCCGGGTCCCGTCGACCCACGGCGCAGGGTCCGCCACGAACGGGGTGTCGGCGAGTGCCTGGAAGTCAGTCGCGAACTCCTTGAAAGCTCGCTTGGAGTACGCGCTGGAACCGGTCGACAGGAAGGCGGCCAGCTCGCGGTCGAGCCCGCTTCTCAGGGGCCGGTCGGTGGCCCCGTACACGCAGCGTTTGGCTGCGGCCACCGCGGACGGCGAGCGGTTCGCGAGTCGCGCCGCCGTGGCCTGGGTCTCCTCCAACAGCTCGTCGGTGGCGACGACCCGGTGGACCAGGCCCAGCTCATAGGCGCGGTGGACGTCGACCGGAGCTCCTTCGAGGATGAGCTCGAGCGCCCGACCGGTGCCGATCAGGCGGGGCAGGCGCTGGGTGCCGCCGCCACCGGGGATGATGCCGGCGAGGGTCTCGATCTGGCCGAGCACCACCCGCGGGTCGTCGGCGGCGTACCGCAGGTCGCAGGCCAGGGCGATCTCATGGCCGCCGCCCAGGGCGGGTCCGCTGATCGCGGCAAGGTAGACGACTCCGGAGCGATTCATCCGCAGGATGGTCTTCTTCCAGCGGTGCCCCCACAGCAGGCCGATCCCCATCGGGCCCCCGCGCTGGGCGGCGGGTGCGCCGCCGGGCAGGCCGATGGCGCGGTTCACCAGCTTCCAGAACGGCAGAACCGCCCCGGCGGGAAGCTCAGGGAGCGGCAGGTCGGCCATGGCACCGAGCTCACCGGCATCGGCATGGGTGAGGAACCGCCCCTCGACGTCACTGGCCAGCACGACCGCGCCGACGCTGGAGTCGCGGTCGACAGCCCGGGTGAGCTGATCCAGATCCCCCAGGAAGGCGGTGGTCACGAAGTTCAGCGGCGGACTCGAGTAGTACGCCGTCAGCACCCGTCCCTCCTGCTCGAGCCGGAGCGTCTCCAGGTTCAGCTCGGCGGGCTTCATGCGACCGCGCCGGTCGCGCTGCTGAGCACGTGGCGCTGATAGGAGGCTGCAGTCAGGCCGCCCATTCCGGATCCGCCGACGACCGCATGCCGTCGCTCGCGCGCCCGCCCGGGATCCCTGGTGGCGTTCGTAGGGGTCATCATTCCTCCGCGGATAGATCGTTCGGTCTACTCATGGAATCACAGGGTAGACTGAATGGTCTACGAGAAGGGATTGAGACCTGTGCCACCCGGACCCAGAGAGCGACTCATCATCAGCGCCATCGAGCTGGTCCGCGCTCGCGGCGTGGACGGCACCGGACTTACCGAACTGCTCGAGCACAGCCGAACCGCACGCCGCTCGATCTACCAGCACTTCCCCGGCGGCAAGGCAGAACTGATCGCGACCTCGACCGCCGCCGCTGGCGCCTGGCTCCGGCGCGCCCTGCGCGACCTCGAGGGACAGGGCGACGTCGCGTCTGTCGTGCGGACGCTCGTCGGCCAGGTCGCGCAGAACCTGGCTGCGACCGACTACACCCTCGGCTGCCCGATCGCCGCAGCCGCCGCGGCCGCACCGGACGCCGCCGGCGTCCGGCAAGCAGCTGCGACCGCATTTGCCTCGTGGACCGATGAGCTCGCTGCTGCTCTCGAGCGCGAAGGTCGGCCCGTCGACCAAGCACGTTCGCTCGCCGGCTTCATCGTCAGTGCCGTCGAGGGAGCCCTCCTTCGCGCGCGCTGTTCCGGCTCGACCGAGCCGCTCGACGAGGCGGCTACCCACCTGACCTCCCTCCTCGCGACCACCGCTTGAGCGTCGGATCGAAGCCCCAGTCCCTGCAACCCACCCGCGGCATGTCCAGGTCGATCCGTCACCCAGGCCCGTTCGAACGCATGGACCAGCCGCCATGAGCGGCATTCAGACGTCGACCTGCGTGTTCGTCAGTTGTGGTTCGGCTCGCGGGACGGTTCGACACGGCGGACTCAACTACCCGCTGCCTGTCCCACTATGAGGCGGTGCCGGACGGCCACCGCGGAGACCGTGACGACCGGGCGCTGCGGTGGCACGATAGGACCGTGGGCGCGGCCGATTCGGCATCATCGCCACCAGCGCAGGACCTGATCGCCGCGGGTGAGTTGGCGCTGGCCGAAGGAGAGTGGGATCGCGCCTACCGCACTTTCGAGGCCGCGTTGGCGCGTGAAACCTCACCCGAGGGGTTCGACGGCCTGGCTCGTGCGCTCTGGTGGTTGGACCGATCCGCCGAGGCGATCGACGCCCGGGTGCGCGCGTACGCACTGTTTCGCCGTGCTGGGTACATGGCGCGCGCGGTGCGCATCGCGTTGTGGCTGGCCCACGAGTACTCCGCCGTACATGGGAACGAGCCCGCCGCCGAAGGATGGCTCGCCAGAGCCGAGCACCTTCTGACTGACCGGGTCGACGTTCCCGAACGCGGGTATCTCGACCTGTCGAAGGCGGAGCGCTGTCTGGATCCTGCGGTCGCAGCCGGTCACGCCGAGGCCGCGCTGGTCCTGGCCCGTCGGCTGAACGATCCGGATCTGGAGCTCGCGGCGCTATCCCGGGTGGGACTTGCCAAGATCACCCTGGGTCAGGTCGACGACGGCCTGGCACATCTCGACCAGGCCATGGCCGCCGCGACCGGGGAGGAGGCGGCCACATTCGAGGCGGTGGCGCGGACCTGCTGCAGCCTGGTCCTGGCCTGCGATCTCGCCGGCGACGATGACCGCGTTCGCCATTGGGGCAAGGTCATGGAGGGCTATGTCCACCGCCACAACGAGCTGCCTATCCTCACCTTCTGCCCGACGTGTGAGGCGGACCTGCTGAGGTCGGCGGATCGGCCCGGTGAGTCCGAGGCCGAGCTGGCGTACGCGCTGGCTGAGCTGGCCAAGACCGGCCAGCGATCTCGCTGCGTCGATCCGGCCGTGCGGCTGTCCCGACTGCGGCTCGCGCAGGGGCGAGTCGAGGAGGCCGAGGAAGCGCTGGTGGGATACGGCGGATCGCCGACGGCGGTCCGTGCTGACGCTGCGGTTCGGCTCGCGCGGGGCGAGGCAGCCGCGGCCGTTGCTCTGCTCATGCGGCAGTTGTCGTTGATCAGCCGATCCGGATTGCTGGCGGTGCCGCTGCTTGCCCAGCTCGTCGAGGCCCAGCTGGCCGACGGCGACAACGTCGGCGCCCGTACCACGGCCGCGGAGCTGCAGGGCCTGGCCGCGCAGACGGGCAACGCACGCGTCACCGCGATCGCGGCAGCGGCTGCCGGTCGTGTGGCACTGGCCACGGCGGCCCCCCAGGCGGTCGAGCTCCTGGAGCGCGGCGCGGAGCTCTTCGGCCGATTGCGGATGCCCTACGAGGAGGCACGGACCCGGCTCGCGCTCGCCACCGCGCTGCGTAGCCAGGAAGCGGTTCTCGCGGTCGTCGAGGCCCAGTCCGCGCTCAAGGCGTTCGAACGTCTTGGGTCGCGCAACGAGTCCGATCGGGCGGCGGCCCTGCTCCGGGACCTGGGCGTCCGGGGCCGCACCGGCCCCAAGGACGTCGGTCTGTTGACCGAGCGCGAGCAGGAGGTGCTGCGCCTGCTCGCACAGGGGCTCACCAACCGTGAGATCGGCACCCGGCTGTTCCTGAGCGCCAAGACCGTCGAACACCACGTCAGCGCCGTCCTGCGCAAGCTCGGCGCGAAGACCCGAACCGAGGCAGCCGCTGCCCTCCCCCAGATCAGGGGCAGCGAATAGGGGATTTCCCCGATCCTTCCTGGCCCCGACCGGCGCAGCCTTCTTTCATCCACATCCGCAGGAGGCAGCCCATGAACACGCCTCCCCGCGAACCGGACCATCCGTCGGCTAAGGAGGCCAGGCAATGTCAAGCATCACGGATGTCGAAAGTCAGCAGGCGATCGAGGATCTCGTCGGGCGGATCTTCATGGAGGGTGTCGGTGCGTTCCACCTGGGCACCGTCTACATCGGACTCAAGCACGGCCTTTTCGAGACTCTGGTCGAGCGCGGGCCGCTGACCGCAGAGGAGCTCTCGGGCAGCAAGGGGCTCGATGCGTGGTACGTCCGCGAGTGGCTCCAGGCCGAGGCCACCGCCGGACTCGTCGTAGCCGACGACGAGGACCTGACCGTGGCCAGGTTCACCCCTGCACCAGCCGTGCGCGAGGTCCTGGTCGAGGCGACCGGGCCAGCCTTCATCGCGGGCTTGCCGCTGGCAACGGCCGCGGCGTACTCGGTGATGCCGTCCCTACTGAAGGCGTTCCGGACCGGCGAGGGCGTGGCCTACCAGTCGTACGGCGGCGACGCGGTCGAGGCTCAGGCCGCGCTGAACCGACCCGCCTTCGTCAACCAGCTGGTCGCCGAGTGGATCCCCCAGATCCCCGACCTGGCAGCGCGGCTCACCGACACGACGCGCACGACGATGGTCGCGGACGTCGGCTGCGGCCTCGGGTGGGCCGCCATCGAGCTGGCCAAGGCGTACCCGCATCTGCGCATCGATGGGTACGACTCGGACGAGGAGTCGATCAGTAGGGCACGGCGCAACGCCGCCGACCACGGCGTCTCCGACCGGTTGACCTTCGACGTCGCGGACGCCTCCCGCGGACTCGGCAACGAGCGTTACGACCTGATCCTGTTCCTCGAGTGCGTGCACGACATGGCGCATCCGGTGGAGGCCATGGCGGCCGCCCGGGCGGCGCTCGCCGACGGCGGAACCGTGATTGTCATGGACGAGAGGGTGGCTGACACCCTCACCGCCGGGGATCCGACGGAGACGTTCTTCGCAACCGTCAGCGTCCTTTGGTGCCTGCCGCAGGGGCGGGTCGAGCCGGACTCCGAAGCCGTCGGCACCGTGATGCGAACCGACCGTTTTCGGGGGATCGCTCGCGACGCGGGATGGTCGGACGTCGAGGTGCTCCCGATCGACCACCCGTTCTGGCGGTTCTACCGGCTGTTGCCGTGATCGGCCCCACCTGCAACATCGAGGAGGCAGCGATGAAGGACACATCCACGTCCATCCCGGTCGGAGACATTGAGGTCCACTGCACGGTGGTCGGCAAAGGCACCCCGCTAGTCGTCGTGCACGGCGGGCCGGGGTTGGGTGGCAGGTACATGCGCGACCTGGACCGCTGGGCCGACGCCTTCCAGCTGGTCTACTACTCTCAGCGCGGAAGCGGCAGAACCCCGGTCGGCGACCCGGCTAAGGTCTCGTTCGCTGGAGCCATCGATGACCTGAACGGACTCAGCGCCGCGCTCGGCATCGACCACGTCAACCTGGTCGGACACTCAGTGGGTGCCATTCTCGCCGCCATGTACGCCGGGACGCACCCGGAATCCACCGCGTCGGTCGTCCTGCTCAACACCGCTCCCCCACTGCACCCAGGGCTGCAGCAGACGTTCGGGCGGCGGCTGGCGTCTCGCCGGACACCCGAGGACGACACAGCCAAGAAGGCGATCGAGGCGTCGCCACAGTTCGAGGCGCGAGACCCGAAGACCATGGAGCGCCACACCCTCAACACCTATATCCCGTTCTTCCGCAACCGCGCCAGCATCGGGAGCCTCACCCTCGGGTTCACAGAGATCACTGCGGCCAACGTCCTGGCGGCCCCCAAGCGCATGTTCGGCTCCTTGGGAGCACTCGACCCCATGCAGACGTTCGCCAGAATCCAGTGCCCCACGCTTGTCGTTCATTCCGAACTCGACCCGGTCCCCGTCGAATGGGCACATGCGCTGGTCGACACGATCCCTGGCGCGGACTACATCCTCCTGGAAGGGGCCAGTCACTTCGCCCACATCGAGGATGCCCAGCAACTGGCCGACGCCGTGCTCCCCTGGCTGACCAAGCACGTCGGCTGATGGCTAACAGCCGATCTGCGGCTCATTCGAGGTCGGGCGGCCGGCTGGCTCCTCGGGTCTAGAAGGGCGAACCGGACGGTGCAGGGGCCTCGTTCATGCGGCGCCCCTCGACCTCTGCGCGGAGGTACACGCAGAGGCGAGGACACACCACTACTGTCACGCTTCGGCCCGTGTGCTTGCCGGCGTCAGACCGTGGTGCTTGGCCGTCGGTAACCACAAGCTCGATGGTTCCGCAGCGCACACGCAGCCCCCTCTTCGCCTTGACGGCATAGGCCTGAACACGTAGGGCGTCAACGCCCGGAAGACAGTGCGCGAGCAGCGCGTGAAGGAATGCGCGCTCCTCGTTTGTGAGCGGACCCGGCTCGTTCTGTCCTCATGCCGGGCTGTTGTCGGTGCGGTAGACATCCCGAGCTGCCCGCCCGAACCAGTGCCCCATGCGATAGCGCCTTCCGGCCTCGTTGGTCGGGCGCGCCCGATATGCGTCCTCGGCAAGGACCCCGACAAACACATCAGTGGCCTCGAACTCCCCCGCCCACGCCCGCTCTTCGGGGAACTGGTCGTCAAGGTGGGCCAGAGAATGCGGTACATCCAGTTGAAACCGCCATGCGCCGCACGCCAGTGAGAAAAGCGGCTCGTTCGGGTATCAGGCACGGATGAGCAGCCTCTTACAGGTGTACGCGAAGCCAACAACACCGGACAGGCGGCTCTGTGCCGTCGGCATCAGGAGCGAACGATGGGCACCTTTCTTCAGCAGGAACTCGGCGTCGCCATGTCAGGCGTTAAGTGGGACATCGGCAACTACAAGCTCTGGCAGAGCACCGAGCCGGACATCATCCTGTTCACCGCCAAGCAGCCGCAGCTGGCCAAGGGGCAGAACGGGCGCTATCAGATGGCGGTCAGCCAGTTCCGGCAGCAGGAGGACGACACCTACAAGATCACGGGCGGGTCGGCGGTGTTCACCATCACCTCGGCGCTGCAGCACGACGCCCAGGGGTTCGAGGCGCTGAAGGAGCAGTGGCGGGCGGAAATGGCCGGCATCGGCCCCCGGCCGCCGAGCAATCCCCGCTTCATCCCGCTCAACACCCAGAAGGGCACCGCCCAGGTGTTGATCAACCCGATGTCCGGCACGCCGGACCAGGCGCACAACGACGTCAACATCGGCACGCCCGGCGGCCCCAACTCCTTCCTGGTGGAACTCACCTCGCTCGGCGCACAGGAGTGGGTGCAGGGGATCCGCGAGCAGACGGCGGTCCCGGCCGGTGTGAAGATGATGTACGAGTACCTCCGCCTGCTGCCCACGGTGGGCGCCGAGGTGAAGGTGCACGCCGAGCGCATGTGGACGCACTTCTCGGCCTCGCTCGGCACGAGAGGCGGCTTCCTCTTCGGCTCCAGCGCGCAGATCGACGCCGCGTGGGAGCAGATGAAGCGCGAGGGTGACATTGAGGTGCGGTTCATCGGCACCGGTCTGGCACCTGAGTTGGAAGAGATCCGGCAGGAGCTGGTGAACACCTTCATCGACCAGGTCCAGCAGCGGGTCTTCGACGCCTTGTTCGCCCCGGCACCCGAGGTCGACGACGCCAGCTCCGGAGGTGGAGGAGGGGGCTTGTTCGGAGGAACGACGTTCGCGGCCAAGTTCAAGCGAGTCGAGGAGATCATCGACATCGAGCAGACGGTCAGCTTCGAGGGCTGGACGTGGCTGCAGGCTTCGATGGACGCCGACATGACCACGCTGTTCAGCGAGCTCGACGAAACCTACGTGACCGAGGTCAACACCGAGATGTCGTTCCCCGCCACGGTCGTCGTCGACGCCGACCCGCAGCTGGAGACGACGGCGATCAGCTGGACAGCGAGCGAGGGCAAGTCGCCCGAGACGCCGGTGTTCGCCTCGGACGGCGGCGTGGCCCGCTACACCGTGACCTCCGCCCACCCGAACGACGTCGAGATCAACTGGCGTGCGCAGGTCAACTTTGCCCCGTCCTCGTGGCCGGTGGTCGAGACCCAGGGGACAGCGACGGTCGGGAACGGCGGCAATCAGGTGGTCATCAAGCCGGCCAGCTGGATCGGGCGCCACATGATCTACCTCTTCGTGCGCGACGAGGCGGGCAATGTCGTCTTCGACCCGACCTCCCCCCTCCTGGCGAACTCCCGGCTCGTGGCGAATGTCAGCTACGAGGGTGCGCACCTGGCCCGGCCGATCACCGAGTCTGCCCAGATCAGCCCGTTCGAGCCGCTCGCGTTCAGCTACCCGCTCAGCCCCGAGGGTGCGGCGGGGACGGCCAAGTTCAGCGCGTTCGGCGCCATCGGGGGCCGCATGATCCGGGCCACCGAGCAGGAGATCAACTTCGACGAGGAGGGCGTCTTCATCGTCGCCTCGCCGACCTCGATCCAGCTCGTCAGCCAGGACGCGGTGTTCCCCGAGAGCGACAAGTTCCTCTCCGACCTGCGCCGCCACGGTGCGCGCCCACGCGTCCAGGACCATGCTTCGGGTCGGGCGAGTGAGTCGAGTCCGCGGCGGCCGTCGTACGCCGAGGGCAGCTCCAGCGGCAACGCCAAGGGCGAGGGGCGGATCGAGGGCGTGGTCATCGCGGTGGAGTACACCCCCTCCGGGCCTGCCCTGCTGATCGACACCGGCCACGGACACGAGCGCGTCCCGCTGCGCAGTACAGATCTCGCGGACACCTTCGACGACACCCGCAAGCGCGTGATCGTCGACCTCGACCGGCAGAACTACGCCGACCGGATCCGCGTCCAGCTCTGATCTGCCCCGCCACCCACCCAAGCTCGCGAAAGGACATCCCATGGCACGCGAGATGACCACGGCAGTGATCCCGGCCGGCATCGACCTGGGCAACCAAAGAGACGTCACGGTCCTGCACACCTACTCCAACGGCGACCGGCTCGTCGAGGCCCCCGAGAAGACAATTGCCGCGACCGAGAAGGCGCGGCGGGTGCCCGCACCCCCGCCGACCCCTCGGGCCGAGGCGGCGCGACCCGGGATCGAGTCGCTCTCGGCCCGCGAGAAGGCGTTCGCGCGAGTCGTGCTCGCGGGTCCTCCGGAGAGCTCGGTCGTCGACCTCCTCGAGGCCACCGGGGTGACCCTGGTGACCTTCGAGCCGCCCGCGGGCTACCTGGTTCGCGGTGATCGCGCCGCCCTCGAGGCCGTCGCCGACCTCCCCGTCGTGCGGTCGGTCTCGCTGCCTTCCGCTGGCAGCAAGCCGCGGGCGATGATGCCCGAGTCCGGGACGCGCGACGTCTGGGTCGTGCTCCACGCCCAGACGGCCGAGGAGACCCTGGCGCAGCTGCGCGGGGTGGCCGACCTGACACTGGTCGACGACCCCGAGCCGCCCACGGGCCCCTACCGCAGGGTCGCGGCCGTCGCCGACGGCGGTGCCGTGGACGGTGCGCTCGCACTCCCAGGCGTGGCGTCGGTCGAGGAGCGCGAGCCGGTGCTCCCGGAGGACGAGGTGGCCGACCTGATCATCGCCGGAATGCTCGACTCCCAGCGCCGGCCCGTGGGGAACTACCTGCGCTGGCTGGAAGACCACGGGATCGACGGGTCCGGCGTCACGATCGGCATCGTCGACGACGGCGTGGACGAGTCCCACGACGCGTTCACGGGGCGGATCGTGTCCCACGACGGCAACCGCAAGGAGTGGCACGGCACGTTCGTCGCCGGCCACGCCGCGGGCGACTTCCGCGACGAGCGCGACGCGAACGGGCTCATCTACGGCGTCGGCATGGCGCCGGGCGCCGACATCGTCAGTCAGTTCAGCGGGGACTCTGCGGCGACCAACTGCCGGCGTACGGTCACCACGGCCGGTGCCTCGGGCGGCGCCTCCGGGTCGCTGCAGAACAACTCATGGGGTGCCGGCACCTCCCCCGGGGGCATGGACTACGGCTCCCTCGAGGCGACGTACGACGGGTTGGTCCGCGACGCCGACGGCTCGCGCACGCCCCTCACGATCTGCTTCTCGGCCGGCAACGAGGGCAGCGACGGTCTCACCCGCCCGAAGGCGGCCAAGAACGTCATCGTGACTGGGAACTCCGAGAGCTACCGGCCGGAGTTCCGCACCGACAAGCCGACCGCGGCCGCGGAGGCGGACAACCCCGACGAGATGTTCACCGGCCACGGTGCCTCGAGCCACGGCAACTGCCTCGACGGTCGGATCCGACCCCACGTGAGTGCACCGGGTGAGTGGACGGCGGCAGCCAACTTCGGGCTCACCTCGGATGCGATCGAGTTCATCAGCGACCAGCTGACCTGGGGAGGTGGCACCTCCGGCGCGTCCCCGAAGACCGCCGGGGCGTGCGCTCTGGCCGCGGACTGGTGGGCCGACAACATCGGCGGCACCCCGCCGTCCCCGGCGATGCTGCGGGCGCTGATGGTCAACGGCGCCACCGATACTGGCTTCGGGGGGCCGATCCCCAACAACCGGCAGGGGTGGGGCCGGATCAACCTCGGCGCGGTATTCGACGAGTCGGTCCACAAGCTGTACGTCGACCAGTCAGTCCTCCTGACCTCGCTGGGCGACAGCCGGCGGTGGAACCTGCGGGTCTCTGACCCGACCAAGCCTGTGAAGACGACCCTCGCCTGGACGGATCCGCCCGGCAGCGTCGGATCCGGGACCGCGGACCGGCCCGCGATAGTCAACCGGCTCCGGCTCCAGGTGGAACACGGTGGCACTACCTTCTACGGCAACGACTTCAGCAACGGCTGGTCGCGGGCTGGGTCGCCGCCCGACGACGAGGGCAACGACAACACCGCGAACGTCCACCTGCGCGGCGGTGAGGTCACCGGCAGCTTCACCGTGACCGTGGAGGCCATCCAGCTCGCGATGAACTGCCTGACCAACCAGCCGACCGACCCCCGGCAGGACTTCGCGCTGGTGGTCCACAACGCGCATCTTGACGCTGGGATGACCCCGGTGGACACGACGGTCATCGTCGACGACGCCAGCGGGGACCCCGGCGATGACGACCATTGGGACGGTGACGACGACGGGACCCACGATGGCGACGACACCTGGGGCGACGGCACCATCCGTCCGACGCTTCGTCACGGCGACCAAGGCAGCGACGTCCGTGAGCTCCAGGTGATGCTCAGCGAACTGGGCTACGACACCAACGGCATCGACGGCGACTTCGGAGGTGGCACCCTGGCGGCAGTGAAGCAGTTCCAGCGCGATCAGGGGCTCAGCGCGGACGGCGTCGTCGGGGCGATGACCTGGGAAGCACTGGAGCGTGCGACGTCCGGCTCCTCCGGCGGCAGTGGCGGAACTGAGCCCAGTGGCGGAACTGAGCCCAGTGGTGGCACCGAGCCGAGCGGCGGCAGCCAGATCGACGTGCAGAACCGGCCCACGCTGCGACGGGGCGACCAGGGCGGCGACGTACGCGACCTGCAGCAGCTGCTCAACGACCTTGGCTACGACACCAACGGCATCGACGGCGACTTCGGTGGCGGCACCCTAGCCGCGGTGAAGCAGTTCCAGCGTGACGAGGGACTCTCGGCCGATGGTGTGGTCGGCTCGATGACCTGGGCGCGACTCGGGGAACGCGCCGACGCCCGCGCCGGCGGTGATGGCGGCGGTGACGACTGGGGTGGTTGGAATGACTGGGACGAGTGGAACGAGACCCACCGGCGGAGCGAGACCTCCGCACGTCCGGTCGAGCCACCGCCGGTAGCCCATGAGCTCGTCACGGCGCTCGCCGAGGAACCCGGGGCGGCTCCTCCGGCCGAGTTCGAGGCCGGTTCGGGCACAGCGGCTTCAGTCGTAGGCCCGCTGCGGACACGTCTCGCCGCGCTGTCGCAGTCGTGGGCCACGCCTGCGGACGACAACGGCACCGTGCGCGCCCGGTCGGCGATCGTCGTGGTCGGGCGGGGAAGTCGCTTCAACCGCGACGACCTGATGATGCTGCGCCGGCTGGCTCGCCTCGGCACCCTGTTCCTGCTCAGTGACGACCGCGAGGTGCTCAGCTGGCTGGCCCAGCGGCTGCAGGTCGGCCGCGGGATCCACTACCGGCTCACCGTAGCCGGCGGGCTGGCAGGCGCGGCCCGGGACGCCGTGGCCGAGGCACACGGGCGCCACCGCATGATCGTCCCGCTGCGGACCAACGACGACCACACCGCTGTCGCGGCCCGGCTCGACCTGACCGAGCTCGACCGGCACGTGGTGGTCATCGTCCGCAACGCCGACCCGACCCTCCGGCTGACCGACCCCGAGGGCAAGAAGGCGACAGTGACCGCTCGCTCGCGGGCCAAGGGAGTCCGGTTGGAGAGCATCGACGGGACCACCGTCCGGCTGACACTCGACGGTCGCGTCCGGCCGATCGCCGGCACGTGGGTGATCGAGAGCGAGGTCACGGGATCGGAGCCGCCGACGTTCGAGGCCACGGTGGCGGGTCGACGCCCGGCGATCCTGCAAGTCACAGGGCCCGATCCGTCCGACGCCGCTCCGACCACGGAGTCCGCGTCGTCGTCGAGGGGCATGGTGACCGTGACGGCCACGAGCGGCTCATTGATGGAGAGCCGGATTCGGCCGGTCTCGTCGAGCGAGTCCGCGGCTGGAAGGGTGGATCTGCGTCCGGCCGTGCGCCGGATCGGAAGACGCCGCGAGACGGCGCCCGCCCGCGAGCACGACCGCGGGCCCGCCGCCGCGGCGCCCTCGCTCAGCGGCATGCTGCCGGTGGCGCGGGGCCACGGCGTCACCGACGTGGTGGTCGAGTCGCGCGGCACCACGGCCGAGGGTCACCGGTTCCAGCGCTCCCAGCACGAGGACATCGTCTCGGTGCTGTCACGAAGTGAGCACCGGCGCGAGCGTGGTCGCCAGCGAGAGTCGCTGGACCTGGTGCGAGGTCGTGTGCGCGAGGTGCAGTACGACCGAGCCGGCCGGGTCATGGCGTTTTTGGTGCGAACGACGGCGGACCGACGTCTGCTGCGGGTGGAGGATGTGCCGCTGCGGGAGCTCTTGGGCGAGGTCGACCTGACCCGGGGCGAGTACCTGTTCGGTCTCGACGGCAACGTGGTGCGGTCGGTGGTCGATCCGTTCGAGGTGCCGGCATGAGGTGGGTCGACCGTGTCGGGGCGGCGCTGACGCCCGAGCGGAAGCGGACCACCGAGGCGGAGACCGCTCGCAAGGCCCGCCAACCGACGGTCGCAATGGCCCGACAGCCGCTGGCGGCGACGCCGACCGTCGCCCACGCGGTCTACCTCTCCTCCCCGGTCAAGCAGCTCAGGATCGCCACCGCTCCGGCCGTCCGGCTCCCGCTGAAGCCGGTGCTGGCGTCGTACCTGAAGGACCGCCCGCACTTCCAGATCGGCGTCGTGGCCAACGTGCCGCCTCCGCGACGGGTGGACCCGGTGCTGGTCGGCGACGTGATGCTCTTCCCCGGTGACGGCCACGCGATGTACCTCGCCGCGAACCCAGTGGGGATCGGCACCTCGGCAACCACGCGGTCCGAGGAGGTCGACGGCACGGTGCGGACCACCGGCGGTGACGCCACCGTCTCGTGCACGGTACTGCCGGCGCTCGGACCGGCGGAGGTCGCGACCCGCCGGGACGCGTGGGTGGCGGCCCTGGGGTCGGCCGGCCACACCGCCCAGGGCTGGCGGTTCCAGCCGCTCAACCTCCGCTCGGTCAGGGCGTCTCTGACCCTCCCCGCGGACCACGTCGTACGGGACCCGACGTCCTCGGCGGGCAGCGACACCGCCGACGGCGTCTTCGTCGTCGAGCTGACCGCCCGCGGCGCACAGGCGTGGGAGCAGGCTCTCACCGAGGGACAGCCGCAAGACCTGGTCGGCTCGGTCCAGTTCGAGGTGTCGTACGCCGCCGAACTGGACGGCGAGCTCCGCACCCAGCAGCACACGGTCTCTGGGGCGCTCGGGGACGTGGCGTCGGGAGCGCCGGTGGACCATCGCACGGTGCGCGCGGAGGTGGGCGTCCCCGCCCGGCTGCTGGTACGGGGACACCCCACCATCGACCGGGTTGCGATCACGTTGCACGCCGGTGACGATGTCGAGACCGCGGTGATCGGGCCCGACGGTGGCGAGGTCACCATGACGTTGGCCACCACTCAGACCGCCGTCGAGGAGATCCGATGGAGCGCCGAGGTCGCGTTCACCTCGGCCGCGTGGCCGACAATCGCGACCAGTGGGGTGCTCAGCGATGCCCGTGGCTGGTCGGCGATCCTCGCCCCGGCGACGTGGACGCGCACGATTGACGTGATGACCGTCCTGGTCGATGCGGCCGGGCGCACTGTGACCCCCGACGGCGCCGAGGTGGTGTCGGGGAGCTTGCGCTACCGACCGGCGGATCCGCTCGGGCGAACTCTGCACACCTCCTTCGAGGGGCGACACCAGCAGATGTCGGCGGTCGTCGTGCCCGATCCGCCGACATCGCCCGAGACAGGGACGGCGTCAGTCGAGCTGTCGATGATGGTGCTGCGCGGTGACCGCCAGAGCATGTCGTCGACCGAGATCGGGCCTGACGACAGGTGGGTGCTGGCGCGGGTCCGACCGGACGCGTCTGTGGACTTCTCCACCAACACGACGCCGGGCAGCGAGCGGGACCCGCTTCGGGAGACGAGGCTCGCCTTGCAGGAGCTGTTCGGCTGAGCGCGCCGCGCGCTCTCGCGGAATCGTGACCTAACCCCGCCTAGCAGAACCAAAGACCGCGACAACGGGTCTGATGCACGGACCGCTGACATCTGGTCTGTGTCGACGGGTGCGGAACACCAACAGGGGCAATGTGCAGCTTCACGCTCAAACCGCGTCTGTAGACAGCGCCCACCAAGATTGCACTCCGCTGGGTCGTGCTGTCACCGGATCGTACGGCAGCCCCGATCGTCGCCGCGGTCATAGCGGGACCCGCATAAGGTCGTTGCCGACGATGACCTTGCCAGTGAAGCCCTGCTGCGCCTTGGCCAGCCAGATCGCGTCCGACCAGGCCGGTGTGCTGGGCGCCAGGTGGTTGAGAACGAGCGTCGCGACACCGGCTTCCCGCGCGATAGGCCCGACCTTCGTGACATCTGTGTGGCTCCTGCGGTGGTGCTCCAACTGCTCCGGGGTCAGGTTGCCGAACTGCTCGACGGCTTGCAGGTCGATGACCTCGTGGACGAGGACGTCGGCTCCCTGCGCCAAAGTGACCATGTTCGGCGTGACAGTGGTGTCGCCGCTGAACACAACGGACCCATGGTCGGTGTCGAACCGGAATGCAAACGACGGGAAGACCGGCGGGTGCTGGACCAAGATCGCGCTGACCCGCACGCGATCGTCGGCCATGACCTTGAATGGCTTCATCGCAGGCGCCATGTTTCCGAGCGGCCCGGCGTCGACATCAGGCAGCGGGATTTCGTGCGAGCGCACCATTGTCCTGATATCTGGCCAGGCCTCGTCACGCATCCTGATGTTCAGGTCGTAGGCCGTGGCCTCCATCGACTTCGCGAGAAAATCGGCAAGCCCAGGCGTGGAGTTCTTCCGGTTGATCGTGTCAACGTCACGGTCCGACGACGGCGCAGGCAGCGCGCCAGCGGGCCCTGGGCCATAGATGTCGACCGGATGAGTCATCGAGTTGTACCCGCCGAAGCGCAACCACAGCAGCGTGTAGAGGTCTGCAAGATGGTCTGAGTGCAGGTGAGTGACGAAGATGCCGCCGAGGGTGCCCATGGACAGGCCTGCGGTCTCAAACTGGTCGACGGCGCCCCTGCCCACGTCGATCAAGTACGTACGCCCATCGACGACAAGCGCCGTGCAGATGCCCCTCCGCCCGGCCATCGGAACCGGTCCCGCGGCCGTGCCGAGCAGCACCAAGTGCGTCCCCACACTGGGGACAGGCAACTCCCGCGCGGCAGCGCGAGCGCTCAACCCGACCAGCGGCGCCGCCGCGGCCACGCCAGACAGCGTCACCGCGGAGCTGAGTAGGCGACGGCGAGTGGTCTTCATCGGGTTGCCTCCTGGTGGCGAGGAGCCAGGTGCTGCGCGAAGCCCGAATGGGAATCGATGTAGGGACACCGGGCATCGGCTTCAGCCCTTAACTGACGGATTCGTCACTTACCGTGACACATGACAGATGCGGGCGCAAGGGCTTCGCGAGATTGAACTGACGGAATCATCAGATCTGCGGTCCCAGCACCCGTCGCCTGTGTCATCACAGCTCGATGAGCTACCCGGCACCCATCCAAACGACGGCGATCACCGTGCGTCGGATGGTGGGTACCGTCGCCACCGAGCAGCACTCTCTTCTGTCCGACACCGGAGACGGTGAGCGGGCGTGATTGGCAAAGATGTTCGCCGGCTCCGTTGTTTCGCCCGGGGTCGAGAGCAGCGGTCCCTGCTGCGCCGTGACGGCGGTGCGCCGCAAGCGAACTTCTAGTCCGCGAGCACAGTGCCATGTTCCGACTCTCTTGAGGCGACAAGCAGGTAGCGTTATCGCTCTTAGCGCCCCGTCGGTCATAGTGGTTGTTCGATGACCGGCACGCAATCAACCCGGTTGTTGTTCTCTGTCAACCAGGATGAGCTGGGGAAGGGGCATCGCGCAGATCTTCCGGGCCTGGGAAGACGTCAGGCCCAGCATGCGCAGGACGTCCTGCGTGACCTGGTCCGTCGCTGCCGCATCGTCGCGCTCCGGCCGCGCATGGAGAAGCTGGCCGAGCGCAATGGCGGCCCCGGCGACGACGACCATCGCCAGATCGATGTCGGCAACCTTGAACCGGCCACGGCGGACAGCGGCCTCGATGTCCCGGCGGGCCCGCGGAGCGAGTCCCACGTTCGACGTCAACAGAGCGGGGCCGCTGCTCAGCACGACCCTGCTGAGCTCAGGTTGGGCGCGGTGCAGCCTCCCGGTCAGCCGGAAGCTGTGTGCGAAGACGACAGCGGGGTCATCGATGTCGGCGGTGAGCTCTTCGAGGAGATCAGCATGCGCCTCGAGCGCATCGTCGATGGCGGCGCGGAACAGCTCCTCTTTAGTCTCGAAGTGGTTGTAGAACGAGCCGAGCCCGATGTCCGCAGTCTGGGTGATCTCCAAGACCGCGACATTCACCCGGCCTTCGGCGAGAAAGCGCTGGGCGGCCTTGATCAGTGCCGCACGTGTTCGGGCCTTCCGGCGATCGGTCCGGGTCGTAACCTTTATCGGGTCCGGCATGCGGCCGTGGTCCTCTCGTGGGTCCGAAGTGGCTGTTCACCTAGTCGTCAGGACTGAAGGATAGATCAGCATTCGACGCGCTACGCAGACCCGAGCCGCGCCGCACCATCACGGCAACCGCGGCGCACAGCATCGACGGGTTGTTGCCGCTCTGCATCACCGTTCCGTCTGGTCGTACGACGGCGGCGGTGGCGTTCGCGCTGATCAGCCACGACTGGAGGTCTGGGGTCGTGCTGCTGTCGACGACCAGGCACTGCCGTCCTGCGAGAGTCGCGAGGTCCGAGGCCGAGAGGGGCGCAGGTGTGACGAGGGCGAAGCGACGTGCTCGATGCTCGTCGAGTCGACGGCCGTCGGGCATGACTGGGTTAGGGCACAGGCGGCCGGCCAGCTTGTCGCGTCGACCTGCGGTGATCCACGGTGCTCCGTGAAGCCTCGATGTCTCGCTGGAGACGACGCGCGCCCGCAGTCCCGGCACCAGGGACAGTCGTGGGGCGCAGATTGCCCGCAGGAGGTCACCGAAACGGCCGCCGGCGGTCATCAGGGTCCCCGTGAGCTTGGCGAGGCGGACGATTGCGGTCGCGTGAGGCTTGCGTTCGTTCTCGTAGCTCTCCAGGACCGAATGGTCCAGGGCACCGGTGAGGACGCCGTGGATCTTCCACGCGAGATTCGCAGCGTCCCGCATGCCGGCTCCCATGCCCTGTCCAATGAACGGTGGCGTCAGGTGGGCGGCGTCACCGAGGAGGAACACGTTGCCGCAGCGCCAGCGGTCGGCCACCTTAGCGTGGAACGTGTACTCGCCGACGCGGACGAGGTCTAGGTCGTCGGAATGAAGGTCCTCCGTCCACGGAGCTAGGAGGGGGAACAGGCTGTCGACGGTCTCGTAGTCCGCGGCCGTCTCGCCGTCGACGAGGCGGAACTCCCAGCGGTAGCGAGTGGCTCCGATGCGCATGTAGGTCGCCGCGCGTCGGGCGTCGCAGACCTGGTGGACGCCGTCCCATTTATGCAGATCGGCCGGCGTCTCCACATCGACCACCAGCCAACGCTGCTCGAACCCGAGGTCTTCCATGGTCGAGCCGATCGCCGTGCGGACGGTGCTGTTGGCTCCGTCGCAGCCGAGGACGAAGCGCGCCCGGGCCACCTCTGTGCTCTTCGTCTCGAGGTCTTCGAATGTGACCTCAACGCTCCCTGACGACGCTGCGCGAACCTCCTTGACCTCGACGCCCCCGCGGAACGTGACGCCCGACTGGCGGAGGAGGTTCTCGCGCAACAGCTCCTCCAGCTTCGGCTGGTCGAACATGTTGGCGCGCGGGTAGCCGCTGTGCGGTGCCACGCCGTCCCGGCTGAACTCCGCCAGCACTCGATGGTCACGGTCCAACAGCCGCAAGCCGTACGACGGCCGCGAGATCCGTCGGAACGCGTCGGCGATACCCAGGGTGCCGAGGATGCGGTAGACCTCATCGTCGAGGTGGACCGCCCGGGGCTGTGGGAAGACCTCGTGCCAGCGGTCGAGCACCAGACACTGCACGCCGTACTGCGCGAGCAGCGTGGCGGCCGTTACACCGGTGGGCCCAGCTCCGACGATGACGACCCGGGGGATGCTGCTCATTCCTTCCTCCTAACGACGCGCCACGTGAGCGTGTACTGGCCGAGCAGCGCCCCGACGGCGGCCTCGACGCCCGGGTCGGTGACTCCGACGAGGATGGTGACGGAACCGTCCTCGACGACGGTGTCGACAGATCGGATGCCGGCCAAGCCGTGCAGCTCGCCGAGGACGACGTCACGGGCTGCCTCCGCGCGGAGTGCCAGCTTGTAGGGCTTGCCCACGTCGGTGACCGGCAGCGTGTCGCGAACGACCACGGCCTTGGGCACAGCCGCCCGCTCGGTAATCTCGTCAGCGGACCACGCCAGCAACTGGTCCTCCGTCGCGGACGCGCACGGGTGGAGGGCGACGTAAGCGACAGGTACCTCGCCGGCGTGGCGATCAGGTCGCCCGACTGCTGATGCAGCAGCGACATCCGGATGGCTCAGCAGGGCGTCCTCGATCACAGCGGGATCGATGTTGTGTCCGCCGCGGATGATCAGGTCCTTTCCCCGTCCGACGAGGTGGATGAACCCGTCGGCGTCGACTCGGGCCAGGTCCCCGGTGTCCAGCCAGCCGTCGACCAGCTTTCCGAGCCCGTCGAGCGCGTGGCCTCCGTCGGTCCGCCCGACCACGTAGCCGGGGAACACGCTCGGCCCGGAGATCGCGAGGACACCGACCTGGCCCGGGGGCAGGTCCTGCCAGCAGCCATCGGGACCGATACGAACGACCTTGACCTGCTGGTACGGCATTCGCTGTCCGACCTCACCGGGTCGTGGGTGATCCGGGAAGCTGCGCGCCGTAGCGCAGGTCGCCTCGGTGAGTCCGTATCCCTCGACGAGTGGCACTCCCGTGTGGGCCTGGAAGTTCTCCCGGACCGCAGTGGGAAGCGGGGAGGCGCCCACCATGGCGAACTGCAGACTGGAGAGGTCGGCGTTGACTGGGCAACCGGAGAGGACGGCGTACACCGTGGGCACCGCGCTCATCGCGGACACCTTGTAGTGCTCGACGATCTCCCAGAATGCTCCGTAGAGCGCTGGCTCGCGGTACCCCTGGGGGCCGGTCCACACGACCGTCTGACCCTTGAACAACGGAGCCAGCAGCGTCACGAGAAGGGCGTTGACGTGAAAGAGGGGCAGACCGGCGAAAACCACGGAGTCCTCGCTGAGCAGCTCGTTGGCTGCGATCATCCAGGCGTTGGCGACCTCGTTGCCGTGGGTGTGTGCCGCCAGCTTGGGAGTGCCGGTCGTTCCGCCGGTGTGGAACAGCGCAGCCAGGTCGTCGGAAGCCGGCGGCACCCCCACGAACACAGCACCGTCATCTGCGTCCGCAGTCCCGCTGGCGTAGGCGACCTTGACGCCCGGCAGGTCGGGTAGCGTGGGCGCCGGGGTCGGTGCGTCGGTCGGCCGCAGGACCAGGAGGCCGTCCACGGCTCCGGACGCAGCGAGCTTCTGCGTGTTCTCCCATGTGCTCTCATCCAACTCCGGTCCTGAGGCGATCAGGATTCGCGCGCCTGATCGGTCCAGCAGCTCCCCGATGTGTTCAGGTGACAGGGCGCTGTTGATCGGGGCGGCGACCCCCGCGAGCTGGGCCGCGAGCGTCGCCACGAGGAGCCCGTGGCAGTTGGGTGCCATCAACGCGACGGCGTCGTGGCGACGGACGCCGAGGCCGTGCAGCAGGTTGGCGGTGCGGTGGACCTGGGCGAGCAGCTCGGAGAAGCTGCAGTGGATCGGCTGGCGCCAGCGCGCGGCATCGGGCAGCACGGTGACGGCGGTCTTCTCGGGCCAGAGGCGGGCGGCCCTGACCAGGAGCTCGTACGTCGATGCGGGGAGCCCACGTTCCTCGAGGGCGGTCGCTTCGACCGATGCCAGGTCCGTTGGCGTGCGGTAGGCGGGCCAGAGCAGGTCCTCGTTCACCGGGCATACCTCACCGTGGTGTGCTGCGTGCCCAGGTCGATGGTGCCGTCCTCCGAGGCGACTGAGATTTCGACGAGGTCGCCGTCCTGGAGGTAACGCGGGTTCTTCGCCTGTTTGGCGAGGAAGATCTGCCACTTCCGCTTCTCGGGAAGGAGACCCGCGACCTTCTGGACGATGGCCGGGGGTGCGCTGAGCGCGGTGCCGACGGGCGTGCCGGTGAGAAGCAAGTCTCCCGCGTCGAGATGCTGGAACCTGGTCAGGGACTTGAGTGCGTCTAGGGGTCGATAGATGATGTCGTCACCGATTCGGGTGTTCTGGCGCAGTTTGCCGTCGACCCACAGCTGGAGTCGCAGGTCGTCGAACCGCTTCAGTTCGTCGCTATCGAGCAGCACGAGGGCCGGCCCCACGGGAGTGAACGTGGGGTACGACTTGGACTCGAAGAACTGGGTCTTCGGGAGCTGAACGTCCCGGGCCGAGACGTCGTTTGTAATGACCAGGCCGGCGACGTACTCGGCGAGATTGTCAGCGCCGATCTGCGTGCCCACGGGCACAGTCCTCCCGAAGACCACACCAACCTCGGCCTCGTAGTCGAGCAGGCTCACGTGGCTGGGCTTGATGATGTCCTGTCCAGGGCCACTGATGGACCCCGATGACTTGCGGAAGAACGTCAGCGGCACAGTCGAGGGCTTGACGCCTGCGTCCGAGGCGTGCGAGGCGAAGTTCGTCATCTGTGCGACCACACGGCACGGTGAGGTGACCGGGGAAAGCAGGTGCAGCGAGTCGATCGGCGTCTCGGCTCCCGCGCTGGCGGCCGCGGCGATGGCACTGCGGTCCGCGAGCAACTCGCGAGTGGTCGTGGCAGCGGTCTTGATCCGAGCGACGTGGTCGCCGATGCGAACCCACCAGGCGTCTGCGGTCCGGAGGATGGCGGTGCTCATGAGCGGGCTACTTTCAATAGGCCGTGAAGGCGGTTGAGGTCGAACTCGTTGGACTCGCGGAGGCTGGTGACCATCGCCGCGAGCTCGCGAAGGGATTCCCGGCCGGGCGACAGGCCGAGGAAGTCTGCAGTGACCGGTGGACCCCACTGGGCCAGCCCGGAAGCTGCCATAGGAGACCAACCCGGTTCCAAGGTGTTGTCGAACATGTCGCCGTCGCTGAAGTGCTCGACGAGGAACCCGTCGGGATCGCGCCAGTAGTCGAATATCTGGCTTCCTTCGATGTGTCGGCCGATGCCCCAGGACCGGCGGTACCCCTGGTCGCTGAGGTACTCCCCGCCCGCGGCCAGCGCGTCGAGGTCGGCGACCTCGTAGGCGGAGTGCACGTACCTGTTGCGCGGGCCCAGGGTCAGCGCCAGCGTGTGGTGATCGGCCGGTTCGGAGCCACGGTCACAACGGACGAAGCTCATCATCGGGCCCCGCTCCCGCTGACCATCGAAGTACTTGAAGTCACTGACGATCATGCCCAGGTTCTCCAGGTACCAGTCGAGCGTCTGGAGGTATCTGGTGGTCTGCTGGACCACGTGGCCCAGTCGCAGGATGCGGCTCGGTTCGCGCGGTGGCCGCTGCGTGGCGTTGACCCGCTGCAGTCTGTGACCGAAGTTGAAGGTGTGTGCCTGTTGGGCTGGAAGCTCTGGTAGCTCTTCGAGGTCGGCAACCACTCGTACCCTGGTCCCGCTGGGATCCATCAGGTCGACACTCACCCCGCCGATGTGCTCCGGCAGGCGTCGCACGGCCACGCCGCTAGAGTCGGCAAGACGCACGACATCGGTGGCCTGGGAGGCCTTGAAGGCGGCTCCGACGTATCGCGACCTGGGACCATTCCGGACAATCAGGCACGGAGCGCCGGCCGCCGTCCCACGAAGCACCAGCTCGCTCGGGGTGCGGGACACCGTCGTGAAGCCGAAGGCGCGAGCGAAGACCTCCGTCCTCGCCAGGTCAGGCTTGTCGAACTCCAGCCATGCCAGTTCGTGCACCTTGATGACCGGGTTGGCCGACCGGCCGGGGTGCTCGCCCCGTTGCGCTCCCTGCTCGCTATGCAGGTCGCTATGCGTGCCGTGATTGTCCATGAACGCTCCTCACACTCTGACGGAATCGTCACTCATGAGGAAGACAGCGTCAACCCAAAGTGAAGAAATCGTCAGGACTACTTGACGAGAGCAGTACTCATGACTGACGCTTTCGTCATTCAGCGAAGAGGGAGTTGGGCCGACGGTGGTGCGCAAGATCGAGCGCTTCCAGGACAGGAATCCCGTCGTGGTCGGGGCGATCGCCCTGGCTACGATGGCGTTGCTGCTGGTCGCCGGGTTGCGCGCAGGTGATCTCCCGCTCATCGGCCGCGGGGACACCTACTACGCCGAGTTCGCGGAAGCCGGCGGCCTGAAGGTGAACGATCCGGTCCATGTCGTCGGGGTCAGGGTCGGGAAAGTGACGTCGATCGAACTCGATGGCGCCAAGGTGCGGGTCGGGTTCCGGTTCGACACGGACCTCTCGTTCGGCACCAGGTCGCGGGCGGAGATCCGGGTGCGCACGTTGCTCGGGGCGATGTCCCTCGACATCCTCCCCGCCGGCTCGAAGCCGATGGAGGACGGAGGCGTCATACCTCTGGCCAGGACGACTGCGCCCTTCGAGATCGTCGAGGCATTCAGTCAGCTCGCCGAGAAGTCCAAGCAGATCGACGCCGACCAGCTCGCTACGTCCCTGACCGCCCTTGCCGATCTGACAAGGAACACTCCCAAGGAGTTCCGCGCAGCCCTCGACGGCGTGTCACGGCTCTCCACGGTGATGGCGTCGCGGGACAAGGAAGTGAACCGTCTGCTGCGGAACCTCGGCCGGGTCAGTCACGTCCTCGATGCCCGGGATGAGGAGATCGTGACCCTGATGGATGACGCGGACACGCTGTTCAATGCGCTTCTGCTGCGGAAGGAGGTCGTGCACCGGATCCTCGTCGCCACCACGGCCCTGAGCAAGGAGCTCACCCAACTGATCCGAAAGTCCCGGGTAGACCTCGGTCCGGCGCTAGAGCAGTTGGACTACGTGATGAAAGTCTTGATGAAGAACGAGGACAACCTGGAGTCAACGGTCCGGCTGCTCGCGCCCTTCACCAGGGTGTTCGCATCCGTGACCGGCAACGGGCCATGGCTCGACGGCTACATCTACAACATGCCACCAGTTCCCGGGACACCCTGATGTCGGACGTACTGGGCTGATGTTGTGGCTGCCGGCCTCTTCCTGCTCGCGGCGCCCAAGACACTGGCGCTCACGCCGATGCGCGAGAACGCCGCCAACGTCGGGATGAGTGTCGGCGCGTTCCATGCGATCGGCTTCCCGAGCTGTCGGCCGCGGCTGGACCCTTGGTCGGCATCGTGTTGCCAGTTATCGGAGTGCTCGCCGGTGCCGGCGTCCTCCTCCTGATGCTGCAGCCATTGCATTCCACCTCAAGGCGTGGACCGCCTCCGAGGGCCGCGCCGGCCCTGACCGTCCTCGGTGCTGCCAGTCGGTATCACCTTTAGGTTCCGGGCCACGTGAGGCCCGCGTCTAGCGGAGCTGTCACCTGCGCAGCGATCGCGTGCCCCGTGAGCTGACCATCCCGTCACGGCATGGGCCGTGAACCATGGCGACCGCAGGCTCGCGACCACTGGCTCTGTACAGGTGAGGCGCCCCGACCGGCTTCAGCAGGGGCAATGTGCACTTCAACGCTCAAACCGCGTCTGTAGATCGCGCCCGCCAAAATCGCAAAGGGGGTGTGCACGATCGCTGGTCGAGATGACCGCGACAGGAAACGCTCTCCGCTGGGTCATATTGTCACCAGATCGTGCAGCAGTCCCTATTCAGCGGATGTCGAGTCGGGGTGCGGCGGCTGTCTGTCGGGCGGCTGTGGCGAGACGTTCGGTGTCCTTGCGGTCGCGGATCTGCACCGTCCATAGCGGCTGCCCGTACTTCTTGCGGCGGACGGGCTTCCCGAGGACGGTCAGGCGCCGTTGTGTGGGGTTCGCGGCCCGGTGGTCGACGACCTTCACCTCGGCGTCGAGCCTGATGCTGCACGCCTACAACGTCGAGGCGGACTTCGCCGTGAAGACGGTCAGACCGATCAACCGGGCGAAGACCAAGGAACGGCTCAGCAAGGCACGCGAATCGATCGCAAAGATCGGCGCTGCCCTCCATATCGTCATCAGTGCCGACTACCACCAGCTGCGCCTCGATGAGATCGACCTCACCGCCGACTACCGGATGAAGGTGGGGGAGAGAAGGAGATCGAGCGCGCCAACCGCGGGCGGCTCTGCGGAGCGAGGGTTGCGTGAAATCACGCACGCGCTGGAGCGGTCCCGGCATGCAGGGGTGGACTGCTCGCAGGCGCGGACCGAAGTGTTCGGTGCGCGGGCGACAATTGCACTCGCCCCTCTTCGACGAGGCACGCCCGATCATTCCAAGGTTTCCGCGCCGCCTGATGACCTGCGTCTTTTCCGCCGCTCAACAGCGCGTGACGCTCGATCCAGGCGCCTCCCAGGTGGCGACACTCCCCCGCCTGGGCACCTCGGCCAGCCGCCTAGAAGTCGCCCGAAATCAGATGAAACTACGCGGCTGACCTCGCGCCGCGTCGCCCGCCGATGCGCCGCCGGAGGCTCCTCTCGACGAGCACCTTGAGAGGTTTCTGGGTCCACAAACCGCGACATAAGCAGGAATGGCTCAAATGACAAGTGGCCCGTGCTCTGCGTTTCCGCAGGTCACGAGCCACTTTTCAGTAGCGGGGGCAGGATTTGAACCTGCGACCTCTGGACATCCAGCGCGAGCGGACGCGAGATGTCCAGCCTTGCTGGCCTGTGAGCATTCGTGCGCTGACCTGCGCGAAGATGTGGCATGCCGTGGCCGCATGGCCCGCACTTCTTGCTCGATCGTGACCTCATGGGGCGGCTTGTGCTGTGGTTTTCGGGGCGTAAGCGTGGCACGGTTCGAATATGAGCCCTTCACGCGCCGGAGCTTCCTTGGCGGCGACCTCGAGCTCCATCGGCAGCAGGTGTAGTCCCACTGCGGCCGCGTTGTCAGCCGCGACCAAGGCGTCTTAGTGGCGTTCCCACGATCCGCGCGGACCGGGAGTGCTTGAGGAGTTGTTGGGCGACGAGGTGGCCGGATCCACCGCCGAGCCCGGGGCCAGGATGGGTGAAGGCGCCGATGTGGTGTAGGCCCCCGGCGCCAGTCGCGTGGCCGGTTCGCGTGCCGGGTCGCCAGAGCAGGCTCTGGTCGAGCTCCGCGGCACCGCCGTAGGGGTCGCCGGCGACGGCGTTGCGGTTGGCAGCCTGCAACGCGGTCGGGGGCAGCGTCTTGACCTCCAGGACCGAGGAAAGCAACCCGGGAGCGTGGGCGGCGACCCGGTCAAGGACCCGGTCCGTGTAGGCCTTCAGGACGCCGTCCGACCACCAGCCGTCGGCGTCGATGGCCCCGGCCGCGTCGCCGACGGGCGCGAACGGCACCTCCTGCAGCTGGATCCACAGCGTCGCCTTCCCTGCGGGCGCGCGGGTTGGGTCGAGCCGGCACTGCTGCCCGACGACGACCGTGGGCTCTGCCGGCAGGAGGCCGGCCTCCGCCTGCGCGCAGGCTACGCCTGTCGTACCCGAGCCATCGCTGATGTGGACCAGGGGCACCTCGTCGAGCCGGCTGTCGGTCCACGAGATGGGAGCATCGAGCGCTACGTGGATCTGCATCGCCGCACGGCCCGGACGGTGCCGGACCACCGCGGTTCGTTCGGCGGCGCCGACCGCGTCGGGAGACAGCAGCTGGTCGTAGAGCGCGGTGGTCGAGGTCGAGGCGAGGACGGCCCGCCGCGCGGCCAGGTGACGACCGCCGGCAACGACGCCGGTGGTCCGGCCGTCGCGGACCTCGATCCGGGTCACGGCCGCGCCGGGGTGTACGTCGACGCCGCGTTCGGCGAGCAGCCGCTCGAAGGCGGCGACGAAGTTCCCCGCGCCGCCCTTCACGACCGGCAGGCCGAGCCCGTGCATCGAGAACGCCATCACCGGGAGCATCAACCCACCGGAGGCGTGGTCGGGCGCGAGCCCGGCATGAAGCAGCCAGGGCGCCCAGAGCTGGTCGACCTCCCAGTCGGCGAAGCGCTCGCGACAGTAGGCACGGCCGCTCTGGACGGAGGCGCGGAGCAGCTCGTCGAGACCGCTCCCGCGCAGGCCACGGAGCGCGGCGACGCCGAGCCGGGCCAGAGTCCGGCCGGTCATCTCGGAACTCAACGCTCCGAACACGTGAGGCGCCCACCGCTCCATGTCGGCGAGCATCCGTACATAGGCGTCCCGGTCGGCCGGGTGCTCGAGCGACTCCGCCGTCGCCCCAACGTCACGCTGGGCGAGCACCACTCCCCTGTCGGAGACCGACGCCGTCACGGCACCGTCGGTGTTGCAGTACTCCAGCCCGTGCCGGTGGAGGTCGGCCCCGAGGTTGGCGTACGCGGCGCCGGCCATGAACAGCGAGTGCCAGGAGGAGAAGGTGTCGTGCACGAACCCGGGCAGGGTGAGCTCGTCCGAGGCGATGAAGCCGCCCAGCCGGTCACGCTCCTCGACCAGGGCGACCTTCCACCCCGCGCCCGACAGCTCGGCCGCCGCAACGAGACCGTTGATGCCGGCACCGACGACGATGGCGTCGTACGTCGGCATCAGCGCCCCGCTTTCAGCTTGCGGACGAGCCTCGGGGTGATCTTGCGGTAGTCCGCCGGCTTGACCGGCAACAGCCACTGCTTGGCCTTGGTGCGCCGCGGCACGTCGAGACCGACGTCGGAGAGCACCTCGTCCACGTTGTGCATCGAGAACGGGATGATGTTGGTGCCGCGGGCGTGCATCCCGCCGGTGCGCTCACGCATCCAGGCCAGCCGCTCCTTCGTCTCCAGGAGCATCGAGGCCTCCGAAGGCAGTTGGTGGTGGCCATCGAGGTACGAGCCGATCCAGACCGCCGACATCTCGGCCGACAACGGCGAGAAGAACGAGGAGTTATAACCCGCGAAGCTGAGGTCGGACACGTGGATCGGGTGGATCTGGCGGTACAGCAGGAAGTCGCCGTTCTCGTCGAGGAGCCGGTCGGTCACATGCTTCGGCAGGAAGGGGATGTCCTGCGTCCATCCGGTGGCGGCCAGCACGACGTCCGCCCGGACGACCTCGCCGTTGGCCAGCTCCGCGTGCGGCTGGCCGTCCTTCTCGAGGAACCGGGCGACGGTGGTGTCGCGGTGGACCGCGATCGCGCCCGAGGCGACTCCCTCGAAGAAGCCCTCGGTCACCAGCGAGACCGTCGACTTCGCGATGTCGGAGAATGTGCCCTGCGGCACGAGCCCGAGGCTATCGAGGCTGAGCTGCTTGGTCGTGACCTTCTCGACGCTGCCGAGCATGTTGTTGGCCAGCTTGGAGTCGGCGGCGTGCAGCAACTTCTCCGGACCGTTCACGGAGCGATAGCGGAACAGGCCCTCGCCCATCCGCGTGAGCATCAGGTACTTGTAGTTGAGGACGCCATTGACCTTGCGCGGCATCTTCCAGAGCAGTTCGCGGGCGACGACGGTCGTGGATGCCGCCACCTTGGCGATCTCGACCGTGATGTCGCACGCGGACTTCCCGTAGCCCACGACCACGACGTGCTTGTCCCTGACCTCGTCGAGGCTGTGGAGATCACCGGCCGGCAGTATCTGCCCACCCGCCTCCTCAAGGACGTCGATGTCCTCGAACGGCGGGACGAACGGGCGCGAGAAGATGCCGCTCGCCAGCACGAGGTGGTCGTAGTGGATTGTCTCGCCGGCGGCGGTCACATCCCAACCGCCGCCGACGGCTGGCTCGGCCCGCGAGACCTCGTTGCCCAGTCGGATGTGCCGCATCAGGTCGAACCGCTCGGCGTACGTCTGCAGGTACTGCTGCACCTGCTCACCGCTCGGCCACTCGGGGAAGCTCCGCGGCATCTTCATGTCCGACAGGCAGTAGGTGCCCTTGTTGTTCTGGGTCCGCAGGCCCGGATAGCGACGGATCTCGCTCCAGACCCCACCCACGTCCGGGGCTTTCTCGTAGACGGTGACGTCGTGGCCGAGCTGCTTGAGAACCTTGGCTGACGAGATGCCGGCGAACCCTGCGCCGACGATGCCGATCTTCATGATGGTCTCCTTCGGAGGAAGCAGGGAGGTTCCGTGCTCAGGCGCTGAGCTGCGGGATCGTCAGGACGGCCTGCTCGGGCCCCATGGCGGAGTAGCCGCCGTCGGCGGCCCAGTCCGCGCCGGTGACGACGGAGGCGTCGTCGGAGGCGAGGAAGGCGACGACCCTCCCCACCTCGCACCCGTCGCCGACCCGGCCGGTCAGGTGGAACGGCGCGGCGACGCGGTCGGTCTTCTCGCGGTCGTCACCGGAGAGGTCGGCCATGATCTTCGACCAGGTCCAGCCGGGGCTGAGGGAGTTGACCCGGATGCCGTCGCCGGCGAGGTCCATCGCCATCGAACGGGTGAGCTGGGCGATCGCCGCCTTGCTGGCCGGATAGACCCAGCGACCGGTCTGCGCGACCTTGCTCGAGATCGACGTGAAGTTGACGACGGCGCCGTGCCCGCTGGCCTTCAGGTACGGGTGCGCGTGCCGGACGACCTCGACCATGCTGACCACATTGACGTCGAGCGCGGTGAGCCAGTCCGCCCGCGGGGTGTCGAATCCGGCGTCGAGGTACGTCGCTGCCAGGTTGACGACGATGTCGATGCCGCCGTGCCGCTCGACCGTCGTACGGACGAGGTCGGCGATCGACTCGTCCGCGGTGACGTCCGTGAGGACGAAGCTCACCTCGCCACCGAACGCGTCGGCGACGGCCTTGCCTTCGGGGTCGAGGTCGGCGATGACGACGTTCGCGCCGGCGTCGGTGAGTGCGGTGACGACGCCGTGAGCGAGCAGGGTGGCACCGCCGGTGACGATTGCGGTGCGTCCGGTCAGGTCGGGCATGTCGAGGTCCTCTCCATTTCCAGCCCCGGGCGGGGATGGAGCGGACACTACGAAGCCGTGACGCAGGCCACTATCCGGAATGCGCGGGTGACAGCCGCCATCCGCGTCCGCCCAGAGAACGGTGCGTTGCGTTTGAAACACGAACGTCATGGAATTGTAATGACACAGGGGGTGCAACTGCCGTATGCTCGACTTCGGACCGAGGAGTTCCCATGGCAACGATCCTGCTGACGCGACACCCGCGGATCGCCACCCGTGAGGTCGAGGAGGCGCGCGACGAGGTCGCGCAGGCCTTCTGTCCGCACTTCCTGACGCTCACCCGACGTGGCAGCCACCTCGACATGGTCCACAACGCGGCCGCTGTCGGCGAGAACGTCACCCTGAACTACCTGCGGTACGGCGACGAGGTGCGCATCACGCCCGGGACCTTCGACACCTTCTTCCTGGCCCAGATCCCCCTGAGCGGCACGGCACGCGTCAAGGTCGGCGACCGGGTGGTGGCGTCCGACCGCAGTCGCGCGACGATCGGGTCTCCGACCGAGCCGGTCGACATGATCTGGTCGGCGGACTGTGAGCAGCTGCTCGTCCACATCCGCAGGGAGGCGGTTGAAGCGATCGCGGCGCCCGGCGACAACGTCCAGCCGGTCGTCTTCTCCTCCCTGCTCGACCTCGCCTCGCCCGCGGTCCGCTCCTGGCTGCGACTGGTCCGCCTCGCGGTCGACGACCTGGACGCAGGGGGCTCGCTGTTCCAGTCGCCGCTGGCCGCGTCCAGCTTCGAGCAGGCCGTCATCGCGGGCCTGCTGAGCGCGCAACCCAACAGCGCGGGCGCTGCCGTCGCACCCGCCGTCTTCGGGTCGCGCGCCGTGCGAGTCGTGACGGCGGCCGTCGAGGCCGCCCCCGACCGACCATGGCGGTTGGCGGACCTCGCGCAGGCCGCCAGGGTCTCCGCGCGCACTCTCCAGGAGGCGTTCCAGCGCGAGCTCGACGTCACGCCCTTGGAGTACGTGCGCCGAGTGCGCCTCGACCGCGTCCGCAAGGACCTGCTCGACGCCGACCCCACCACCGTCTCCGTCACCGACATCGCGTCCCGGTGGGGGTTCTTCCACCTCGGGCGGTTCTCGCAGGTCTACCGGGCTGCCTTCCAGGAGCTGCCCTCGCAGACGCTCGGTCGCTGATCGCCTGTCGTCCGGTCACCCGGCCTCGACGAGCACCGGGCCGGCCACCCGGGCGAGATCGGACCGCAGCGCGGAACCGTCCTCGTCGGCCAGGGCAGCTGCACGGAGCGAAGCCAGCGTGGCCCCGGCGTCGGGTCGCCCGACCAGGCCGTCGACGGCTGCCATCAGCAGGCCGAAGCTCTCCTGGCCATGGTGGTGCGTCTCGCCGTACCCCTTCAGGACGCGCTGGCACTCGAGGATCTCGCAGGCCAGGTCGTAGTCCGCGGGCGCGACGGCGGTGACCTTCTCGAGCCACGCCTCGATCGCCTCCTGCTCGCGGCCGAACCGCAGCGACCGCGGTCGCAGAGGCCGGAACATCGCCATCGCCCACAGCAGCGTGTAGCCGATCGCGCCGGTCGTGTTGACGACGATGCCGTTGCGGGTCAGCCTGCCGACGAGCTTGCCGAACCACGCCGAGCCCGCCACCCAGCGGCCGAGTCGGGTCGGCAGCGTGTCGGCGATCTCCTCGACCTGCGGGTGCAGGTACTCCCGGACGTTCATCAGCTGCCCCGGTGCGGCCTTCGCCTCGGCGCGTACGCCGTCAAGCCGGCGTCGCCTGATCTTCTGCTGCGCGACCTGGATCGTGTCCTGGTAGCACATCCAGAGCGCGACGTGCCGGGCCGCCTCGGTGGTCAGCCGGGCATCACTGCCCTCGCGTTCGTGCACGGCGACGCGGGCGACCCGGTCGAGGTAGCGGTCCGTGTAGGCGGGGCCCTGGTAGACGGCCGTGCGGACCGCGCCGTGGAGCAGCATCGACCGGGCCGGCACCGGGAACTCGGCAGTGATCCTGCTCGCGTGCGGCTGCAGCCTCGGCCCGACGAGCGACGCGGGGTCGCTGACCGCAAGCTCCTGCCGGCGTCTCTCGACGGCCTCGGCCGCCTCCTCTGCGGGATCGACCGGCCGGCGTCGACTGATGGTGACGGGCACCGGACCGCCGCCCACGCCTGGGGTCGCGACGGGGGCGGGAGTGGGCCGGGGCGCCGGCTGCTGGGCGGCGTTGAAGCCTGCAGCGAAGGCACGCAACGAGGCGTCGACCCCCTTGCCGCTCGCCCGGATGGCGTCCTCGAACGCCTCGCGCGCGAACGGCAGCTGGCCGGACCCTGCCAACGCGCCGAACAGCGAGGCGCTGATGACGCTGCCCGCCTCGAGCGCGAGCTGCATGAAGTCGGCGGCGATGAGCTTCCGCGCGGCCCGGTGGGCTGCCTCGAGCAGCGCGTTGCTGTCGATGCGGCCGTCGCCGAGCGCGAGCTTCTCATCCATCGAGTACACGCGGTTGGTGGACGCGATGAGCGTCGTCCGGTCAGGAGTGGCAAAGCCGCGCTGGATGGCACGGCCGGCCTCCATCAGCTCCGAGGCGATCACGATGTCCACCTCACCAGGGGTGGGGAACAGGCTCATCACCGGCTCGTGACGGACGCTGCCGGGGCCCGGCTCCTCGCCGGGGTACAGCTCGACGTAGTAGACCGTTGCCCCGGTGCGCTGGGCGACGCCGGCGACCGAGGTGCTCTGTGCGTAGTAGCCGGCCTCCTCGCCGACGGCGACGATCCAGTCGGCGAGCACGCCACCGCCCTCGCCACCCATGGCCAGGATCGCGATCGTGATCGGGCGCTTGCCCGTGGTCCAGGTCGACATCAGGCCACCTCTGCGATCTCGTAACGGGCCGCGCGTCGTTCGACGCCGGAGGACAGCAGGCCGATCCAGCCCTTGCGCACCCGGGCGAGGAGCTTGTCGCGCCAGCTCGGGTTGAAGACCAGGTCGCTGCGGTAGAACGACGGGCACAGGGAGGCGGCGTGTGCGTTCGCACCGCAGACCCCGCACCCGACGCAGGAGTCGAGCACCGTGGCGACGGGGTCGGTGCGCATCGGGTCCGGATTGGGCTTGATGCTCAGCGACGGGCAGCCCGACACCCGGATGCAGGCGTGGTCTCCGGTGCAGGTGTCCGCGTCAACACCGAACCGCTCCTTGACGACTCGCTTGCCCTCCTTGAGCGCCTTGTTGCGGGCCGGCTTGTCGCGCCGCTGCTTGTTCAGCATGCACTCGCTCTGGGCGATGATGACCTTGGGCCCGGGCTCCTTCGTGGTCAGGGCCTTGACGAAGAGGTCGCGGAGCCGGCCGATCTGGTAGGTGTCCGACACCGTCTTCGCCCAGGTCACGCCGATCCCGCGGACGGCCTTCTCGATCGGGTGCCGGGTGGAGCGCAGCACGTTGTCGGCCTTCGAGCTGAGCACGTCCTGGCCGCCGGTCGCGGCGCTGTAGGCGTTGTCGACCACGAGCAGCAGTTGGTCGCTCTTATTGAAGACCGCGTTCCCGACGCCGCTGGTGAGGCCGTTGTGCCAGAAACCGCCGTCGCCCATCACGGCGATGGTCCGTCGATCGGCATCCTTGGAGCTGAGCGCGGCCGCCCCGGCGGACCCGAGGCCGTAGCCCATCGTGGTCGCGCCCAGGTTGAACGGCTCGTTGATCGCGAACAGGTGGCAGCCGATGTCGGCACTGACATGGTGCTTCTTGCCGGTCTCCTTCTCCGCGAGCTTCAGCGCCGAGAAGATCGGCCGCTCCGGGCATCCGGTGCACAGGCCCGGCGGCCTGGTCCGTACGGCGGCCGCGTCGACCCGCGTCGCGAACGGGCTCCTCGGGTCGGACTCCGGCAGGAGCAGGGTCGGCTGCCCTTCGACGACGTCCGGGCGGTACTTGCTGAGGAACGCGTGGACGCCCTTCGTCAACGCCGCCGCGGTGTACTCACCGCCCGTGGGGAGGAGGTCCTTGCCGTGCAGTGCGACCGGCGAGCCGGCCCGTCGCAGGATCGCGTTGAGGTTCTGCTCGATGTAGTCCGGTTGCCCCTCCTCGACGAGAAGCACGGCTCGCTTGCCGGCACAGAAGTCGAGGATCTCCGCGTCCACGACCGGGTAGGTCACGTTCATGACGTAGACGGGAACCTGGGTGTTGCCGAACACGTCGGAGCACCCGAGCAGCTCCATCGCCCGGTTCAGGGTGTTGTAGACACCGCCCTGGACGATGATGCCCACGTCCGCCGTACCGGCGCCGAGCACCTCGTTGAGGCCGCGCGAGGTGATGTACTCGACGGCGGCCGGCCAGCGGTCCCGAATCTTCTCCTTCTCGTGCAGGAAGCTCGCCGGCGGGAGCACGATCCGGTCGAGCTGTCTGCTCGGGTTCTCGACAGCGTCCTTGACCGTCATCGGCGGCCGGACGTTGTCCTTGGCGGTGAACGACCCGTGCAGGTGGCACGAGCGCAGCCGCAGCTGCAGCATCACCGGCGTGTTGCTCGCCTCGGAGAGCTCGAACCCTGCCTCGACCGACCTCACGATCGCCTCGATGTTGGGCCTCGGGTCCAGCAGCCACATCTGCGACTTCATCGCGAACGCGTGCGAACGCTCCTGCATGATGCTCGAGCCTTCGCCGTAGTCCTCGCCGACGATGATCAGGGCGCCGCCCCGGACCCCGCCGCTGGCGAGGTTGGCCAGCGCGTCGGAGGCGACGTTGGTGCCGACCGTCGACTTGAACGTGATGGCGCCGCGCAACGGGTAGTTCACCGATGCCGCGAGCATCGCTGCTGCGGTCGCCTCCGACGCGCTGTTCTCGAAGTAGACGCCGAGCCCCTCCAGGATCTCGTGGGCGTCTCCCAGGACGTCCATGAGATGGGAGATCGGGGCGCCCTGGTAGCCGCCGACGTAGGCGACGCCGGACTGCAGCAGGGCCTTCGTCACCGCGAGGATGCCCTCGCCCGAGAAGGTGCTGCCGCCCTCCATGCGGAGCTTCTGGACCTCGTGCGCGAAGGACCGCTCGGCCATAGGACTACTTCCTTTGCGGTCGAGGTCAGGCAGGGACGATCGCGAGCACGCGAGCGGGCGAGCCGGTACCGCCGACGATCGGCAGCGGCGCCGCGATGATCACCGCTCCGGTTCGAGGCAGGCGGTCGAGGTTCTGCAGCTGGGTGAGGCCGTACTTGTCGGCGCCGAGGAGAAAGTGGTGGACCGGGAACGGGGGCTCCATCCCACCTGCCTGCCCGGCGTCGATGCCGACAGTCTCGACGGCGAAGCCGGTGATGCCCGACGCCGCCAGCCACTGCGCACCCGCCGCCGAGACACCCGGCGTGTGGGGGCCGTGCTCGTCGGCGTTGACGAAGGCAGCAGCGTCCGTGTTGAACCGGCTCCAGCCGGTACGGAAGACCAGCCAGGCACCGTCGGGCAGCGGGCCGTGGTTGGCGACGTGCTTCTCGAAGTGCTCCGGCTCGAGCAGGAAGTCGGGGTCCTCGGCGACCTCCGCGGTGAAGTCGAGCACGACGGCGGGACCGATCAGCCGCGCTGGCGGGATGGTGTCGACGGAGTGCCCGTCGCGACCCGTGGCCCAGTGCACCGGGGCGTCGAGGTGGGTGCCGGTGTGCTCGCCGGTGTGGATGTTGTTCCACCCCCACGCCGGCCCGGCGTCATCGAAGTCGCTGACCGTCTCGAGCGACAGCGGGATGGTGTTCGCGAACGGCTCGGGCAGCTGCAGGATCGGGGTCTCGGGCGACAGCGGTGCGGTCAGGTCGATGATCTCGGCCTCTGCCGAGGCCAGCGCGGCGAGCAGCGAGTCGGTGACGGGCATGTAGTGCCTCCCTTTGGCGATGTCGTGAGCCCGGTCACAACCGGACTGACAGTGGACGCTAGGCGAGCCGGGGCCACCTCTCTATCCGGAAAGCGTGATCCTCAGCCGTAATGCGCTGGCCCTTGTAGGCGGCCAGCGGGAGGGCAGCGGGCGGGTCAGCGAGCGCGCTGCAGTGTCTCGCTCGGACTCTCTCCGAACGCTTCCCGATAGTCGCCCGAGAGCCGGCCGAGGTGGGTGACGCCGCACCTGAGTGCGGCCTCCGTGACCGACTGAGCAGTGCCGTCGGAGAGCAACTCACGCACGCGGAGCAAGCGGGCGTAGCGCACGTAGCCCATCGGCGTCGTGTCGAGGTGGGTCTTGAACCCTGCTTGCAGTGCACGCACCGAGAGCCCGACCGCCTCGGCGATGTCAGGCGTGCTGAGCGGCTCGGCACAGTGCTCCTCGATGATCCGCGCGGCCCGCTTGATGATCCGTTCGGGCCCGGGCCGCTCGAGCGCAGAGCGCTCCGGTGGCTCTGCGAGGGACACGATCAGGCCGTCGACCACGGCGATCTGCAGCGAGTCCGCCGCAAGGGGGGATGCCGCCAGTGCACTGTCCCGCTCGAGGTCGGACATGATCATCTCGATGAGGCTGCGCCAACTGCGGCCCGGCCCGCGCGTGACGTCGAAGCTGGCGCCAGGCTGCTTCGGGACCATGATTCCCCCGCTTGCCGCGACCGCCAGCCGCTCGCTGAGCAGCTCCGGGATGATCCGAACCATCAGCCGCGGGTTTCCGGTCGAGTAGCGCATCCGGACCGGCTCACCCGGCGTCGTGACCGCGGCGCTGCGCGGGGTCGCAGTGATCGCGCGGTTGCCGACGCGGATTGTGCTGAGGCCGCCGAGTGGGATCTGGATCAGGTGGAAGTCGAGGCTGTCCGCAGACACTTCGACCTCGGTGCCGTAGTCGATGTAGTGGAAGCTCAGCCGGTCTAGGTTCGCGGCGTTGTGGAGGGCGCGGAAACCCGGCCCGCCCAGCAGTTGCAGCCGGTGCGGCGCGAGCGAGGCGGCGATGGAAGCGCGGGCGTCGTCGACGTTCGTGGTCCGGAGCAGGCCGTGGGAGCCGAGCGGTGTCGTCACCCGTCCCATCGGTTCTCCTCCTGATGCTGTGATCCTAGACCCGGACGAGGCAACACCGCGATCGTTCTGTTCTGCTGATTGTCCAACGAACGTCGATGAAATGAAATATCAACGCATCGCGGATAGGCCGCGGCACACGGCGGATAGCGACGCCGCCTAGGCGGGCGCACCATCGCCGTCATGACCTGTGTGACACCCAGCACATTCGACGTGACGCCCTCCACGCTCCGCAGCCAGCTGGCACGGTGGCCCACCGGCGTCGCCGTCGTGACCGCCCTCGGGGACGACCGCCCGATCGGAAAGACTGTCAACAGCTTCCACCCCACGTCGCTGGAGCCAGCGCTGGTCGGGTGGTGCATCGACCACAAGTCCAGCCAGCTCGACGAGTGGCTGGCTGCCGAAGGCTACGTCGTCCACGTGATGGCCGGCGACCAGATGGATCTCGTCATCCAATTCGCGACGTCCGCCAGCGACCGGTTCGCAGGCGTGGAGGTCGGCGCCGGCCTGGATGGCATGCCGGTCCTCGCCATCGAGGTGCCGCTGCGGCTCGAGTGCCGAGTTGTCGACCGGCTTCCCGTCGGTGATCACACGTACCTGATCGGCGAAGTCGTCACGATGACCGCCGCCGAGTCCATCCCTATGACGCTCCAGCGCTGAGCACACAGAACCAGGAGGCAACACAGATGAACATCCCGATCCTCGAAGCCGAGCACTTCCGCCTCGGCCTCTTCTCGTCGAACTGCTCGGGCGGTCTCGCAGTCACCACGATCCCCGAGCGGTGGTCGGCGTCGTGGGAGGACAACATGCGCCTGGCCCAGGTGGCCGACGCAACCGGCATCGACTTCATGCTGCCGATCGCCCGGTGGATCGGGTACGGCGGCCACACCAACTTCCACGAGGGCGTGCTCGAGCCCGTCCCGTGGGCGACCGCGATCCTGTCCAACACCCAGCGACTCAGCGCGTTCGCGACCATCCACACGGCCTTCAACCACCCGGCGGTGACTGCGAAGCAGCTGGCCACCATCGACCAGATGGCGCCCGGGCGCGTCGGAGTCAACGTGGTCGCGGGCTGGAACCAGCCCGAGTACGTCGCCATGGGCGTCGACCTGCCGCAGGACCACGACTCGCGCTACGAGCGCGCCCAGGAGTGGATCGATGTCATCAACCGCCTGTGGTCGGAAGACGGCCGCTATGACATCAGTGGCCGATTTTGGAACCTGGAGGGCATCGAGTCCGTGCCGAAGCCCGCGAACCGCAGGCTCCCCATCCTCAATGCCGGGTCGTCGGCCCAGGGCAAGGCATATGCCGCCCGGAACGCGGACTTCGTCTTCACCATCGTCGGCGGTCCCGAGGACGGCGCCGCAGTGGTGAAGGAGCTCCAGGCCAACTCTGCAGCGCTCGGCCGCCAGGCCGGCGTGCTCACCCCGACCCACGTCGTCTGCCGCCCGACGCGCAAGGAGGCCGAGGAATACCTCCACTACTACGCGGAGGAGAACGCCGACTGGGATGCCGTCGACAACCTGATGCGCCTCCAGGGGCTGCACGCCCAGTCCTTCAGCCGTGAACTGCTGCAGAACTTCCGCAGCCGCTTCGCTGCCGGCCACGGCACCTGTCCGCTCATCGGGTCGCCCGACGACGTCGCCGACGAGATCGAGCGCTTCGCGAAGGCTGGCTTCGGGGGCATCACCATGGCGTTCGTCGACTACGTCGGCGAGCTGGAGTACTTCGCCCAGGAGGTCATGCCCCGGCTGGCCAAGAAGGGCCTGCGCCCTGACACGCTCTGATCCGCCGTGCAGGAGGCTGTGCCCGGGTCAGCTCCCCCAGTGGGCCCGGGCATGGTCGAGCGCGGGCTTCTCGAGGGCGGCGACCAGCTCCTCGAACAACGCGACGGCGTTGCCGGCGCTCCAGTCGTCGGCCAGCACCTCCGGTGGCAGGCCCGGGTCCCGGAACGGCAGCTTGCGCCAGCGATCGAGCATCGAGAGATACGCCGCGAACGCGTCGCCGTCGCGCAGGCGCGCCAGCTTCTTCGCCGCCGGCCGGTACGCGTCGATGAAGTCGCGGTAGCTCTGGTCGATCGACGTCAGGTCCCAGGCACCGTAGAGCATCGTCGCGAGATCCTGCGGGCCGTGGTATTCGCCGACGAAGATCGCGGCGTAGTCGCCCAGATCGAGCTCGGCGACGGCGTGCTCAGCTGCTTCCCGCATCCGCGCAGGTGCGATCCAAAGGGCGGTGCCGACATTGCCGAACCCGAGGCTGGCGAGGTGGGACCGCAGCTGGTGCCGCTTCGCGCGCAGCGACTCCGGCACACCGAAGTGGACCACGCACCAGCCATCGCCCAGGTCGGCCGGCTTTCGGGCGTGCCAGATGACCTCGTCACCGGCCGCCAGCGTCGCGTCGGCCACCTCGGTCAGCAGGTAACCGCGGACACCGTCCCGCGACTCCGACTCCAACCACCCGTTCTTCTTCAGCCGGAAGACTGCCGTGCGCACGCTCGGTGCGTCGATACCCACCTCGGCGAGCAGGTCGACGGCCGACGCGATCGGCACCCACCCGCCGAGCGGTCGCACCACGGCGCCGAGGAAGGTGACGAGCGTCGTCCGCGACTGGGGGCCCTGCTTGCTCACATGCGGCATTCTGCACCGAGAGCCGTGACCCATTCAGCAGGCCACGGCGTCGCCCCACGTGCTTCATCGCCGCGGGCCACGCCCGCACCGGTGTGCACGGTGACGTAGCTGCCGCGGGCGGCGAGCACACGCGGTTGCCCCGCGAACGTTTCGCCCCACACCTCGAACTCCCATGTCATCGACGCCGTACCCACGCGAGCCAGTCGCACCGTTGCGGTGGCCTCCTGCCCGAAGCGCAACGGTGCGAGGAAATCAGCCTCATAGCGCACCCGGGGGGCGTTCGGGAAGTAGCCGTCGAGGCCGCGCTCACGCATGAGCGCGGCCTCAGCGGCCTCGACGAACCGCGTCACCGTGCTGTTGTGGTAGATCCCGGAGGCGTCCGTGTCGACCCACTCCACCCGCGTCCGGAAGGTGCCTGTCGGTCGCTGCTCGTCCGTCACGGCCAGCAGGCTGTCAGACACCGGCGAGCGCGCGGTCAGGCGGGGTCCACCGCAGGTGGACCCCGTCGTTCTCGCCCTCCCGCAGCAGTTGGAGGCGAGGTGGGATCTTGTCGGTGCGCGACGTCGGCGGCTTGCGGCGACCCGCCGCCCACTGCACCGGCCACTCGGCGGCCACGCCGCGGTAGTCCTGCTCCGCCGCCGCGTGCAGCGTCCAGCTCGGGTCGTAGAGGTGGGTGCGGCCCAGCGCGCAGATGTCGGCACGGCCCGCGAGCAGGATCGAGTTGACGTCGTCGTACGACGAGATCGCGCCGACCGCGATCACCTTCACCCCGGCGGGCGCGGCGACATGGTGGCGGATCTTGTCGGCGAACGGCGTCTGGTAGGACCTGCCAAACGCCGGCTTCTCGTCCTTGCACACCTGGCCCGAGGAGACGTCGATCGCCGCGGCACCAGCATCGATGAAGGCGCGCGCGATCTCCACGGCGTCGTCCTCGGTGTTGCCGTCCGGCATCCAGTCGGTCGCCGAGATCCGCACGGTGACCGGGACCTGTGCAGGCACCGCGGCCCGCACGGCCGCGAAGACCTCCAGAGGAAAGCGCAATCTGCTCTCCAGCGGGCCGCCGTACTCGTCGGTGCGGTGGTTGGCGACCGGAGAGAGGAAGGAGCTGAGCAGGTAGCCGTGGGCGGCGTGCACCTCCACCAGGTCGAAGCCCGCGTCGACGGCCCGTCGTGCCGCCGCCTCGAAGTCGGCGACCACCTGGTCCAGGTCGGCGCGGGTCGCCTCGCGCGGGATGTGGCAGCCTGCGCCGTACGGCAGAGCGGAGGGTCCGACGACCTCCCAGTTGCCGTCGTCGAGCGGTTCGTCCATGCCCTGCCACATCAGCTTCGTCGAGCCCTTGCGGCCGGAGTGGCCGAGCTGGACGCCGATCTTGGCCGTCGAGCGGTCGTGGACGAATTCGGTCACTCGGGTCCACGCCGCAGCCTGCTCGTCGGTCCACAGGCCGGGGCAACCGGGCGTGATCCGGCCCTCGGGCGAGACGCAGGTCATCTCGGTCATCACCAGGCCGGCACCGCCGAGCGCCTTCGAGCCGAGGTGGACGAGGTGGAACTCGTTCGGCACGCCGGCGGTCGCGGAGTACATGTCCATCGGCGACAGCATGACCCGGTTCTTGAGCTCTAGGTCGCCGATCCGGACCGGCTGGAACATTGCCGGTGCGACCTCGGACACCCCTTGGTGGCGGGCGAACTCCGCCTCCATCCGGGCTGCGAAGTCGCCGTCGCGGTCCTTGAGGTTTTCGAAGGTGATCCGGCGCGATCGAGTGAGCAGGTTGAAGACGAACTGCGCCGGATCCTGCTCGGCGTACATGCCGATGTTTTCGAACCACTCCAGCGACGCCTGCGCGGCGCGCTGCGTCGACTCCACGACCGGCTTGCGCTCGGTCTCGTAGGCCTCCAACGCGGCAGGGACGGTGGGGTGCTCGTGGAGACAGGCTGCGAGCGCGAGCGCGTCCTCCATGGCCAGCTTGGTGCCGGACCCGATCGAGAAGTGCGCGGTGTGGGCCGCGTCGCCGAGCAGGACGACGTTGTCGTCGTACCACCGCTCGTTGCGGACCGTGTGGAAGTTGAGCCACTTCGAGTTGTTGGTGAGGATCGCGTGGCCCCGCAGCTCGTCGGCGAAGATCTCCTTGACGCGCGCGACCGCGTACTCGTCGGACACACCCGGCGGGAAGACCTCGCCCTCGGTGCGGTCCAGCCCGGCGCGGCGCCAGACGTCCTCGTGCATCTCGACGATGAACGTCGAGCCCTCGTCGGAGTAGGGGTAGCCGTGGATCTGCATCGTGCCCCACTCCGTCTGCTTGACGAAGAACTGGAACGCCTCGAAGACCAGGTCGGTGCCGAGCCAGATGTACTTGTTGGCGCGCCGGTCGAGCGTGGGCCGGAAGACATCGGCGTACTTCGTGCGGAAGATCGAGTTGAGACCGTCGGCCGCGAGCACCAGGTCGTACGACGCTCGCAGCTCGTCGGGATCCGGGGCCTCGGTCCGGTAGTGGACAGTCACGCCGAGCTCGGCGACCCGCTCCTGCATGATTTGGAGGAGCTCCTTGCGGGACATGGCGGCGAAGCCCTGGCCGCCGACCGTGAACGGCTGACCGTTGAACTCGACGTCGATGTCGGTCCACCGCGCGAAGCGGGTCTCCATCCTGTCGTGGACGACCTGGTCGGCTCCCTCGATGCTGCCGAGCGTCTCGTCGGAGAACACCACGCCGAACCCGAACGTGTCGTCCGGCGCGTTGCGCTCCCAGACCGTGATCTCGTGGCTCGGGTCGAGGGTCTTCATCAACGTGGCGAAGTAGAGCCCTCCTGGGCCGCCACCGGCGATCGCGATCTTCATGACGCTGTGCCTTCCGCTCGGATCATGCCTTCCTGGACGACGGTCGCGACGAGCACGCCGTCGGTGGTGAAGAAGCGGCCGACTGCCGTGCCGCGCCCGTCCTCCACCGAGTACGCCTCCTGGGCGTAGAGCAGCCAGTCGTCCATGCGGACCGGCCGGTGGAACCACATCGCGTGGTCAAGGCTCGCCGTGACGAGACCCTCGTCCGCCCACGCCAGCCCGAGCACGCGCAGTGCCGGCTCCAGGATCGTGTAGTCGCAGACGTAGGCCAGCGCCGCGGTGTCCCGCTGCTCGGAGGTGAGGCCCTCGACGTCCCGCAGGGCGTCGTACGGCTTGACCCAGATGGCCTGGTGGGCCGCCGGCTCACCCTCGACGGTGAGGTACAGCGGTCCAGGCATGTGCCGCATGTCGAAGCTGCGGCCACCCGACCAGTAGGCCTTCGAGCGCTCGGTCATGGTGCCACCGGAGCGCTCGGCAAGGTAGTCGCCGGAGGTCGGCAGCGACTCGGGCGCGGGAAGCCCTGCGGGCATCGTGGCCTGAAAGCTCCCGCTCGGCTCTCCCGCCGCGTAGCTCGCCATGCAGACGTAGACGGGCTTGCCGTTCTGGAACCCCCGCACGTGCCGGGTGCTGTATCCCCGGCCGTCGCGCAGGACCTCGATCTCGTAGCGGACCTCGGCCCCGATCTCGACGGGCCGCATGAAGTAGGAGTGCATCGAGTGCATCGACTTGCCGTCGGTCACCGTCCGGGCGGCGGCCACGACAGCTTGGGCGACCATGTCGCCGCCGTACGCCTTGGGCCACGGGCAGGGCTGGGTGGTCGCGGTGAAGGCGACGTCGAAGACCTCGGCCTGCGTCGGCTTGAGGGTGACGGCGTCGGTGAAGATCGCTGAGGTCGGCGTGCTCACGGCCGGCTCACCCAGTCCTTCAGGTCGGCGTCGTCGACCTGCTGCAGGTTCACGACGATGTTCTCCGGGGTCCGGGTGGTCATCCAGGTCAGCGGGTTGTTGCGATCGAGGTTGCATTCCACGTGCGGCATGAACGGTGGCACGAAGACCCAGTCGCCCTCGGACATGTCGACGTAGTCCTCGAACCTCGCTCCGAAGTAGATCCGGGCTCGACCCGAGAGCACGTAGCCGCCGGTCTCGGCCTCACCGTGGTGGTGGGGGACCGACCGGTAGCCAGCGAGGTTGTGCACCTTCCCGAACCACAGCTTCGTGGCGGGGGTGTGCTGGATGCTGACGCCGCTGATCCGCGTGGCACCCTCGCTCTGGCCGGTGAGGTCGGGCTCGTGGCCGGCGCGGGTGACGACAGGCATCAGCAGTCCGGACTCGTGGAGGTACGGCGAGGCGTCGCCCGCGAACACATAGTTGCTGTTGTCGGGGTCCATGGCGGTCCTTGTCTAGTGCGGATTCAGCGGAAGCGGACGGTGTTCGTGAGCGTGCCGATGCCCGGGATCTCGGTCTCGACGACGTCGCCGTCGTCGAGGTACGTCGGCGGGTCCATCGCCATGCCGACGCCGCCAGGGGTCCCGGTCAGCACGACGTCGCCCGGACGGAGCACCGTGAAGGTGGAGATGTAGGAGAGCAGCGTGGCGCAGTCGAACACGAGGGTCTTGGTGTTGCCGTGCTGCCGCTCGAGGCCGTTGACCCGACAGATCACCTCGATCCCGGCGACCGGGTCGAGCTCCTCGGGCGTGACCACGACCGGGCCGAGCGGAGTCGTCGCGTCCCAGGCCTTGCCCTGGAACCACTGGGGTGTCCGGCACTGCCAGTCCCTGATCGAGATGTCGTTGGCGACGGTGTAACCGGCGATCCCGTCCTCGGCCTCCAGGACCGTCGCGTTGCGCAGTTCGCGGCCGACGACGACGGCGAGCTCTGCCTCCCAGTCCACCTGCAGGCCGGCGGGCACGGTGATGTCGGAGCCGGGGCCAATCAGCGTGTCGGCGTACTTGGCGAACAGCGTCGGATGCGACGGCTCCGCCCGACCTGTCTCGGAGATGTGGTCGCCGTAGTTGAGGCCGCAGCAGACAACCTTTTCCGGGCGCGGCAGCGGCAACACGGGTACGGCACCGTCGATGGGCGCTCCGGGCCGACAGTCGGCGCCGGACGCCAGCAGAGCGGACAGGTCAGGTGCCCCCAGCTCGTGCCAGCTGTCATCTATCCGGGCAGCGGCGGCGGTGCCGGCGGCGAATCGGACAGTCGCAAGTTGCATATGACATTTTCTGCACGAACGTTGATCTCTTGTCAATCGATGATCTACGGTGGGTCCATGAGCACCGACCTCACGCCCCGTCCGGTCAACCCGGCTGCGCTCCCCGCACCCAGTGGCTACTCGCACGGCACCCTGAGCGGCAACACGCTCTACCTGGGTGGCCAGACGGCGCTCGACGCCAACATGCGGATCGTTCCTGGCGGGATCGTCGAACAGTTCCGCCAGGCGTTCGGCAACGTGCTGACCACGCTCCGCGAGGCCGGCGGGGTCCCCGAAGACCTCGTGTCAATCACGATCTACCTCACCGACATCCCCGACTACCAGGCCCACAGCCGCGAGATCGGAGCCGCGTGGCGCGAGCTGGCCGGCCCGGTCTACCCCGCCATGGCCGGCATCGGCACGACTGCCTTGTGGCAGCCCGAAGCAATGATCGAGATCCTGGGCGTCGCCGTGATCCCGGACGATCGACTCGTTCGTCCTGACGCCGGGGGCGCGTGAGGTCTCTCCGAATGATGTATCAGACGACGTGGAGTGGGCGCTCGCAGCCTGCCCGCACGGCTCACCGGCCCCGCACGAATCGTCAGAACGCCACGCGATTTGGATAGTGTCCGCGCTCTGCGGATCGCGGCGTACGGCGTTCAGTGCGAGCGTGTGAATCGTCCCCTTGATCCACGGGAGAGCACGATGTCCGAGAGTCAGTCCTTCTCACAGCCCTCAGAGCTGGCCACACTGCTTTGTCGCGAACTGATCCGCCTCGCCCGACACGAGGAGGAGTTGGGTGCGACAGAAAGTGCCCGAACGCCGTACTGGACCCCTGTGCCGGCGTCCGTCCTCGGCCACCAGCTAGCGGCCGCAGCCCTCCGCGACGGCGTGGCGCACATCGAAGCGGCGGCCCGAGGCGCGTTGATCGCCTCCTGAGCGGCGCCAGGACGCCGAACCGCGGGTGAGGACCGCCGCCCGGCGTGGGATCTGCGGGGGCCGACCAGTTGGACCGACTCAACCGCGGCCCAGCGGACAAGCCGGGAGCCCTGCTTCGTGATCCGGCCGCGGTGCACGTGGGTGTCGGACTCGTGGTGCTTCGGTGTGAGCCCAGCCCCGACCTAGTCAGTCGACTCGTCGCCGCGACGCGAACTTCAGAGGATGGCTGTCAGGGCACCGCCGCACCCGGGATCGGCGCCCTACGGGACCGGGTCGCGGACCGCCGCGGCACCAACATCGGCGAGGTCGCCGCAGCCAGGCTGCAGATGGAGTACGTCTTCTACGCACTGCGCGACGGAATGGGTGCTGAAGTGCGCGTACGTGACCCAACGCGACCTCGCCAAATCTTGCTGGCATGTGAGCATTCGTGCGCTGACCTGCGAGGACGCTAGGTGCGACAGTGGCGCGAACCCCGCACTTCTTGCCGCGGTGTGACCTGACAAGGCGACCCTTGCTGCCATTTTCGGTGCCTAAACGCGACACGACTCGAATCTCGACCCTCGTCCCCCGCGGTCTCACTCTGCTTCGTCGAGCGCGACCTCTGCGTCGTCGAAGAGGCCCCGTAGCGACACCTTCCAACTCGGCAGATCTCTGGAGAGCGTCAACCACGTCAGCTCGCGATTGATCTCGTCGTACTGATGAATGATGAAGTTGCGGTTCGCGACGGCGAGTGCCCACTCGACGCCGTCCGGCGCCAACACGTCGAGCCGGGACAACCGGTTCGCTGCCTCACCGAGCTTCATCATGAGCGAGTCCCCCGCCTCTTGGAGCAGGTCGTCGGCGAGGTACGCCGCCTTGCCGCGCTGCCCGATCTCGTCGACGCGGCTCAGCCAGGCCTGGATGTGGAGGAGCTCCTTGGCCGCCTTGAGTTCCATCAGAGCAGCACTGCTTCGCGACGAATGTCGTCATCCAGCCTCGGCTTCAGGCCGCCGGACTCGACCAGGTCGATCTGCCGGCCGAGCACCCGCTCGAGCAGCTGCTTGAACCGGATGAACTCGAATGACGACGTACCCTCCGGCGCCTCGACCAGCAGATCGATATCGGACTCCTGACCTGCCTGCCGACGAGCCACAGAGCCGAAGACCGCAAGCCTGCCGTATCCGGCATCCTCGGCGAGACGCCGGAGCACCGGCGCAGCCGCCTCAATCAGCTTCTCCGGATGAACACTCGACAGATCCGAAGCCGTCCGCAACTGCTGACTCACCGCAGGCTGACTAATGCCGAGCGCCGTCGCGATCTCCCGCTGGCTCATCCCAGTTGCCACCATGGCCCGAAGCGCGAGCACGCGCCGAAGCCGCGCAACATCCTCGTCATGTCGCGCGCCAAGGTAGTCGGCCAGCAGTTCCATAAGCCAACCTTATCACCGTAGCTGCAGCGAGCGCTTCCAGATCGCCGGGCCCAACAGCGTCACACCGCCCACTAAGACGCACGTTCACCGCAGATTCTGAACTCGACGACGGCGAAAAGTCCTCACCATCGATTCGCGGCGGTCGGCAAGGCGTTCAAATTCGGTGGGCACCTCACGCAGTAGGACCGGTGGAGTACCTAGCGCGTCGCTACCCTCGCGTTCCCGATGTGTTACATGCTCGGCGCGATGTTCGCGTTGAGTCGGAAAAAGTTGGTTGGGTCGTACTTGTTCTTCAAGGTGACCAGCCGCTCGTAGTTGCCACCATACGAAGCCACAACTCGGTCCTCGCCTTCCTCCCCTAGGTTGTTGACATACTCCCCGCCCATCGAGAACGGCGTCATCAGGTCCCACCACTCGCGGACCCATCCCTTCTGCGCCTCGGACTCACCGGGATCGGTCCACACCGACACCGCGAAGTTGTCCCACTGGACGTCGCGGTGCCAGAAGGCTGTATCCGATCGCGTCACGCGGCCGACGGCGCCGCCGAACTGCTGGAAGATCAGCAGAGAACGAGGTGAGGGAACTTTGGCGAAATGGTCGACGGTCAACTCGAGCGCGTCGTCGCTGATGTCTTTCAGGAAGTGCGACTTCCAGTAGAAGCATGGGCCGATAGGGAAGAACGCGTCGGCAGCGGCCTGCACGTCTGTATAGGCAAGGTGCCCGATCTCGTGGGACAGTGGCGCACCGAATCGCGAAAGCGGCTGTAGGACACGTTCCCCCTCATCAATGGGCCCGACGTAACAGACCGAGATCACGAACGCCGGCTCACCGTCCGGGGATGTGAGGAAGATGCCGTCGGCTGACAGCTCGTCGGGAGCCGTGCGCGAGTACTCGTGATAGAACTCGAGGGCAGCTCTGGCTTCCTTCAGCCGATGTACCACGACGCCGCCCAGCACATCCGGGCCAACCGGATGGAGCCGAAACTCGAAGGCGGTGGCGACGCCGAAATTTCCTCCGCCGCCCCGTACCCCCCAGAACAGGTCTTCGTTCTCTCTGGCACTCGCCCTGACGACTTCGCCAGATGCCGTGACGACTTCGACTGCGAGCAGGTTGTCGCAGGCGAGGCCGTACTTGCGAGCCAGGCGGCCAACCCCGCCGCCGAGTGTTAGTCCTCCCACGCCGGTATGCGTGACGACGCCTGCCGTGGTGGCAAGACCGAACACCTGCGCCTCACGGTCGAGATCACCCAGTAGCGCCCCACCCTCGACGCGGGCCATTCGCTCGACGGGATCGACATGAACCCTCCTCATCCCGGATAGGTCGATCATGAGGCCCCCGTCGCACGTCGCCTTGCCGGCGATGTTGTGACCGCCGCCGCGCACGGAAACCAGGAGATCGTTCTCCTGGCCGAACCTGACGGCTTCGCAAACATCACCTGGTCCGGCACAGCGGACGATCAGCGCCGGTCGCTTGTCGATCATGCGATTCCAGACCCGGCGAACCTCCTCGTAGCCGTCATGACCGGGGAGCAGGAGCTCGCCACCCAGACGGGAGCTCAACGCCCGGACCTCCGCTTCGTCGACGACGGTCATTTCACCCGTAGGGGTGCTGATCGTTACGTGCGCCATGGTGCCGCCCTCCGGGGACTAGTTCTCACCTTGTGTGGACGCTAGGACTACGCGTCTCAGGCGCACATCGGGTGAACCTGCCATCTCGCGGACAAGGCGGTGGTGTGTTCGCACCATCGCTGGTTCAGACGAGACCGTGCTGGAACGCGAAGGCGGTGGCCTCGGCCCGTGAAGAGACCGCGAGTTTGCGGAACATGTTCTCGAGGTGCCGGGAGACAGTGTGCTCGCTGATGCCCATTGCCACTGCAATCTCGCGGTTGGTCTTGCCGGTCGAAACCAGGCGAAGGACCTCGAGCTCGCGCCGGGAGAGTCCCTGCGGATGTTCCTTCGCGCCACGGGCACGCTCAGCAGCCGCGCGCGCATCCAGGCTTGCGCCGAGCCGCTCGAATGACGCCTGGGCCGCCTCGAACTCCGTATATGCGCGTTCCCTGTCCCCGCCGCGCTCGCTGGCCAGGCCGATGAGCATCCGCGCCTTGGCCGCAAAGTAGGGCGACTTCAGCGATTCCCACAGCCACCACGCACGCCGCGCGTGCACCAAGGTCTGCTCGACCTCTCCCTCGGCCAGGTGAAGCGATGCTCGCGCCGCCGCCGCGGTCGCTTCGAGCATCGCGGTGGCTGTCCGGAAGGCAACGCTCTCCAGCGCCTCGACAGTTTCCCGAGCCGCGCGCAGATCCTTCAGGGCGATCGCGACGTCGACCTGAGTCGCAAGCAGGCGTGCATGCTGGACCGCGGGCTCGGCCGTCGAGGCCAGCGATAGACGGAGCCCCGCGGCTGCGGCATCGAGATTGCCCTGAGCCAGCCGAACAGCTGCGAGCCCCGGCTGAGGATCACGTCCCAGCTTGCGGGCACGAACGAACCAGTTCTCGGCCGCAGTCAGGTCACCGCGGTTCAGCTGAATCTCCCCGATCTCGTACAAGGCCTCAGCGACGACGTGCTGCTCCAGACCTTGCATCTCCTCCGTGGTTCGCAACGCCTCCGACTCAGCCTGCTGCCAATCGCCGTGCAAAGCTGTGATCCCGACGCGATGTAAGCGGCAGATGCCGTGATAAGGCGTGAGGGAAGAAACCGAGTCGCACCACGCCATCGCTGCCTCGGCCCACTCGCCCGCCCGACCGAAGTCGGCGCGCTCCACGCAGGTGGCGAGGACGTTGCAGTAGATGAAGCCGGTGAACAGTGGACTCAAGCGTTGTCCGACCACCAGCGTCATGGCTTCGTCGAGCAGCGCCACTCCCTCGCGAGCTTCCCCGCACGCGATCAACACACGCCCCAACGTCTGGATGCCCATCGCATGCAGATCGAGGGAACCGAATCGTTCTCCCAGCTCCATAGCGAGCTGAGCACGTGTGCGTGCAAGGTCGAAATCGCCCCTCGTGCGTGCGAGGTCGGATTCGGTCAAAGCCACGAATCCGCGCTCTATGCACTCTGGGTGAGCTGTCACGTGGCGCTGTGCGCGCCTGAGCCAACCCGACGCGGCCGATGACTCATCCCTTATTCCGTAGTCGACTGAGAGGAGCCAGGCTGCATAGGCCGCCCCGCGCTGCTCGCCGGCCGCCAGGTACCTAGCGTATGCCTGTTGTCGAATACCGATCGATTCATCGAGGCGGCAGGTCCACCAGGCGGCATCAGCCATCGCCTCAAGATCGCGCGGCTCGAGCTCTGCAAGATCGAGGCGCCCGAACAGGTCGAACGCCTCGGTCCACGAGGCCCGCCACGCGGCATCCCTGGCTCGCTCGAGTGCCGTGGCCATCTACGGGATCCCCTGGGTCGTCGCTCGGGGGCCAGCACAGGCGCCCGTCCCAATCGACGCCGTTCGCAAGCCGGTCATTCCAGAGCACCCGGAGCGACGAACTGCTTCATGCCGGGGGGCAACGCCCCTGCCGGGCTGCGCCAGTAGGTGGTCGCCGTGCGTGTCCCGAGCAGCCGGGCCACGGCGCCCGCAGAACCGGACAGCACCACCCAGCCGATCGGCTCGCCCCACGTGGTGTCCGGTTCTCCTGGTGGGTCGGTGGGCTCCTCCCGGTCTGCCAGGTAGCGTCGAACGCCTTGCGGCGCCGCCACGGCGAAGGTGACCCCGCCAAGGCTGCCGAACACGTTCCAGTCGAGCTTCGAGCCGGCACCTGCCATTGCTGCCTCACCCTCATCGGATCGACACGCCCCACTCTCCCTCCACTTGCAATGATCCTGCAATCGGACTAGGGCCGAAGCCGAGCTGCGCTACGGCGTCGCGGAGACGCTGGAGGACCAGATCGTCAACGGCGACGGCACCGGGGTGTGCACCTGACCGGCTTCGCCATACCAGCCACACCGTTGTGCAGCGTTCAACATCGACCCGATCCGCATCCCGATGTCGGCCATCAGCGCGCTGATGGCCCCTGCGCGCGAATCAACGAGAACGGCCAACCGTTTTCGTCTTCGGCCTGGCCGACTCGGAGGCCATCGAGACCTCAGCCTGGACTCCGGTGAGTACGTCGCGTCCCGGCATGCCGGGCCTGTGCACGCCGCCGCGCGGCTGTGGGGCGTGCCGGTGGTGCATGCGCCGGGTGTGGCGGCGCGCACCGGCTAACTGGTGGACCCCCTCGGCGGTCACGCTCGTCAGCGACGGCGAGGTGCGGGTCGAGAACAACTCGGCCACGGGCTTCACCGCTACACGGTGATCGCGCGGTGGAAACGAGGGGCCGCCCTGGCAGGGAAGCGGCCTCGCCGGAATCGCCCGGGGGTCGCTGCTGCCTCAACTGCCGCTGCCAAGCGACCAGCAACTCGTCACTGTCCATGAGTTGCCAGGGGTAGCGGCCACCCCAATGACCGACTGGCTCTCCGGCTCCATGGCGCCGGAACTCGTCAAGCCGCTTGGCAAACCCACGGCGGCCTGAGGCTCCGCCTGACGCCTTTCCGATATAGAGCACCCGCGAACACCGAACCCACGCGTCTTGTAAGGAAGGTCGATCGACGGACGGGTCCTTCCCCTTGAGCGCCCGGCGCATCGGCGAACGGGGCCCGAACCCCGAAACCGACGGCTGCGAGACCCTCGCGTGTCGAATCCATCGAACCAGTCTGTATCAACCGCGCGGCCGGCGGGAGTTGCGACGACTCCGCCGCCAGCGGACCCTGGCTGAACTTGACTGTCTCGGGTCAGAGGGCATGGTCACGCCTCTTTGCAACGTCTACCGTGGATCGTATGAGCGAGGCTCTGGATCTCCTTGATCCACAATGTCCTTCGTGTGGACAGCCGCTTCGACACGGCGGGCATCTGTCACGCCAGAACGCTGCCCTTCTTGCCGCATCGGGAAACGCTGGAATCACGTTCGAGACGCAAGGTAGATGCGAGAACGAGGCCTGTCCTGACTTCGGTCGCGAATTCGCGCCGGCTGAGTGGCTTCAGCCGACCGACTGACTGAAGCGACGCGGGGCCACGTTCCCATGGACGATTGCTGCGAGTCGCGTCATTTCGCCGCTTAGGTGCGCGCGACCCTCGATCCAGGCGCCTCCCAGGTGGCGACACTCCCCCGCCTGGGCACCTCGACCAGCCGCCTAGAAGTCGCCCGAAATCACATGAAACCACGCGGCTGACCTCGCGCCGGATCGCCCACCGCTGCGCATGCGGAAGCTCCTCACGCCAAGCACCCAGAGGGGTTTCTGGGTCACAAAGCGCGACACAAGCCGGAATGGCTCAAAATGACAAGTGGCCCGTGACCTGCGTTTCCGCAGGTCACGGGCCACCTTCTTGTAGCGGGGGCAGGATTTGAACCTGCGACCTCTGGGTTATGAGCCCAGCGAGCTACCGAGCTGCTCCACCCCGCGTCGGTGAGTCCAACACTAGGCCATGGCTGGAACGGCTCCAAATCGGGGTCTAGGTCGGAGGCGGCACGTCACGCGGCAGGGGCGCGGTCCAGCCCCGGCGCAGGGCGATCAGCCGCCAGCCGGTCGTCATCGCCGCGGCCGGCACTGCCACCACCGGCAACGGCAGGCCGAGGTGCACTCCCGTCACGGCCACGGCCGAGCCGATCAGAGCCGGGATCGCATAGAACTCTCCGTCGCGCAGGACGACTGGGACCTGCCCGGCCAGCAGGTCGCGGATCGCTCCCCCGCCGATGCCGGTCAGCATCCCGAGCATCGCGGCGGGCACCGGCCCGAGGCCGTACTCGTGCGCCTTCAGGGCACCTGCGACGGCGAACATCCCGAGCCCAGCGGCGTCGAACACGTTGATCACGCCTTCGAGGCGGCCCACTGCGGGGTGCCAGAGGAAGGTGACGAGGCCGGCGAGGATCGGCGTCACCAGGTAACGCCAGTCCTCGAGCGCCGGCGGTGGCAGCGCGCCGATCAGCACATCGCGGATCAGGCCGCCGCCGAGGCCGGTCACCATCGCAAGCACCACCACACCGACGATGTCCAGCCGCTTGCGCACCGCGAGCAGGCCCCCGGAGACCGCGAACACGAAGATGCCCAGCAGGTCCAGGGTGAGGAGGAGCATGACGTCGGCTCAGCGGCCGAGTCGTCGCGAGACCGCCCCTACCACCGCGCGCCCGGCGCCTTTCGCGCCGGCAGTGACGAAGTTCGCCCAGTCGAAGTAGTCACGCCAGAGCACGATCTTGCCGTCGCGCACCTCGAAGGTTCCGCACACCCAGAAGTCCATGGCGAACGAGCCGCGGGTCAAGGTGTCGACGCGCTCGGTCAACACGATCGGCCCGTTAGCAGCGATGTTGCGTGTCTCCACGCGGAGTCCGCCGCCGAACCGCGCCAGCGTTCCCAACTGCTTGCCGACGGCCTCCTTCCCGCGAGCCCCCGGAAGCGGCACGTTCTGGTAGTAGACGTCCTCCGAGCACAGGTTCAGGGCGCCCTCGACGTCGAGAGCCTCCAGCCTGGAGAGGAACGCCTCGACCACGTCGATCTCGGTCATCGGCCTACTCGCTGGCCCGCTGGTTCGCCAACCGGACCGCACGGTCCACCGCGGCCTGGGCGAGTTCCAGCTGGCGCGCCCACTCCACGGTGTCGCCGTCGGTCTGGGCCTCCTCGGCGGCCTGGAACGCGGCATCGGCGTCGCGCAGCGCAGCGGCGATCCGCTCCTCGATCGACAAGTCGGGGTCCTCCTCGGCCGGCGGCTCCTCACCAACCGGCGGATCCTCCTCGGCGGGCGGATCCTCCTCGGAGTCACCGTTGGCATCGAGGTCGACGTCGAGAGCATCGGCGAGCGCCCGCGGCAGGTTGCGGTCGATGCCGACCCCGTCGCCGTACTTGACGATGACGTACTGCAGGATCGGGAACGCCGACGTCGCGCTCCGAGCCGCGTAGACAGGCTGGATGTAGATCAGCCCGCCCTCCACGGGCAGCGTGAGCAGGTTGCCGAACCGCGGTGGCGTGGCGCCCTGGACCCGGTACTGCTGGAGCTTCTGCGCGACCGCGTCGTTGCCCTGCATCTCGTTGGCGACCTGGCCCGGTCCGGGGGTGTTCTCATCGGCCATCTCCAGAAGGCGCAGCTTGCCGAAGCTGTCAGACTTCGCGTCCGAGTTCACCTGCAGGTAGGAGGTCAGCGTGTTCTGGGCGCCGCGCGGCTTGAAGACCGAGGTCAGCGACCAGTCGTCGGTGTCCTCGACCCCGGTCGAGAAGAGTCGGTACGGCGGTTGGAAGACCTCCCGAGTGGCATTCGGATCCTCCGGCACCTCCCACCGGTCGTTGCCCGAGTAGAACTCACCGGCGTCGGCGACGTGGTACCGGGCCAGCTGGTAGCGCTGCACCTTGAACAGGTCCTCGGGGTAGCGCAGGTGCTCCATCAGCTCGTCGGAGATGTCGTCCTTCGGCTTCACCGCCCCCGGGAAGACCTTCATCCAGGTCTTGAGGATGGGGTCGTCCTCGTCCCACTGGTAGAGGGTGACGGTTCCGTCGTAGGCGTCGACGGTCGCCTTGACCGCCGAACGCATGTAGTTGATCTCGTCGGTCGGGATCGTCTGCAGCCCTGTCTCCTGCTGCAACGAGTCGTCGATCATCGCGTCGAACGACTCCCGCTGGGAGTTCGGGTAGCGGTCGGTCGTCGTGTAGCCGTCGATGATCCACTGGATCCGGCCGTTCACGACCGCGGGGTACGGGTCGCCGTCCACGGTCAGCCACGGCGCGGCCCGCTCGACCCGCTCGAGGGGCGTGCGGTTGTAGAGCACCTTCGAGTTGCCGTTGACACGGCCCGAGAGCAGGAAGTTCGGCTCACCGAACTTGATGGCGTACATCAGCTGGTTGAAGGTGCTGCCGACGGGTACGCCGCCCTTGCCGTCGTAGGTGGTCGTGACGCGCTCGTCGTCCGTTCCCTCCCCCGTGCTCGGGAGTCCGAGCTCGAGATCCCTGCCGCCTGCGCTGGCCTTGCCGACGATCGAGTACGACGGGCTCTGCTCGCCGTAGTAGACCCGGCTCTCGAACTTCTCCGCGTCGGTGAGGTCGGTCCCGCCCTCGGTGCCCTCGCCTCGGATCCCCTCGGCCCACACGATCCGGCCGTTGGCCTGGTCGTCGATGTCGATCCGGTTGGCGTAGGCCGCGATCAGCCCCTCGCCGTGGGTGTACTCGGTGTGCAGGTTCGACCAGTTCTGGTCCGAGGCCTGGATCCCGGACTGGTCCAGCTCCCGCACGCCCAGGACGAGCGGGACCTCCTGGCCGTCGATCGTGTAACGGTCGACGTCGAGGACCGCGGGCACGGAGTAGTAGGCACGGATCCGCTGCCTCTGCTGGAACGTCTCCCGTACCTGGAGCGGGTCGACGACGGGGGTGGTGGTGAGCTGGCGGAGCACGGTGTTCCCCTGCGCCTTGCTGGTGCTGCCCGAGGGGATCCCCTGGTAGGCGGTCTCGCTCTGGATGTCGCTGAGTCCGTACGCCTCGCGCGTGGCGTCGATGTTGGCCTGGATGTAGGGGTTCTCCTTGTCCGCCTCCGACGGCTTCACCTGGAAGTTCTGCACGATGGCCGGCCAGATCATGCCGAGCAGGATCGCCGAGAGCACGAGCAGCGCGAGACCCACCGAGGGCAGCTGCCACGTGCGCCGCCAGACGTTGAGGAAGAACAGCACGGCGCAGATCAGCGCGACACCGACGAGGATGTTGCGGGCCGCCAGCACGGCGTTCTCGGCGGTGAAGTTCATGCCGGTGAAGATCCGGTGGTCCTCGGTGACGAGGTCGAAGCGGTCGAGGAAGTAGTCGACCGCCTTCGCCATCACGAAGACGCCGAGCAGCACCGAGAGCTGCACCTGCGCCGCGCCCGAGAGGCGGTCGTGGGTGGCCTGGAGACGGATGCCGCCGAACAGGTAGTGGACGACGGCCGTCGCGATGAGCGCGACGATCGTCGCAGCCAGCACGAAGTCCACGACGAAGTGCCACCACGGCAGCTCGAAGATGTAGAACCCCAGGTCCCTGTTGAAATAGGCGTCCCGCTCGCCGAACGTCTCGCCGTTGCGCCAGAGCATGTAGGAGCGCCACTGGCCCACGGCGGACGTGCCCGCGAAGATGCCGACGACGAGCGCGACGCCACCCAGGAGCCACCCGCGGATCGGCGTGACCGCATCGCGGTAGCGGTCGACGCTGCCGTCGCCGCCGACGGGCCGGAACAGGGGGCGGTACCGGTAGGCCAGGTGCATGTTGACCGCGACCGTCGCCGCCATCACCGTGCCGAACACCAAGAAGAGCCCGATCCTGGTCCACAGCATCGTGCTGAACACCTGGCTGTAACCGACCTCCTTGTACCAGAGACGGTCGGTGTAGATCGACGCGAACGCGGTCAGCAGGAAGAAGCCGACGACGAGCACGACACCGGTGATGACCAGCGCCCGCGCTCGGCGACCGGGGCTCTCAGGCCCCGGGCGCTCCGGCTCTTCGTCGAACAGCTCACTCATTTGTCCCCATTCATGGGCTCGTCCTCCAACGTGCTGCGCAACAGCTCGAGCAGGGCCGGCACCAGGTCGGCGCCCCCCATCACCGCGCTGTTGTCGTCCTCGCTGCGCAGGCGCAATGCACAGTATGACGCGCCGTGTCGAGTCACCCCGGCGACGATGCGCACCTCCTCGCGGTCGGGGTGCTCGCGTGCGAACTCCTCGGCCTCTGCGGGGTCCTCGGGCACCTGACCGTCGGCGGCCGGCGGCAGCACCAGCCGCTCCACAACGGCCGCGCAGCCGATGACCACCTCGGGCCACACGATGCCCGGCAGCACCTGCTCCAACTGCTGGTCTGCCGGCAGAGGCTCCTGCTCGATCGGCGTCAGCGAGCCGCGCTCCGCAGGTGAGTCCAGGCCGAGCTGGGCAGCCAGCTCGGGCTCCTGCTCCACGAGGTCACCGGTGTCGACCAGCGCGTAGAGCCGGGCCGGCTGGTCCCAGCCCGTGCGCGCGTGATGGCCCTCGATCTCCAGCACAGCGGCCGCCAGGGCCGGGTCGACATCCAGGTCGTAGTCCATGGCTGGCTTCGTCCGCTCGTCTCGTGGTGGGTTCAGCAGGTCGGGAGCTTGGCGTCGTGGTCGCGTGCCCACCTCTGGATGGCCACACGGGCGTCATGCATGGTGCTCGCCTTGACCAGCCGCAGGTCCGTGTCGATGTCCCTCACGTCGGCGCAGTTCTCCTCGGGCACGAGGAACAGCTCTGCTCCGGCCTCCTCCGCGCCCGCGATCTTCTGCTCGATGCCGCCGATCGCCCCGACGCTGCCGTCGGGCAGCAGCTCACCGGTGCCGGCCACCGTCTGGCCACCGGTCAGGGAGCCCGGCGTCAGGGTGTCGTAGATGGCGAGCGCGAACATCAGCCCCGCGCTCGGTCCGCCGACGGTCGGGTCGACCCGCAGATTGATGGTGAACGGGAACTCGTAGCCCAGGCCCAGGTGGACGCCGACCCGTGGCGTGCCGTCCTCGATCTCGGGCTTGATCCGCACCGTCAGCTCGCGCTTCTCGCGCATGATCGTGAAGACGACAGCACTGCCGTCTTTGTGCTCGCGGACCGCCTTGACCACGTCGTCAGCGGTCTTGACGGTCTTCCCGTCGACCTTCTCGAAGATGTCGCGCACGAGCAGCTTGCCCTTGGCCGGTCCGTCGGGGGCGACCAGAGCCACCTGCACGGCGGACGGGATGTCGTACCCGAGCTCCTCGAGGGCGACCGCCTTGGCCACGTCCTGCGACGTCGTCATCTGGACCGCGCCCTCAGCCTCCTCGTCCTCAGCGCTCTGGTCGGGGGGATGCACGACGTCGTACGGCACGACCGCTCGGTCCTCGTCGACCCAGCGCGCGAGCGCGTCGCCCAGCGAGAGCTTGTCGCCGTGCGCGGATGCGACCACCGTCGTGAACCGGAGCTGGCCCTCGTCGTAGTAGGCCTTGTGCCCGTCGACCTGGACGAGCTCGGCCTCGTCGGCGTCCTTGCCCAGGATGTCGAAGGTGGGCCCCGGGCTGTAGGAGGCGTACGGCAGCGGCACCGCGAGCACGATGCCGCCGAGAATCAGCACCAGCGGCCCCGCGATGCACACGGCGATCAGGCGCTGGCTCATGGCGCCTACCTTCTCAGACTGGGACAACTGGTCAGGAAGCGCGTCGGTCGCGTCCGGACCGCTCGGACGGCCCTGCGTCCTCGGCGGGCGCACCCGCCTCCCCCGGGATGACCACGGGGCGGGTCTTCGAGGGTCGCAGCGCGACACCGGTCGACCGTTCGGGAGTACGACGCGGCGCGGCGTACCCGGGCCGGCGGCGCTGCTCGCGGGTCAGCGCCTCCCCCAGCTTTCGCGCCGCGGTCTCGCGGTCGACCGCGCCCCGGCCCTCGCGCCCCCACCAGCCGACCCACACCATGGCGGTGAGGGTGACCACGGCGGCCGGCACCAGCCAGAACAGGATCTCCACCTGATGAGGGTAGGTCGGGGCGCGGGCCTGATCAGACAGACACGCCTACGGCGCGCCCACCCACTCCTCGGTTCCGTCGACGAACCGCTGGTGCTTCCAGATCGGGACCTCGGCCTTGAGCGTGTCGATGAGCGCCCGGCTCGCCTCGAACGAGGAACCTCGATGCCCGGCCGTGGTGGCGACGACGACGGCCAGGTCCCCGATCGCGAGGTCACCGACCCGGTGGACGGCGGAGAGGCCGCTGACGTCGTACTCCTCGGCGACGCGGGCGCAGACCGCTCGCAGGCGGTCGATCGCATGGGGATGCGCAGAGTAGGACAGCCCGGTGACGCCCCGCCCGTGGTCGTGGTCGCGAACCCTCCCGACGAACAGCACCAGTCCGCCGGAAGCCGGGTCGTCCAGGCTGTCCAAAACCGCGGCCACCGACAGCGGGTCCTCGGAGATCGCGACGAGGCGCACGGCGGGGTGGCTCATGGAAGGCACTCTAGAGGCACGTACGTCACGGCCGGCCAGGGTGTTCCCCAGCGCCGACGGTTGGCGGACAGGCGTAAATTCGAGGCATGACCAACGAACCGGGCGACGATCAGCCCAACCCGTTCAAGGGCACGCCGTTCGAGCAGATCTTCGGCGCACTCGGCGGCGCGTTCCCCGGTCCCGGTGGCGGGATGGCGTTCTTCCAGCAGATCCAGTCGCTGATGGAGCCCTACGACGGCCCGTTGAACTGGAAGGTCGCGAACGACCTGGCCCGCCAGGCGATCAGCCAGGAGCCGGACCCCGCCCCCACGCCGCGCGACCAGGATCAGGTCGCCGACGCCGCGCGCCTCGCCGACCACTGGCTCGACACGGCGACCGGCTTCCCGTCCGGTCTGTCCACCACTGCCGCGTGGAGCCGCGAGCAGTGGCTGCTCGAGACCCAGCCGGTGTGGAAGGTGCTGATCGAGCCGGTCGCGGCCCGCTCGGTGACTAGCCTGGGCAGCGGCCTGCCGGAGGAGATGAAGGCCGCCGCCGGGCCCCTGATCGGGATCATCGGCCAGGCAGTCGGAGCGATGCTCGCCACGCAGGTGGGCCAAGGCCTCGGCGCGCTCGCCGGCGAGGTGCTGACCGCCTCCGACATCGGCCTCCCGCTCGGCGCCCGCGGCAAGGCGGCCCTGGTGATGAGCAATGTCCGGGCCTTCGCCGAGGGCCTCGACATCAGCGAGGACGACGTCGTGCTGTACCTCGCGCTGCGCGAGACCGCCCACCAGCGGCTCTTCGCCCACGTGCCGTGGCTGCGCGAGCACCTGATCGGCGCGGTGACCGACTACGCCCGCGGCCTGGAGATCAACGCCCAGCAGATCCAGGACCGTGTCCAGGAGCAGTTGCAGGGCATCGACCCGACCAACCTCGAGTCGATGCAGGGCCTGCTCGAGGGCGGCCTGTTCGACCCCCCACAGACCGCCGCGCAGACCGCCGCGCTCTCCCGCCTCGAGATCGCGCTCGCGCTCGTCGAGGGCTGGGTCGACGAGGTCGTCGGCCAGGCCACCGAGGAGCGGATGCCGGCAGCCGCCAAGCTCCGTGAGGCGGTACGACGGCGGCGGGCCGCCGGCGGTCCCGCCGAGCAGACGTTCGCGGCGCTGGTCGGCCTGGAGCTCCGGCCGCGACGGCTCCGTGACGCCTCCACGCTGTGGGGCGGTCTTCGCGCCCGCTCCGGTGCCGAGGCCCGCGACGGGGTGTGGATGCACCCCGACCTGCTGCCGACCGCATCGGACCTCGACGACCCGCTCTCGTTCCGGGCCGACGCGACGGCTCCCGAGGACCTGTCGGAGGACGAGTTCGACGCCGAGCTGCGCAAGCTGCTCTCGGGCGACGACTCCCCCGGCGACACCCCAGAGGAGTGAGCCTCCACGCCGATGCGCTCGCCACCCTGCGGGCGTGGGCCGGACCGAGCCGCGAGCAGGAGAGCCTGCGCCGCCGGTTCCTCACCCATCTGGAGTCGACTCCCGACGGGATGTGGCGGTCGTCGTACCCCGAGCACCTGACCGCCGGGACGATCGTGCTCCACCACACCGGCGAGCGGGTGCTGCTCAACCTGCATCGCAAGGCCGGCCGCTGGTTCGCGTTCGGCGGGCACGCCGAGGACGACGACGCGACCCTGGCCGGGGTGGCGCTGCGCGAGGCGCGCGAGGAGAGCGGCATCGCCGATCTCGACCTCCATCCGGAGCCGCTGCAGCTCGACCTGCACGTGGTGCCGTTCTGCGACCCGCGCGGCGGCGTGAGCCACCTGGACGTGCGCTACGCGGCGCTTGCCAAGCCTGGCTCGCGAGAGCTGGTCAGCGAGGAGTCGCTCGACGTGCGGTGGTGGCCGGTGGACGCGCTGCCCGATCTGGAGCCGAGCATGGTCGACCTGATCGGCAGGGCGCGCACCCTGCTCTGCTGACCTGCGAAATGGGACCTCGCCGGCCACGAGTTGGAAGCTCCTGAGCGTCGAGTTGGGACTTCAGTCGACCTCTTCGCCCGTCCCGACCTCCTCTGACGGCGGGCGCGGCAGCCGCGCCGCGTCGGACCAACCGGCGAGGTACCCCTTCGCCTTCTCGGCGTCCGGGTAGTGCGCCACCCAGGCCCAGAACTTGTCGTTGTGGTGGGGCTCGATCAGATGAGCGAGCTCGTGCACGATCACGTAGTCGATCACCCACTCGGGCATCCGCTGGAGTCGCTCGGAGAGCCGGATGGTGCGGTCGCTGGGCGTGCATGACCCCCAGCGGGAGCGCTGGTTGCCCACCCACTGCACCGACTCCGGCACGGCGATCCCACCGAGGTAGGCGTCGCTGAGCGACTGCGCCCGATTCTTCAGGTCGGACGGCGACCACTTGCGCGGGGCCAGCTGCCGCTGCTCCTTGCGCTGGATCCGGGCGACCATCTTGGTCACCCAGGCCCGCTCCTCGGCAACCGTCAGGCTCGCAGGCACCAGCACCACGATCTTGTCCCCGTCCCGATAGGCGGAGACCGTACGACGCCGGCGCTCCGACCGTCGTACCTCCACCCGCGGCTTGCTCCGCGCGCCCATGACGTGACCCTACGACTCCCGGCGTCCGGACTGCGGGACCTCCGAGGTCAGGGTCGGGCCCAGTCCAGCAGCCGCTCGAGCGGCCAGGTGTTGACGATCCGGTCGGCGTCGATCCCGGCAGCCTCCGCGCGCTCGCAGCCGAGAAGGGGGTAGTCCAGCTGGCCGGGCGCGTGGGCGTCACTGTCGATCGAGAACAGGCAGCCGATGTCGCGGGCCAGCTCGAGCAGCCGCGTGGGCGGGTCGCGGCGCTCGGGCCGGGAGTTGATCTCGACCGCGACGCCCTCCTCCGCGCAGGCCTCGAAGACCGCTCGCGCGTCGAACTGCGACTCTGGCCTGACCCCCCGGTTGCCGGTGACCAGCCGGCCGGTGCAGTGGCCGAGCACGTTCGTGAACGGGTTCCGGACGGCCGCGACCATCCGCCTGGTCATCGGCTCGGGGTCCATCCTCAGCTTCGAGTGCACGCTCGCGACTCGCACCTCCAGCCGCGCCAGCATGTCCTCGGTCTGGTCCAGCCCGCCGTCCTCGAGGATGTCCACCTCGATGCCGCGCAGCAGCCGGAACCCGGCGCCCGCCAGGTGCTCGTTGACCGCCGCGACCACGTCGATCTGCCGGGCCAGCCGCTCGGAGGAGAGGCCGCGCGCCACCTTCAGGCGTGGCGAGTGGTCGGTCAGCACGAGGTACTCGTGCCCGATCTCGATCGCCGTCATCGCCATCTCCTCGATCGGCGAGCCGCCGTCGGACCAGTCCGAGTGCGAGTGCAGGTCACCGCGCAGTCGGGTCCGCAGTGCCATGCCGGCGCTGTCGGCGGTCAGCGCGGCGCCGTACTCCTTCTCGGCCTCGGCCAGCTTGTCGGGCATCCGTCCCTGGATCGCCTGTGCGATCACCTTCGCGGTGCTCGCGCCGACGCCGGGGATCTCCGTGAGGGTCCCGCACCGGGCTCGTTCGGCGATCTCCTCGGCCGGCAGCGGCAGGATCGCCGACGCCGCCCCTCGGTAGGCCTTGACCTTGTAGCTGTCCGCACGCCCCCGCTCCAGCAGGAACGCGATCCGCCGCAGCGCCGCGACCGGTGTTCCGTCGTAGCTCACGCGTGCTCCGTCCTCCTCGGACTTCCACAGCAGGTCCGCTCCGGGAAATGTTTTGTCCACAGGCGGTGGAAGAGCCTGTGGGGTCCATTCTCGCTGGTCACCCGACCGTACGACGCCCTACCGCACGCCGCGCGCGGCGGCTCGTCCACAGCCAGCCCACCGTTCCACACCCGCCATCCACGGGACCCGCCCATCCTCCACAGCTTTTTCCACAGCGTTGTCCACAGGCCGACACGCGCACGGATTGACCGTAGAACCAGCGGCTGCCTAGCGTCGTACCCAGACGAGGCCCCCGGGGCCGCGACTCCTCGCTCGCAAGGGGAAGGCAAGCGAGGAGCACGCACAACCGGGGGTCTTGCCTTCGTTCTCAGCGTCCCTCGAACTGCGGCGTCCGCCGCTCCTGCGCGGCGCGGACCCCTTCGAGCAGGTCGGCGGTCGCCAACGTCACCGGCTGGGCGAGCGCCTCCCAGTCAAGGCAGGCCTCGACACTCGCGTGACCGCGCTGCAGTGCCGTCTTGGTGAGTCGGGTCGCGATCGGCGCCGCCCCGGCGACCTGCGCCGCCACCGCCAGCACCTCCGCGCGGAAGCCGTCGGCCTCGATCACGCGTGACACCAGGCCCAAGCCCAGCGCCTCGTCGGCGTCGAGCAGACGGCCGGTGAGGAAGAGGTCACGCGCGGCCGCCGCGCCGACCACGTCGGGCAGCAGGTAGGTCCCTGCCATGCCGGGGTGGATTCCCAGCTTGGTGAAGGGGACACCCATCCTCGCCCCTCGCGCGGCGTAGCGGATGTCGCATGCGAGCGCCAGGCACAGGCCGGCGCCGATCGCCGGACCATTGATGGCCGCGATCGTCGGCACTTCCAGACGTCGGATCGAAAGCCAGGCTCGGTAGAACGGCAGCATCCTCGACCGCAGCTGGTCGACGGTGGCATCGGGCTCCGAGACCAGCCACGACAGGTTCCCGCCCGAGCTGAACCCGTCGCCCTCCCCCGTCACCACGACGACTCGTACGCTCGGGTCGGCAGCGAGGTGGTCGATCGCGGCGACCCAGGACCGGGTCATCTCCTCGCTCATCGCGTTGCGCGTCTCGGGCTGGTGCAGCACCAGCAGGGCGACCCCCGGGGACGGCCGCTCCAGCCGCAGGTGGGTCAACACGAGCTTGTGGGAGCGCGAGGACGAATTCCGGTCCGACTCAGACATGCGGGGCACGGTACTGCGCCTCGGGCCCCGCGTGCCGTAGGGTCAGGGAGGTCCGGAGTTCGCTCCGGGCCCCGGCGGGTTTCCACCTGTGTCCCCGTCGCGACGACCGAACGAACAACATGAGCAAGGAGGCCGTCATGGCGGAGACCTGGAGCGGCGAGTTCTACTGCGTCAAGTGCAAGGCCAAGCGTGAGGCCGAAGGCGAAGTCAAGGTCAACGAGAAGGGGACCCGGATGGCGAAGGCCGTCTGCCCCGTGTGCAGCACGAACCTCAACCGGATCCTCGGCAAGGCCTGATCCACAGGCCCTCTGTCCGACGTCGCGGGCGGCACCACCTCCGGGTGGTGCCGCCCGCTGCTGCGTTGCGCCAGTCGACCGGGCGGGAGGCCAGCGAGGCTGGAGACCCTGTGGATGACCTCGGCGGCCGGGCCCCGAAGGTGCCACCCTGCTGGACATGTCGTCCCTCGGGAGCCACCACCTGACCCTGCGCCCCGGCGCTCCCGTCATGGCCCGCTCTCCCGGGATCCTCCAGGTCGGCCTCGACGAGCCAACGGCTCGCGTACCCGACGACCCGTCCGTCACGCGACTGCTGCGAGCACTCGGTCGCCCTGGCGGCGTACCCGCCGAGCCCGACCAGCTCCCTCCACCGGCTGCGGCCGCCCTCACCACGCTGTACGACGCCGGGCTGGTCGTCCCCGTCCCGTCGACCGAGCATGGGGCCGATCCCTCGATGGTCGCCCTCCGCGCCCAGTTCGGCCCCGATGCCGTACGACGCCGGGCAGCCCGCGACGCGACAGCGATCGCCGTCCGGGCGGACCCGGCGACCCGGTCGATCCTCGATCCGCTCCTGGCG
>NZ_SSXI01000180.1 GCF_004803405.1 Nocardioides sp. | reverse complement strand
GCCACCAGCCCGCGCAGCTCGGCCAGCTGCTCGCGGACCCGCGCGGGCGCCGTACCTCCGCGGCCGTCGCGCGAGGCGACGGAGCCCTCGACGGTCAGCACGTCGCGCACCTCCGGGGTCAGGTGCGGCGAGATCTCCGCGAACTGGTCGTCGGTGAGCTCGTCGAGCTCGATGCCGAGCTCCTCGCAACGACGGACGCAGCCGCCGGCGAGCTCGTGCGCCACCCGGAACGGGACGCCCTGCCTGACCAGCCACTCGGCGATGTCCGTGGCCAGCGAGAAGCCCTGGGGTGCCAGCTCCGCCATCCGCGCGGTGTCGAAGACCAGGGTCGCCACCTGTCCGGTGAACGCCGGGAGCAGCACCTCGAGGGTGTCGACCGAGTCGAAGACCGGCTCCTTGTCCTCCTGGAGATCACGGTTGTAGGCCAACGGGAGGGCCTTGAGTGTCGTGAGCAGCCCGGTCAGGTTGCCCACCAGCCGGCCGGCCTTGCCGCGGGCGAGCTCGGAGATGTCGGGGTTCTTCTTCTGCGGCATGATGCTCGACCCGGTCGACCACGAGTCGTGGAGCGTGACGAACCCGAACTCCCGGGTGGCCCAGAGGATGATCTCCTCGGCGATCCGGCTGATGTCGACGCCGGTCTGCGCGGCCACGAAGGCGAACTCCGCGACGAAGTCGCGTGACGCGGTGCCGTCGATGGAGTTCGCGGTGGAGCCGGTGAACCCGAGCTCGCGGGCCACCAGCTCCGGGTCCAGGCCGAGGCTCTGCCCGGCCAGCGCCCCCGACCCGTACGGCGAGTCGCCGGCCACCCGCCGGCGCCAGTCCGCAAGGCGGTCGACGTCGCGGAGCAGCGCCCACGCGTGAGCCATCAGGTGGTGCGAGAGCAGCACCGGCTGTGCGTGCTGGAGGTGGGTCCGCCCCGGCATGATCGCCGCACCGCCTCCGGTGTCCGGGTCCCCGAGGTGCTGGTCGGCCTGGTCGGCGAGCGCCTCGACCAGGTCGAGCACGAGCCCGGTCACCGTCACCGAGTGGTCGAGCAGGTAGCAGCGGAAGAGGGTGGCGATCTGGTCGTTGCGCGAGCGGCCCGCCCGGAGCCGGCCCCCGACGTCGGGTCCGACCTCCTCGATCAGCATCCGCTCGAGCGCGCCGTGCACGTCCTCGTCGGACGGGTCCGGCTGCAGGGTGCCGTCGGTGAAGCGCGACGCCAGCGAGTCGAGGCCGGCGTGCAGCGTCGCCTCCTCCTCCGCGGTCAGCAGGCCGGCCGCGGCGAGGGCCCGGGCATGCGCGTGGGAGCCGGCGATGTCGTAGAGCCCGAGGCGCCAGTCGAAGTGCGTGGACCTGGACAGCGCGTCGAGCTCGGGTGAGGGACCACCCGCGAAGCGGCCGCCCCAGAGCTTGCCGGTGTTGGTGCCGCCGTCGGTGCCGGTCATGCTGCTCCTCCTCGGACGTGCGCGACCGCCGCCCTCATGTGCTCGACGAGGCGCGGATCGACGGCGTGCCCGTCGTCCTCCAGCTCCTCGGGCGTCCACCAGCGGGCGTCGAAGATCGACTGGGACTCCAGCAGGTCCAGTCCTTCGAAGCTCACCGGCGTCTCCTCGAGCGCCACCGCGAACAGCGTGGACTCGTTGACGTAGTCCCGGCCATCCCACGAGAAGGCCACCTCGTAGGTGCCGAACGGCTCCCCCAGGTCCGTCGGGTCCACCACGATCCCGGTCTCCTCGCGCAGCTCGCGCGCACCGGCCTGCGCCAGCGACTCGCCGGGATCGGCCGCGCCGCCGACCGTGAACCAGTAGCGGACCTCGGGCAGCGCCGGATCGCAGCCGAGGAGCAGCAGCACCCGGCCCTCCTGGTTGACGGGGAGTACCCGGGCCACGGTGCGCCGCGTCGGTTCGTGGTGCATCAGTCGGTACCGAACTCCATGGCGGCATCCTCCAGCAGAGCCTCCTCCTCGCCCGTGAGCTCGGGGTTCTCCGTGATCTGGTCGGCGCCTCCGGCCTCGAGCTCGCCGTACAGCGTGCCGTGCTCGACGAGGACCTGGCCCTGGTCGATCGGCTGGGCTGCGTAGAGCTCGAGCTTCGCGCGGGAGTCGGCGATGTCCAGGTTGCGCATGGTGAGCTGGCCGATCCGATCCATCGGGCCGAACACGGCGTTCTCGGTGCGCTCCATCGACAGCTTCTCCGGGTGGTAGGAGAAGGCCGGGCCCTCGGTCGCGAGGATCGTGTAGTCCTCGCCGCGACGCAGTCGCAGCGTGACCTCGCCGGTGACGAGCGAGGCGATCCAGCGCTGGATCGACTCGCGCAGCATCAGCGCCTGCGGGTCCAGCCACCGACCCTCGTACAGCAGCCGGCCCAGGCGGCGACCCTCGGAGTGGTAGATCGCGACGGTGTCCTCGTTGTGGATCGCGTTGAGCAGCCGCTCGTAGCCGATCCACAGCAGCGCCATGCCGGGAGCCTCGTAGATGCCTCGCGACTTGGCCTCGATGATCCGGTTCTCGATCTGGTCGGACATGCCGAGGCCGTGGCGCCCGCCGATCGCGTTGGCCTCCATCACCAGCGCGACCGCGTCGTCGTACGTCGTGCCGTTGATGCCGACCGGCCGCCCCGCCTCGAACCGGACGGTGACCTCCTCCTCCTCGATCGCGACCGAGGGGTCCCAGAACTTCACGCCCATGATCGGCTCGACGGTCTCGAGGGAGACGTCGAGGTGCTCGAGAGTCTTCGCCTCGTGCGTGGCGCCCCAGATGTTGGCGTCGGTGGAGTACGCCTTCTCCTGGCTGTCGCGGTAGGGCAGGCCGTGCTCGACGAGCCACTGGCTCATCTCCGCGCGACCGCCGAGCTCGCTCACGAACTCCGCGTCCAGCCACGGCTTGTAGATGCGCAGGGCCGGGTTGGCCAACAGCCCGTACCGGTAGAACCGCTCGATGTCGTTGCCCTTGAAGGTCGAGCCGTCGCCCCAGATGTCGACGCCGTCCTCGTGCATGGCACGGACCAGCTTGGTGCCGGTCACCGCCCGGCCCAGCGGCGTGGTGTTGAAGTACACCCGACCGCCCGATCGGATGTGGAACGCGCCGCAGGCCATCGCCGCGAGACCCTCCTCCACCAGCTCGCGTCGGCAGTCCACCGCGCGCGCGATCTCGGCGCCGTACTGCAGGGCACGCTGGGGCACGCCGGAGATGTCAGGCTCGTCGTACTGCCCGATGTCGGCGGTGTACGTGCACGGCACCGCCCCCTTGTCGCGCATCCAGGCGACGGCGACGGAGGTGTCGAGTCCGCCGGAGAAGGCGATGCCGACGCGCTCCCCCTTCGGGAGGGAGGTCAGGACCTTGCTCAACTGTCGTTCCTTTCGGGGTCCGCCCGCTCTGCGAGCGCGGTGAACTTGTGGGCCAGGGCGTCTCCCCCGGCGGGCTCGCGCCCGATGACGAGCACGGTGTCGTCGCCGGCGATCGTGCCGAGGACCGGGCTGTCGGGGCCGAGGTCGACCTTGTCGATGGCGCTGGCGAGGAACTGCGCGGCCCCGGGCGGGGTGCGCAGGATGACCAGGTTGGCGCTCCCCTCGGCACTGACGAGCAGCTCCGCGCAGAGCTTGGAGAGACGGTGCTGTGCCGCGGCGCTCTCGCCCGCGACCGGCGTGCGGTTGCCGCCCTCGGCAGGTACGGCGTACACGAGGACTCCGCTGGGGCCACGGACCTTGACGGCGTCGAGCTCGACCAGGTCGCGGCTCAGCGTGGCCTGGGTGACGTGCAGGCCGCGGAGGGCCAACAGGTCGGCGAGCTCCTGCTGGGAGCGCACCTCTCGGCCCTCGAGCAGCTCGATGATGAGCGCCTGGCGGGCGCTCTTGGTCAGTGGGGTCAACGCGTGCTCGCTCATCGCTGCGCCTTCTCGTGCAGCCACATCAGGATCGCCTTCTGGGCGTGGCGGCGGTTCTCCGCCTCGTCCCAGACGACGCTCTGAGGGCCGTCGAGCACCTCGGCGGCGATCTCGGTGCCGCGGTAGGCGGGCAGGCAGTGCATCACGATGGCGTCCGGCTTCGCCTTGGCGACGAGGTCCGGGGTCACCGCCCAGGACCCGAAGACCGCGCGGCGGGCCTCCGCCTCCTGCTCCTTGCCCATCGACACCCAGGTGTCGGTGACCACGACGTCCACACCGTCGACGGCGGCGACGGGGTCGGGCTCGGACGTGGCGGAGCCCCCGGTGGCGGCACCGATCTCGTTGGCGCGCACGAACATCGCCTCGTCGGGCACATAGCCCTCCGGGCCGCTGATCCGGACGTGCATCCCGGCGAGGGCTCCGGCGAGCAGCCACGAGTTGCCCATGTTGCACGCGCCGTCACCGAGGAACGCGACGGTGAGCCCGGCCAGCGCGCCCTTGTGCTCCTGGACGGTGAGCAGGTCGGCGAGGAGCTGGCAGGGATGGAAGTCGTCGGTGAGGGCGTTGACGACCGGCACTCCGGACATGGCGGCCATCTCGTCGAGGTTCGCCTGCGCGAAGGTCCGCCACACCACCATGGACGCCTGCCGACCCAGCACCCGTGCCACGTCGGCGACCGGCTCGCGGGTGCCGATGCCGGCGAGCGCTCCGTCGACCAGCATCGGGTGCCCGCCCAGCTCGGCGATCCCGGCGGCGAAGGACGACTGGGTGCGCAGCGTCGGCTTGTCGAAGATCATCGCCACCGTGCGCGGTCCGGCCAGGGGCTTCCGGTCGAACGGGTGCGCCTTCAGCTCCGCGGCCAGGGCGAGCACCTCGGACTGCTCTTCGGCGGTCAGGTCGTCGTCGCGCAGGAAGGACCTCGTCACGGCGCCACTCCTTCCGTACCGGCCCCGTCGAGACCGGCCCGCTCGAGACCGGCCTGGTCGAGGATGAGTGGCCACGCCGCGACGAAGGCGTCCACGTCGGCCTCGGTGAGGACCAACGGCGGTGCGAGCCGGATCCGCTCGGCGGTGGCGCCGTTGATCAGGAAGCCGGCGTCCTGCGCGGCGGTCACCACGTCGGCCGTCTTCTGCTCCGACAGCGTGAGGCCCACCAGCAGCCCGGACCCGCGGGTCTCCAGGACCCGGGGATCGACACCGAGACCGCGCCGCAGTCGCTCGCCCATGGCGGTGGCGTGGTCGAGCAGGCCGTCGTCCTCGATCACGTCGAGCACGGCGAGGGCCGCCGCGGCGGCCACCGGGTTGCCGCCGAAGGTGGTGCCGTGGTTGCCGGGGTCGAAGAGCTTGCCGGCGCCGTGCGTGGCGATGCAGGCGCCGATCGGGATTCCTCCGGCGAGCCCCTTGGCCAGCGTGACGATGTCGGGCGCGATCTGCCCGCTCACGAGGTCGGGGTGCTGATGCGCGAACCACGCGCCGGTCCGGCCGACGCCGGTCTGCACCTCGTCCAGCCACAGGAGAGCGCCGTGCTCGTGGGCGATCCGCTGCGCGGCGGGCAGGTAGTCGCGCGGAGGCACGATGACGCCTGCCTCACCCTGGATCGGCTCGAGCAGGATCGCCGCCGTCTCCGTGTCGACGGCCGCCTCGAGCGCCGCCACGTCGCCGTACTCGACGAAGACGACGTCGCCGGGCAGGGGCTCGAAGGGCTCGCGGTACGCCGCCTTCGACGTCAGCGCGAGCGCGCCCATCGTGCGGCCGTGGAAGGAGCCGGTCGTGGCGACGATCTTCGTGCGCCCGGTGCGCCGGGTGAGCTTGAACGCCGCCTCGTTGGCCTCGGCACCGGAGTTGGTGAAGAACACGCGGGAGTCCGCCCCGAGCAGTGCACCGAGCCGCTCGGCCAGCGTGATCTGCGGCGCGCTGGCGAAGAAGTTCGAGATGTGGCCGAGGGTCTGCAGCTGATCGGTGACCGCGGCGACCAGCCGGGGGTGCGCGTGGCCGAGGGCGTTGACCGCGATGCCGCCGAGCAGGTCGACGTACTCCCTGCCGTCGGCGTCCCAGACGTGCGCGCCCGCGCCGCGGGCCAGCACGAGCTTCGGGGTGCCGAAGGCGTTCATCAGCGCGCCGGCGTACCGCTCGGTCCACTCACTGGTGACGGTCACTGCTGTACCTCCCTGGCCTTCCGCGTCTTGGTGGTGACACCGGGCAGCACCTGGGTCCCGACGCCCTCGTCGGTGAACAGCTCGAGGAGTACGGCGTGCACCTGCCGGCCGTCCACGACGGTGGCCCGCTTGACGCCGCTCCGCACCGCCTGCAGGCAGGCGTTCATCTTCGGGATCATGCCGCTCGCCAGGGTCGGGAGGATCTCCTCCAGCGCCTCGGGGCTGATCTCGCCGATCACCTCCTCCGGGTCTGGCCAGTCGAGGTAGAGGCCCTCGACGTCGGTGAGGATCAGCAGCTTCTCGGCGCCGAGCGCACCAGCGAGCGCGGCGGCCGCGGAGTCGGCGTTGACGTTGTGCACCTGGCCGTCGACGTCGGGCGCGACGCTGGAGACCACCGGGATCCGGCCCGCCTCGATCAGGTCGAGCACGGCCTCGGGCCGCACCTGCGCGACCTCGCCGACGAGGCCGAGGTCGACCTTCTCGCCGTCGACGACGGTGCCCGTCTGCTCGGCGGTGAACAGCCCGGCGTCCTCGCCGGACAGCCCGACCGCCAGCGGCCCGTGCTCGTTGATCAGGCCCACCAGCTCGCGCTGGACCTGGCCGACGAGCACCATCCGGACGACGTCCATCGCCTCCGGCGTGGTGACCCGCAGACCGCCGCGGAACTCCGACTCGATGCCGAGCCGGTCGAGCATCAAGGAGATCTGGGGGCCGCCGCCGTGCACGACGACGGGCCGGAAGCCGGCGAACCGCAGGAACGCGATGTCCTCGGCGAAGGCGCGCTTGAGCGTGTCGTCGGTCATGGCGTTGCCGCCGTACTTCACCACGACGACCTTGCCGTGGTAGGCCTTCAGCCACGGGAGCGCCGCCGCGAGGGTGGCTGCCTTGCCCGGGTCGGGCTTCCCCGGCTCGTGGGACTCGGTCTTGATCATCGTCGTCTGCTCCCGGCCCTCGTCCTGAGTCATGAGCTGTAGGCGCTGTTCTCGTGCACGTAGGCGTGGGTGAGGTCGTTGGTCCACACCGTCGCCCGGGCGTCACCGGCCTTGAGGTCGATGGTCACCGTGACCTGCCGCGGCGAGAGGTCCACCAGACCCGGGTCCTCGCCGGGTCCGCTGTTGCGGCAGACCCAGACGTCGTTCATCGCCACGTCGAGGTCGGCCGGGTCGAAGGCTGCCTTCGTGGTGCCGATCGACGCCAGGACCCGGCCCCAGTTGGGGTCCTTGCCGAAGACGGCGGCCTTGAACAGGTTGCTGCGCGCGACGCTGCGACCGACCTCCATGGCGTCTTCCTCGCTGGCGGCGTTGAGTGTGGTGATCGCGATCTCGTGGTCGGCGCCCTCGGCGTCGGCGAGCAGCTGCATCGCCAGCGACGTGCACGCCTCGACGAGCGCCGTGGTGAAGTCGGCGAGCGCGGGCTGGACGCCGGAGGCGCCACTGGCCATCACCGTGACCGTGTCGTTGGTCGACATGCAGCCGTCCGAGTCGAGCCGGTCGAAGCTGACCCGGGTCGCCGAGCGGAGCGCCTTGTCGAGATCCTCCGCGGGCACCACCGCGTCGGTGGTGAGCACGACCAGCATCGTGGCGAGCGCCGGCGCCAGCATGCCGGCGCCCTTCGCCATCCCGCCGATCGACCAGCCGTCACGCTCGACGACGACCTGCTTGCTCACCGAGTCGGTGGTCATGATCGCCTCGGCCGCGGCGTTGCCGCCGTCGGCCGACAGCAGGCCGTGCACGGTGTGCACACCGTCGATCAGCCGCTGGCGGTCGTTGGCGAGGCCGATCAGCCCCGTCGAGCACACCACGACGTCGACCGCCCCGAACCCGAGGACCGATCCGACCTCCTCGGCGACCCGGTGGGTGGTGACGAACCCGTCGGGACCGGTGTAGCAGTTCGCTCCGCCGGAGTTGAGGACGACGGCGCGAACGGTGCCGTCCTTGACGACCTGCTCGCTCCAGAGAACGGGGTTGGCCTTGCAGCGGTTGGCCGTGAAGACGGAGGCCGAGTCGAACCGCGGGCCCTCGTTGACCACGAGGGCGAGATCCGGGTTGCCGTTGCTCTTCAGGCCGATGGCGGCGCCGGCGGCGACGAAACCGGCGGGGTGGGTGACGCTCATGGGGGTGGTTCCTTCGAAGATGGGTCCGGTCAGGCGGGAACGGCGGGGGCGACGGTGTGCCCCGATCGTCGCCACGCCTCCTCGGCCCGGTCGGCGTCCGCGGTCCGCACCAGGATCCAGTCGGTGTCGAAGGTGGAGATCGTGAACACGCTGATGGCCTCCTCGGCCAGCGGGGTCAGCACCGCGACCAGCACGCCGGTCATGCCGAAGTCGAGCGGGCCGTCCACCGAGAACGCCGTGAAGGGCTTCTCGTGGCGTGCCTTCTTCGGGACGCTCCGGCCGGCGCACACCAGCGACGTCTCCTCCGCGGTCGCGGTGATCGAGAAGATCGAGGACGACTCGGCCCAGTCGGGGATCTCGGCACCGGGAGCCAGGCGCACGACGGCGAGGGTCTCGGGGAAGCGGAAGAGGCTGAAGGTCTGGTCGCTCATGGCGCGAGTCCCACCGTCGTCAGGCCAGCGGTCTCGTCGAGGCCGAGGGCGAGGTTCATGCACTGCACGGCGGCGCCGGCGGTGCCCTTCGCGAGATTGTCGATCGCGCCCACGGCGACGAGCCGGCCGGCAGTCTCGTCGATCGTGACCTGGAGGTGGACGGCGTTCGAGCCGAGCACCGCCTGGGTCTGCGGCCACCGACCGACCGGCAGGACGTGCACGAACGGCTCGTCGGCGTACGCCTTCTCGTAGGCGGCGTGGGCGTCCTCGGCCGTGATCGAGCCGGCCGGCCCCGCGAGCGGCGCCGAGCACGTGGCGAGGATGCCCCGCGACATCGGCACCAGCAGCGGCGTGAAGCTGACCCGCACGGTCTCGCTGGTGAGCCGGCCGAGGTTCTGGGTGATCTCGGGGGTGTGGCGGTGGACGCCGCCCACGCCGTACGCGCTGGTGTTGCCCATCACCTCGCTGCCGAGCAGGTGCGGCTTGGCGGCCTTGCCCGCGCCACTCGTGCCGGACGCGGCTACGACGACGACGTCGGGGACCACGATGCCCGCGGCCACCGCGGGCGCCATCGTCAGGGAGGAGATCGTCGGATAGCAGCCCGGCACCGCGACCCGGCGCGCGCCGCGGAGCGCCTCGCGGTGGCCGGGAAGCTCGGGCAGGCCGTACGGCCAGGTCCCGGCGTGCGGACTGCCGTAGAAGCGCGCCCACTCCCCCGCGTCCTCGAGCCGGAAATCGGCACCGCAGTCGATGACCACCACGGCGTCGTCGCGGGCCGCGAGCTCCTCCGCCAGCGCGCCGGACTGGCCGTGCGGCAGGCCGAGGAAGACGACGTCGTGGCCGGCGAGGACCTCGACGGTCGTCGGCTCGAGCACCCGGTCGGCCAACGGCAGGAGATGCGGCTGGAGCGAGCCCAGCGTCTCCCCCGCGTTGCTGCCCGCCGTCAGCGCGCCGATCTCGACGGTCGGGTGCCCGAGGAGCAGGCGCAGCACCTCACCGCCGGCGTATCCGCTGGCTCCGGCGACAGCGACCCGTACCTTGCTCATGTGCATGAATATACAGATGTCTGCATGTTCCTGCGAACTGGGGGCTGACCGAGCGCGCCGGTCAACGTTGGACGGCGCCCACTCGCTCGGCGGCGACCGCGACGGCCGCGTCCCGGGCGGCGCCCGCCTCGGCCTCGGTGAGCGTCCGGTCCAGGGCGCGGAACCGCAGCGCGAAGGCCAGCGACTTCTTCCCGCTGCCGATCTGCTCGCCCGTGTAGACGTCGAACAGCCGGACCGACTCCAGCAGGTCGCCGGCGCCCTCGCGGAGAGCTGCCTCCACCGCGGTGACCGGTACCCCGGCGTCGACGACGAGGGCGACGTCCTCCTTGGCGACGGGCATGGTCGAGAACACCGGCCCCGGGGGCACGTCGACCGCGGCGGCCATCAGGGCGTCGAGGTCGATCTCGGCCGCTGCGCTGCGGGCCGGCAGTCCGAACGCCTTGCACACGTTGGGGTGCAGCTCGCCGGCGTGCCCGATCTCGACATCCTCGATGGTGATCACGGCACAGCGTCCGGGGTGCCAGGGCATCCGGGCCGCCGCCGCGACGTCGACGGTCACGCCGAGGTCGTCGGCCAGGCGGCGTACGACGGCGAGCGCGTCGCTCCACCCGGCAGTCGTGCCGGGTCCCCACCAACCGGCACGGGTCCGTTCGCCGGCGAGGACCACACCGAGGTGCTGCGGCTGCACCGGCAGAGCCTCGACCAGCTTCTCCAGCTCGGCGTCGCTCGGGCGGGTGTGCACGCCGTAGATCGGTGCCGGCCCGTTGTCGGACGGGAACGCCACGGTGCCGGTCTCGAACAGCGCGACCCCCGGAGCACCGCGGCCGACGTTGCGACCCGCGGCCTCGAGCAGGCCCGGCAGCAGGGTGGTGGTGTAGGCCGGCTCCTCGGTGGAGAGCGGGTTCGCGAGGCCGATCGTCTTGCGCAGCGGGTCGTCGGCGGGCAGGCCGAGCCGGTCGAAGGTCGCCTCGCCGACGAACGGGAAGCTGATCACCTCCACGCAGCCGGCTCCGGACAGGACCCGGCCGATGCGCCGCCGGAGGCGCTGGGTGCGGGTCAGCCCACGGCCCGTGGCGCGGCGCGGGAGAACGCTCGGCACCTGGTCGTAGCCGACGATCCGGACGACCTCCTCGACGAGGTCGTAGGGCGCGTTGATGTCGGGCCGCCAGGTCGGTGGGACGACGTCGATCGAGCCCTGCTCGTGCTCGGTCACCGACGCGCCGATCGCGCGGAGCTGCTCGACGGTGGTCATCGCCGAGATGGCGATGCCACTCAGGCGAGCGGGCAGCTCGGTGGCGATGGTGATCGTCGGGCGCTCCGGAGCGGAGCCGACGAGGGTGAAGCCCGGCTCTGCGATCGCCCCGCCGTGCTGGACCAGGAGCTCGACGACGCGATCGGCCGCGACGCCCGGGAGCAGGGGGTCCACGCCGCGCTCGTTGCGCTTGCCGGCCTCGGAGATCAGCCGGTGGCGCTTGCCGGTGCGGAACATGGACACGGCGTCCCAGTGGGCGGCCTCGATCAGGATCCTGGTGGTGGTCGCCGACATCTCCGTCGTGGCCCCGCCCATCACGCCGGCGAGGCCGATCGGCCCGGAGTCGTCGGTGATCACGAGGTCCTCGGTGGACAGCTCACGGACGGTGTCGTCGAGGGTCGCGAGCCGCTCGCCATCGTGCGCGCGGCGGACGCCGAGCGCGCCGGCGACCCTGTCGGCGTCGTAGCCGTGGATCGGTTGGCCGAGCTCGAGCATCACGTAGTTGGTGATGTCGACGGCCAGCGAGATCGACCGCATGCCGGCCTGCTCGACGCGGTGCTTCATGAACTCGGGGGTGGGACGGGTGGGGTCGAACCCGCTCACCAGGCGGGCGGCGAAGACCGGGCAGCCGACCGGGTCGTCGACGTTGACCTCCCATGCCTTCCCGTCGACGTCGGGCAGCGGGCGGTCGGCCGGGTCCCGGAACGGGACGTCGAAACCAAGGGCAGCCTCACGGGCGATGCCGCGCAGGGACAGCGCGTAGGCGCGGTCGGGGTTGATCTCGAACTCGACGACCTCCTCGCCCAGGCCGAGCAGGTCGAAGGCGTCGTCCCCCGGGCGGCCGGCGTCGGGCGGCAGCACGATGATGCCGGCCCCGTCCCCGGTGAGGCCCAGCTCCGGGGCGGAACAGATCATGCCGGCGGAGACATGGCCGTAGGTCTTGCGCGCGGAGATCTCGAAGCCGCCGGGCAGCACACCGCCGGGGAGTACGACGACCACGAGGTCACCGGGCTCGAAGTTGTGGGCGCCGCACACGATGCCCTGCGGCTCACCCGTCCCGTTGGCGGCGCCGACGTCGACGGTGCACCAGTTGATGACCTTGCCGTTCTTCTGCGGCTCGGGCTCCTTGGTCAGCACCCGGCCGACCACCAGCGGGCCCTGGATCTCGGCTCCGGCGGCGACGATGCCCTCGAGCTTGAGCCCGAGCGCGGTCAGCCGGTCGGTGAGCGCCTCGGTCGAGACCTCGGCGGGCAGGTCGACGTACTCCCTGATCCAGGAGACGGGGGCCTTCATGTCGTTGCAGCTCCCTTTCTAGAGTTCGGAGCCGAAAGCGGTGGTGAACCGGACGTCGCCCTCGAACAGGGCACGCAGGTCCTCGAGTCCGTGCCGGAACATCAAGGTGCGGTCGATGCCCATCCCGAACGCGAATCCGGAGTAGCGCGACGAGTCCACGCCGCAGGCCTGCAGCACCCGCGGGTTGACGATGCCGCAGCCACCCCACTCGATCCAACCCTCGCCGCGGCAGGTCCGGCACGCACCGGACCGGTCGTCGTCGAGGCCGGAGCCGCGGCACACGAAGCAGATCAGGTCGACCTCGGCCGAGGGCTCGGTGAACGGGAAGAACGACGGCCGGAACCGGGTCGTGATGCCCTCGCCGAACATGCTGGTCGCGAAGTGGTCCAGGGTGCCCTTGAGATGGGCCATCGAGATGCCCTCGTCGATGGCGAGGCCCTCGACCTGGTGGAACATCGGCGAGTGGGTCGCGTCGTACTCGTCGGTGCGGAAGACCCGACCGGGGCAGACGACGTAGATCGGGGGCGTGCGCGTCAGCATGGTGCGCGCCTGCACGGGGCTGGTGTGGGTGCGCAGCACGATGTGGTTGTCGGCCGGCTCGGTCCAGAAGGTGTCCTGCATGGTGCGCGCCGGGTGGTCCGGGCCCAGGTTGAGGGCATCGAAGTTCAGCCACTCGGCCTCGATGACCGGGCCCTCGGCGACCTCCCAGCCCATCGCGACGAAGATGTCGGCGATCAGCTCGGCACCGGTGGTGAGCGGGTGCCGGGCGCCGACCGGGTCGCGGTCGGTCGGCAGCGTGACGTCGACGGACTCCTCGACGAGGATCCGCGCCTCGTGCTCGGCCTCGAGCTCGGCCTGGCGCTTCGCGAGAGCCTGGCTGACGGCGCCGCGGGCCTGGCCCACGCGCTGACCGGCCTCCTTGCGAGCCTGGGGCGGGAGCGCGCCGATCTCGCGGTTGGCGAGGGCGAGGGGCGAGCGGTCGCCGGCGTGCTGGGTTCGGACCGCCTTGAGCTGCTCCAGGTCGGCGGCAGCGGCGATCGCGGCCAGGGCAGCGTCGCGCGCCGCCTCGACCTCTGCAGGGCTCACGGCGGCGACCTCCACGGGGTCGTAGTCGGTGTTGGGGCCGGACATCGGGCTCAGTCTAGGAACCGACCGCCCCGACCGACGAACCGGTCAGCCTGTCGAGTCGGTGCCGGGTCCGTGCACGGGCCAGGTGGTGACGATGCGGGCGCCTCCTCCGGGCCGGTCGTCGACCATGACCGTCCCTCCGTGCGCCTTGACCAGCCCGTTGACGATGTAGAGCCCGAGGCCGGAGCCGCCCGCGCTCCCCGCGGTCCAGAACTTGGTGAAGATCCGCTTGCGCAGCTCGGCCGGGATGCCCTCCCCCTCGTCGGTCACCGTGACTGCCACGTACGACGGGTCGTCGGCCCAGATCCCGACCCGGACCCGCACCTCGCCGTCGCCGTGGCGCATCGCGTTCTCGACGACGTTGATCAGCACCTGGATCAGCTTGTCCGGATCCGCGTCGACCTTCGGGAGGTCCTCGTCGATCTCGAGCAGCACCGGGGTGGAGCTGACCACGGTCAACGACTCCACCACCCGGGTGGCCCTCAGCCCGACGTCGGTGGGGCGCTTGTGGAGCTGGAGGCGCCCGGTGTCGATGCGGGCCACGTCGAGGAGCTCGGTGATCAGCCGGCTCAGCCGGTCCGCGTCGGCACCGGCGGTGGTGAGCATCAGCTTCTTCTGCTCGTCGGTGAGCTTGTCCCAGCGGTTCAGCAGCGCGTGCACGAAGCCCTTCACGCCGGTCAGCGGCGACCGGAGCTCGTGGGCCAGGGTCGCCACCAGGTCGGAGCGGTCGCGGTCGAGGCGTGCCCTGCCGCGACCGGAGCGCAGCGAGATCGCCACGGTCTCGACCGGTCCCACGCGCTCGCCGCGGTGCAGCCGGGCGGTGACCAGCACCTCGGTGCCGTCCGGCAGGAGCCAGGTCTGCTCGGGGACCGCCGTCCGGGTCCGGAGTCCGACGTAGGGGTCGTTCGCCACGGTCCACGCCTCCCCGTCGTGGTCTGAGAGGGCGAGCACGTCGCCGAGGCGCTTGCCGAGCGCCTCGACCGGGTCGACGTCGAGCATCCGAGCGGCGACCGCGTTGACCGCGGTCACCCGGGCCTCGCCGTCCGCGACCACCACGCCGTCGGGCAGCAGGTCGATCGCGTCCGTCATACGGGCCCTCCACGGCCTCGGACAGCGATGCGCGGCAGAGGTGAGGAACGCTGCGGGGTGCTCACGCCCTCATCATGGCCCGCGCGCTGGCGTAGAGACAGAGCGCGGCCGCCGTGGCGAGATTGAGCGACTCGGCGCGGCCGAGGATCGGGATGGACACGACCCCGTCGGCCAGACCGGTGAGGCCCTCCGGGAGGCCGTGCGCCTCGTTGCCGAACAGCCACGCGGTGGGACGGGTGAGGACGTCGTCGGACTCGAACAGGTCGAGCTCTCCCCTGCCGTCCGCGGCCAGCACCTGGTAGCCGGCGGCCTGAGCCGCCCGGATCGCCGCGGCCGGGTCGCGCTCCACGGCGAACGGGAGGTGGAACAGGCTGCCGACCGAGGCCCGCACGGTCTTGGGGTTGTAGGCGTCCACCGAGTCCCCCGCCAGTACGACGCCGGCCGCGCCTGCCGCGTCGGCGCACCGGATGACGGTGCCGGCGTTGCCCGGATCGCGGATGTCTGCGCAGATGGCGAGCAGGCGGTGGTCTCCGGACCGGCTCTGCGCGACCGCATGGTCGGTGCGCATCAGTGCGTCCAGGGGGCGGTCGATGAAGCGGCAGACGGCGACGACCCCGGCCGGGGTCACACTGTCGCTGAGCCCGGCCATCGCGCGCTTTTCGACCAGGGTGACCGCGACCCCGGCCAGCAGGGCGTCGTACTCCTCCGCGGCGCGGGGGGTGGCGAAGACCTCGACGACCCGGTCGGGCGCCTCGAGGGCGCCCTCGACGGCCTTCGGGCCGTCGGCAAGGAAGAGCCGCCGCTCGGAACGGACCGAGCGGCGGCTGAGCTTCCTTGCTTCCTTGACCCTGGTGTTGCCAGCGGTCAGGGGGTCCATCGTCAGGCGCTGACCTTGGGCGCGTTGACGTCGTCCGGCAGCGCCTCCTTGGCGGTGGCGACGAGGGCCGAGAACGCGGCCGGCTCGTTGACGGCCAGGTCGGCGAGGATCTTCCGGTCGACCTCGACGCCAGCCAGGTTCAGGCCCTGGATGAAGCGGTTGTAGGTCATCCCCTCCGCGCGGGCGGCCGCGTTGATCCGCTGGATCCACAGGCGGCGGAAGTTGCCCTTGTTCTTCTTGCGGTCGTTGTACGAGTAGACCAGGGAGTGGGTGACCTGCTCCTTGGCCTTGCGGTACAGACGCGAGCGCTGGCCGCGGTACCCGCTGGCCCGCTCGAGGGTGGTACGACGCTTCTTCGCCGCGTTGACTGCGCGCTTGACGCGTGCCATCTCTTATCTCCTTCTAGCGCTGGGGCTCAGCGGCCCAGCAGCTTCTTCGCGCGGGGAACGTCGTTCTTCGCGACCTCGGTCGTGCCCGACAGGCGACGGGTGACCTTGGAGGCCTTCTTCTCGAGGTTGTGGCGCTTGCCGGCCTTCTCCCGGAGGATCTTGCCGGAGCCCGTGACCTTGAACCGCTTGCTGGCACCGGAGTGCGTCTTGTTCTTCGGCATCTGCTGCTCTCTCTCCTGTGCTCAGGCTTCGATCTCGGGGTCGAGGTTCTCGGAGCGACCCCGCTCCTTCTTCTGTGCCGCCGGCTTGACCGACGTGCGCTCCGCCTGGGCGGCGCGCTCCTCGGCTGCCTCGGCCTCGCGCTCGGCGCGACGCTCTTCCTTGGCTGCCTTGACCTCGGCCTTGGCCTCGGCCTTCTTCTTGTGCGGACCGAGGACCATGATCATGTTGCGGCCGTCCTGCTTCGGCGAGGACTCGACGAAGCCAAGCTCCTCGACGTCCTCCGCCAGCTTCTGCAGCAACCGGAAGCCGAGCTCGGGGCGGTGCTGCTCGCGACCACGGAACATGATGGTGATCTTGACCTTGTCGCCGGCCTTGAGGAAGCGCACCACGTGACCCTTCTTGGTCTCGTAGTCGTGCGCGTCGATCTTCGGGCGGAGCTTCATCTCCTTGATGACGACGTTGGTCTGGTTCCGTCGTGCTTCACGGGCCTTCTGGGCGTTCTCGTACTTGAACTTCCCGTAGTCCATGAGCTTGCAGACGGGGGGCTTCCCCATCGGCGCGATCTCCACCAGGTCCAGGTCGGCCTCCTGCGCGAGCTTGAGGGCCTGGTCGGTGGGGACGATGCCGACGGTCTCGCCGTTGGGTCCCACGAGCCGGACCTCGGGTACCCGGATCCGGTCGTTGATGCGCAGCTCGGTGCTGATGTGTCCTCCAAATTCGTCTGGTCGGGAGCCCGCCCCTTGCTCTGTCCGCGTGGCCTCGGCCTCGCGGGCCCAAAACGAGAAACGGCTCCCGCTGTCCAAGCGGAAGCCAGTCACGAGCCCCCCACCCGACGAATCCAACGTCAGGAGTCTGGCTCTCCATGGACCGGACCCGACGACCTGGCGGCCGATGCGGGTGGGAGACGATGGTGCCGGTCCCCGCTTGTGGGATCTGCCGGCCCGGCCCCCGCTGCGGCAGGCTGGTCCGACGGATCGGTCAACACCTGATCCTATCCCGACTGTTCCCGCGCGTGCTAATCGCCGGGCGAGTCATCCGGCGCGGCGCCGAGCCACGCCCAGCCGTCGTCCGCGAGGTGCACCGGGCGCCACCCCGCCGCGATCCGCGCCAGGTCCTCGTCGGCGACCACGAACGTGTGCGGACCGGCGACGTCGACGACCAAGGCGTCGGCGCCCTCCTGGACCGCAGTCGCCGCCGCCAGGTGCGCCGCGACCGGGACCGGACGCGCCTGGGGGTTCCACGCCGCGAGCGCCGCCTGGTCGGTGAACGCGAGGAGCGCGAGGCGGCCGTCGGCACCGGTGAGGAGCACGGCCGCCATGTCGCTGGTCTTGTCCCGGGCGAGACCGTCGTCACCGGTCTCGACCTCCCCCAGCACGGCGACCACAGGCACCAGCAGCCGGGATCCGGCGAGCTGCGCCAGCACGGCGGGGTACATCGCCGACCCCTCGTCGTACGCCCGGAGCGCCGCCGCGAGCGCCGGGTCCGCCGAGCCGTCGTCGTCGACGTACTCCGAACCTTCGAGGCGGCGCTGATCAGGTCGCTCCTGCGGCGGTTCGTTCACCGGACAAGCATGGCACCCGTGGAACGATGGCTCGCGTGCATCACTCGTCCATCGCGCGCAACCGCCTTGCCGCGCGGCTGAACGACGCGGTCCGATCGCACCCGGAGCCGCAGTCGACGCCGATCTTCGCGGTGGACCTCGACGCGTTCGACGCCAACGCCGAGGACCTGGCGCGCCGCGCCAACGGTGTCCCGATCCGGGTCGCCTCCAAGTCGATCCGGGTCCCCTCGCTGATCCGCCGTGCGCTGGGGATCGACGGCTTTGCCGGCGTCCTGGCCTACACGCTCGCCGAGGCGCTGTGGCTCGAGGAGCACGACGTGTCCGACGACATCGTGGTCGCCTACCCGACCGTCGACCGGGCCGCCCTCGCCGCTCTCGTGGCCTCGCCCCGCGCCGCGTCGAGGGTCACGATCATGGTCGACGACCTCGCACACCTCGACCTGGTCGACAGCCTCCGCGCCTCGACCGCCGTGCCGGTCCGGGTGGCGGTCGACATCGACGCCGGGCTGCGCTGGGGCGGCCAGCAGGTCGGCCCCAAGCGCTCGCCCCTCTACGACGTCGGGTCGGTCACCGAGCTCGCCCGCACCGCGATCGACCGCAAGGGCTTCCAGCTCGTCGGCGCGATGACCTACGAGGGCCAGGTCGCTGGCGTGCCCGACTCGGTGCCGCACCAGCGCGCGAGATCAGCGGTGGTTCGCCGGCTGAAGCAGATGTCGGTCGCCCAGCTCCAGGTCCGTCGCGCGTCGATCGCGGAGGCGCTGGCCGGGCTGCGCGGGTACGGCGACTTCGCGGGCCTGCAGTTCTGGAACGCAGGAGGCTCCGGCTCGATCGAGTCCTCGGCGGCAGACCCGGTCGTGACCGAGGTGACGGCCGGCTCCGGACTGCTGGCCCCGACGCTGTTCGACCACTACGAGTCCTTCACCCCCGTGCCGGCCGCCTTCTTCGGCCTGCCGGTGACGCGCAGGCCCTCGGCACAGGTCGCCACGGTGCACGGAGGCGGCCTCATCGCGTCCGGCCCGACGGGCAGCGACCGGGCCCCCACGCCGTGGGCGCCCGCGGGCCTCGGCCTCACCGGACTGGAGGGCGCGGGCGAGGTGCAGACGCCGCTCACCGGCAGCAACGCGGCGACGTTGGCGATCGGCGACCTCGTGTGGTTCCGGCATGCCAAGTCCGGGGAGCCCTTCGAGCACGGCAACGAGGTGCTCCTGGTGGAAGGTGACCGCGTGGTGGAGACGGCGCTGACCTACCGGGGCCATGGCCTCGCCTTCTGACCCGGTGGCCGGTCCGGCCGCGATCGCACGACGGGTGCTCGCCGAGACCCTGGAGCGCCCCGCGACCCTCGGCGACGGCCGGCTGGTCTGCATCGACGGTCTCGCCGGCGCCGGGAAGACGAGCGTCGCCCGCGAGCTGGCGCGGCTCGCCCCGGAGGCGGTGGTGATCGGCACCGACGAGATGCTGGAGGGCTGGCGCGGGCTGCCCGGCCTCGGCAGCAGCGTCGAGGCACTGCTCCGACCGCTCGCCGAGGGCCGCCCGGGCCGCTGGCGTCGCTGGGACTGGCTCGCGGACGGTTGGGCCGAGGAGCGCGAGGTCGCGCCGGGCCCGTTGCTGGTGCTCGAGGGCGTGGGGTCCGCCGCGGCGTCGTACGACGAGCTGGTGACGTACCTGGTGTGGGTGGAGGCGGACCGCGACGTCCGGTTGGCTCGCGGGCTCGCCCGGGACGGCGAGCAGATGCGCAGGCACTGGCTGACCTGGCTCGACGACGAGGCGGCGCTGCACGAGCGCGAGGACTCCCGCGGACGGGCCGACCTGATCGTCCGAACCTCCTGACTAGGGTGAGGACGTGAGCGCTCCCAGCGGGAAGCAACACGTCATCGAGGCCGGAGGCTACCGCGCCGTCGTCACCCAGGGCGGCGGTGCGCTGAGGGAGCTGAGCCACCAGGGGCGGCCCCTCCTGCACGGCTTCGCCGAGGACGCGATGCCGGACGGCGGGCGTGGCCAGCTGCTGATGCCGTGGCCAAACCGGATCGGCGACGGCCGCTACCAGCGCGACGGCAGGACCCACCAGCTGGCGCTCACGGAGCCCTCGCGGGGCAACGCCTCCCACGGCCTGGTCCGCTGGGTCTCGTGGTCGCTGGTGGCCCAGCGCGCCGACCGCGTCGAGCTGTCGTACTTCCTGCCGGCGCAGACCGGTTACCCCTGGGCACTCGACCTCACCGTCACCTACGAGGTCGGCGCGAGCGGGCTCCGGGTGACCCAGTCGGCGACCAACCTGGCCGCCGCCGAGGCGCCCTACGCCTCGGGCGCACATCCCTACCTTCTCGCTGGGGTCGGTCCCTGCGACCGCTGGGAGCTCGGCCTTCCTGCGGCCACGCGGCTCCTGACGGACGAGCAGCGGCTGCTTCCGATCGGACGCGAGGACGTCGGCGGGACGGAGTGGGACTTCCGCACGCCGCACGACATCGGACCCGCCGTCCTCAACCACGCGTTCACCGACCTCGAGCGCGACGGCCGGGGCGTGGCGACGACGACGCTGGTCGGACACGGGGGCGCGGTGGCGCTCTGGGTCGACGAGCACCACCGGTGGCTGCAGGTCTACACCGGCGACGACACCGGCACGCCGCGCGCCTCGTTGGCGGTCGAGCCGATGACCGCTCCGCCCGACGCCTTCCGGTCCGGCGAGGACCTGGTGGTGCTCGACCCCGGACAGTCGTTCACGGCGAGCTGGGGCATCCGCGACCTGTAGCCGCCCGGGTCCCGCTCGAACCGGGTCAGCCGCTGCGCGCCGCGACCAGCGCCTTGAGAGCGAGGACCGCGTGCTTGGCCCGGGCGCCGTCGGAGGCGTGGATCCCCATCACCGGCACCGTCGTGCCGTCGCTGATGTCGAGCGAGGGCCACGGCGCGCCGACCGGCATCCGCAGCGCGATCACCTCCGCCCATTCATAGGACCGCGTGCGATAGCCGTTGACCACGGTCAGGCCCTGGGCGGTGGCGACCACCCGGGACCGGGCGAGCGCGTTGAGCAGAGCCAGCCCGAGCAGGACGAACCCGATCACCGTCGCCTTCTGCAGGAAGCCCACCGAGTCCTTGGTCTGCTGGTCGAAGGTCATCCAGAGCCACGCGAATGCTCCGACCAGCAGGGCACCGAACACCATGGCCGCCATCCGGGGGCCGAACGGGCGGTAGGTCTGAGGCAGCTCGGGGAGCTCAGAGCCGGCAGGCATGGATATCCGTGGTGAGGATGCCTCGGGCACCGAGGTCGTAGAGCTCGTCCATCACCCGCTGGGCCCGCGCCCGCGGGACCATCGAGCGCACGGCGACCCACCCCTCGCGATGAAGCGGGCTCACGGTGGGACTCTCGATGCCGGGCGTCAGCGCGACGGCCTCCTCGACCCTCTCGGCACGGATGTCGTAGTCCATCATCACGTAGGTGCGGGCGACCAGGACGCCCTGCAGCCGGCGGGTGAAGATCTCGAGCCCTGCGGGATCGCTGCCGTTGCGGGTGATCATTACTCCCTCCGACTCCAGGATCACCTCGCCGAAGACCTCGAGACCGGCGCTGCGCAGGGTGCTCCCGGTCTCCACGACGTCGGCGATCACGTCGGCGACGCCGAGCTGAATGCTGGTCTCCACCGCGCCGTCGAGGCGCACCACCGAGGCCTCGATGCCGCGGTCGGCGAGGTACCGGGCCACGACGCCGTCGTACGACGTCGCGATCCGCTTGCCGGCGAGGTCCTCGACGGTGGTGGCCGTGCCGGGACGTGCCGCGAATCGGAACTTGGAGCGACCGAAGCCGAGCCGAAGCGACTCCGTCGCGGTCGCCTCGGAGTCGAGGAGCAGGTCTCGTCCGGTGATGCCGGCATCGAGGGTCCCCTCGCCGACGTACAGCGCGATGTCGCGGGGGCGCAGGTAGAAGAACTCGACGTCGTTGTCCGGGTCGAGCTTGGTGAGCTGCTTGGAGTCCGTGCGCTGCGCATAGCCGGCCTCGCGCAGGATCGTCGAGGCGGCCTCGGACAGTGCCCCCTTGTTGGGGACGGCGATCTTCAGCATGGGTGCGTCTTTCAGAGGTGGGCGTAGACGTCCTCGAGCGTGAGTCCGCTCGCGATCATGAGGACCTGGGCGTGGTAGAGCAGCTGGCTGATCTCCAGGGCCGTGGCCTCGGGACCTTCGTGCTCCGCGGCCATCCACGACTCCGCGGCCTCCTCGATCAGCTTCTTGCCGATCGCATGGACGCCGGCGTCGAGCGCGCGGACGGTGCCGGAGCCCTCAGGACGGGTCCGCGCCTTCTCGCTGAGCTCGGTGAACAGCTCGTCGAACGTCTTCACGGGGGGTCAGCCTACGGCGTGACCACGGCAGGACCCGCGCCGGTCTCACCCGATCAGGTGGCGTAGCCGCGCCGGATGCGCTTGAGGGTCGCTGCCGTCTGCAACGCCGCGGCCGCCGCCTCGTAGCCCTTGTCCTCCTTCGAGCCCTCCAGCCCCGCCCGGTCCAGCGCCTGCTGCTCGTCGTCGCAGGTGAGCACGCCGAACCCGATCGGCACCTGGTGGTCGAGCGCCACCCGGGTGAGTCCGTCGGTCGCGGCGTTGCAGACGTAGTCGAAGTGCGGCGTGCCGCCGCGGATGACCACACCCAGCGCGATCACGGCGTCGTACGACGGCGCGAGGGCCGCGGCCGTCACCGGTAGCTCGAACGTGCCGGGCACCCGGACGATGACCGGCGCCTCGACCTTGTGGTCGGCGAACGCCCGCTGGGCGCCGGCGATCAGCCCGTCCATCACCGGGATGTGCCAGCTCGCGGCGACGACCGCAACCCGCAGGTCGTGGCAGTCGACGGGCTCGATGTCGGGAGCGCCGTGCCCAGCCATCAGTTCACTCCTTCGAGGTTCGGGAGGTGGTGGCCCATCCGGTCCCGCTTGGTGAGCAGGTAGGCCAGGTTGTGGTCGTTGGGGTGCGGAGTCAGGGAGACCCGCTCGGTCACCTTGATGCCGTAGTCCTCGAGGTCGCTGACCTTCGTCGGGTTGTTGGTCAGCAGCCGCACCTCGGTCACGCCCAGGTCCTTGAGGATCTGCGTCGCCGCGCCGTAGTGGCGAGCGTCGGCCGGCAGCCCGAGGTCGAGGTTGGCGTCGACGGTGTCTCGGCCGCCGTCCTGCAGCTGGTAGGCCTGCAGCTTCGCGACCAGCCCGATCCCCCGGCCCTCGTGTCCGCGGAGGTAGACCACCACCCCGCGGCCCTCCTCGACGATCCGGCCGAGCGCCTCGTTGAGCTGCGGACCGCAGTCGCACCGATCGCTGCCGAACACGTCGCCGGTGAGGCACTCGGAGTGGACGCGCGTCAGCACCGGCCCCTCCTCGGACAGCGTCGCCGGGTCGCCGTACACGAGAGCGACATGCTCGCTGTCGTCGACCGTGATCGTGTAGCCGATGGCGGTGAACTCACCGTGCCTGGTGGGCAGCCGGGTCTCCGCCTCGCGCAGGACGTGTCGTTCGGTGCGGCGGCGGTAGCGCACCAGGTCCTCGATGGAGATCATGGCCAGCCCGTGCTCGTCGGCGAACGCGCGCAGCTGCGGGGCACGCTTCATGGTGCCGTCGTCGTTGACCACCTCGACCAGCACACCGGCCGGCGTCAGCCCGGCCATCCGGCACAGGTCGACCGCGGCCTCGGTGTGACCGCGGCGGACGAGCACGCCGCCCTCGCGGTAGCGCAGAGGGAAGACGTGCCCGGGGCGGGTCAGCTCCCACGGCTCGGTCGCCGAGTCCGCGAGCACCCGCACCGTGTGGGCGCGATCCGCCGCGGAGATCCCGGTCGTCACGCCGTCACGAGCGTCGACCGAGATCGTGTACGCCGTGCGCATCTTGTCGCGGTTGTGCGGGGTCATCAGCGGGATCTCGAGCCGGTCGAGCATCGGTCCCGGCATCGGCGCGCAGATCACGCCGCTGGAGTGTCGGATGGTCCAGGCCATCAGCTCCGGCGTCGCCTTGCTCGCGGCGAAGATGATGTCGCCCTCGTTCTCTCGGTCCTCGTCGTCGACGACGACCACAGCCCTGCCCGCCGCGATGTCGGCCACGGCGCGCTCGACGGGGTCCAGACGGACCTTCTCGGTCATTGCTTCTCCTGCTGTGTGTAGGCCCGTACGAGCTTCTCGACGTGCTTGGCGATGACGTCGACCTCGAGGTTCACCCGGTCGCCGGGGGCTCGGGAGCCGAGCGTGGTCCGGACGAGGGTCTCCGGGATGAGGCTGACGGTGAACGTGTCGTCCCTGGCCTCCACGACGGTCAGCGAGGTGCCGTCGACCGTGATCGATCCCTTGTCGACCAGGTAGCGGCCGAGCTCGGGAGGCATCGCAATCTCGACCACCTCCCAGTGCTCGCTGGGGGTGCGGGCGACGACCTCCCCGACGGCGTCGACGTGACCCTGGACGATGTGTCCTCCGAGGCGCTTGTCGACGGTGACCGCGCGCTCGAGGTTGACCCGGTCACCGACGGCGAGGCCGCCGAGGCTGGTCTTGGCGAGCGTCTCGGCCATCACGTCGGCCGTCCAGGTGGAGTCGGTGCGCTCCGCGACGGTCAGGCAGCAGCCGTTGACGGCGATCGAGTCGCCGAGGCCGGCGTCGGTCAGCGCGATCTCGCAGCCGATCGTGAGCCGGATCGCGTCACCCTGGTCCTCGATGGCGGCGACGGTGCCGAGCTCCTCGACGATGCCGGTGAACATCAGCTCTCCTTCCGGGGCGTGAGGACCAGGCGCACGTTGGCCTCGGGACCCTTCCCGATCACGGTCGTGTCGACGAGGTCGAAGCGCAACGCCTGGTCGATGCTCTGGATTCCGAGCTGCCCGACGGCCGTCCTGCCGTCACCGAGCAGAGCCGGCGCGACATAGGCGACGACCTCGTCCACCAAGCCGGCCTTGAGGAAGGCGGCGGCGAGCGTGGGCCCGCCCTCGAGGAAGACGTGGTGGCGCTCGTGGTCGTGATAGAGCGTCGCGAGCGCCTGTGCTGGGTCGCGGGTGCGAAGGTGCACGGTCGGCGCCTGGTCGTCGAGGATCCGGCGATCCTCGGGCAGGTCGCGCTCCCCCATCACCGCGCGAAGCGGCTGCACGGGCAAGGGCTGGTCGTCATCGTCGCGGACCGTGAGCTGCGGATCGTCGACCTCGACGGTGTTGGTGCCGACCAGCATGGTGTCGCACAGGCCGCGCAGCAGGTGGGCGTCGCGACGCGCCGGCGCGGAGGAGACCCAGCGCGACGAGCCGTCCGCTGCGGCGCTCCGGCCGTCCAGGGTGGAGGCGAACTTCCAGGTCACGAACGGCCGGCCGTGCACGTGCGCGAAGGTCCACGACCGGTTGAGCGCCACCGCGTCGTCCACGAGCATGCCGGCGTCGACCTGGATCCCCGCCTCGGCCAGTGCCTCCAGTCCGCCGCCGGCGATGGGATTCGGGTCGCGCTGGGCGACCACCACACGTCGTATCCCGGCGGCGATGAGGGCCTGCACGCACGGACCGGTGCGGCCGGTGTGGTTGCAGGGCTCGAGCGTGACGACGGCCGTCGCGCCCAGGGCACGGTCGCCCGCGGCCGCGAGCGCTTCGACCTCCGCGTGCGGCGAGCCCGCGCCGCGGTGGTAGCCCTCCCCGACCACGGTGCCGTCCGGTGCGAGGAGCACGCAGCCGACGCGCGGATTCGGGTGGAGAGGCACCCCGGGGCTCGCCGCTAGCGCGAGGGCACGCCGCATCGCGTCGTAATCATGGGTGAAGGCCCCCCTGCTGTCGCTCACCGTCGTCCTTTCGTCCTGGCGCGGACTCCGGGGTCGTACGGCGGCGGGGATGCGGCGCCGTCGACGTCGAGACGTCGCAGCCGCACCACCGACGCACGCGTGCACTTCCCATCCGGACTTTGACCGTCGGTCCAGGAGTTCCACCTGGTCAACCGCCCCCTTGCGGGGGCGGGTCGCGGACTGTCACCGCCGGTTCGGAGTTTCACCGACCCCAGAGCACGCGAGCTCTTGGTGTCATCTTCGCACAGGGGCCGGGAGGATCCGCTGTGGTACCGCTCACTTTCCGGACAGCCGTCCGGCTCACCCCGGGTTATCGTCGAGAGGTGAGCGCCGCGTGGTTCGCCGTCCCTGCTGGACTGGGCGTGCTGCTGTGGCTTGCGACCGACCAGTTCATCTTCCTCGTCGTCGGCGCGCTGATCGGGGCGGCCCTGGCGTTCGGGTTCCAGGCGAAACGCGGAGGCGAGTGACCCGACCGCCCCCTTCAGGCGGAGAGGATCAGCCCGCTCGTCGGAACGCCCGTGCCGGCGGTGACGAGGACATGGTGCGCGTCGTCCACCGGGTTGACCGAGCTGCCGCGGATCTGGCGGACGCCCTCGGCGATGCCGTTCATGCCGTGGATGTAGGCCTCGCCCAGCTGACCGCCGTGCGTGTTGATCGGGAGGCGGCCGCCGACCTCGATCGCACCGTCCCTGACGAAGTCCTTCGCCTCACCGCGACCGCAGAAGCCGAGCTCCTCCAGCTGCATGAGGACGTACGGCGTGAAGTGGTCGTACAGGATCGCCATCGGCACGTCGTCAGGGGTGAGACCGGACTGCTTCCACAGCTCGCGACCGACCACGCCGATCTCCGGGATCCCGATGTCGTCGCGGTAGTAGGACGTCATCACGAACTGGTCGCGCCCGGACCCCTGCGCGGCCGCGGCGATGTAGGCGGGCTTCTGCGGCAGGTCCGCGGCCCGCTCGGCCGAGACCACCACGATCGCGACCGCCCCATCGGACTCCTGGCAGCAGTCGAGCAGATGCAGCGGGTCGGCGATCATCCGTGACGCCTGGTGCTCCTCGAGCGTGATCGGCCGGCCGAAGAAGAACGCGGCCGGGTTGGTCGCGGCATGCCGGCGGCCGGCCACGGCCACCCGCCCGAAGTCCTCGGACGTGGCGCCGTACTCGTGCATGTACCGGCGGGCCTGCATCGCCACCGTCGCTGCGGGGGTGGAGAGGCCCAGCGGGTAGGTCCACGCGTTGTCCAGGCCGTTGGTGTTGACCTGCGCGGCCGCCCATCTCGACACCTGCCCGAAACGGTCACCGGAGCGCTCGTTGAAGCCTCGGTACGCGACGACCACGTCGGCCACGCCGGTCGCCACCGCCATGGCCGCCTGCTGGATCGTCGCGCAGGCGGCGCCGCCGCCGTAGTTGATCCGGCTGAAGAAGCGCAGCTCGGGGATGCCGAGCTCGCGGGCGACCGCGATCTCGGCGGAGCTGTCCATGGTGAAGGTGGTCAGGCCGTCGACGTCGGCCGGCGTCAGGCCGCAGTCGGCCAGTGCGTGCTGGACCGCCTCGACGGAGAGCTGGAGCTCGGAGCGGCCGGACTCCTTCGAGAACTCGGTCGCCCCGATGCCGACGATGGCGGCCCTGCCTGCCAGCGTGCGCGAGCTCATGCTGCGATCCTCACGGTGCCGATGACGTGGTCGCCCAGCGACACCCTGCCGACCACCTTGATCGTGGCCACCCCGTCGGTGATCTCGGTGACCTCGCCGCCGAAGGTGAGCGTGTCGTAGGGGTAGGCGGGCGCTCCCAGGCGGATCGCGATGCCCTCGATCTGCACCTCCGGGCCTGCCCAGTCGGTGACGAAGCGCTCGCAGAGCGCGGTGGAGGTGAGGATGTTGACGAAGATGTCCTTCGACCCGGCGGCCTGCGCGACGTCCCGGTCGTGGTGCACGTCTTGGAAGTCGCGGGTCGCGATCGCGGTCGAGACGACCAGTGTGGGCGTGATCGGCAGCGTCCACTCGGGGATCCGCTGTCCGACCTCGAGACCGGTGAGTACGCCGCTCATTGACGCTCCCCTTCCGGCCGCCGCCAGATCGGCAGCGTCAGCTCGTCGTCGATCACGTTCCAGTCCACGACCAGCCGCTCCCCGATCCTCAGCCCGTCAGGACCGTCGGCCGGGACCCCGGTCACCTCCGCGACCATCCGGACCCCCTCCTCGAGGTCGAGCAGCGCGATCACCAGCGGCAGCTGCTTGCCCGGCACCTGCGGCGCGCGGTGCACGACGTAGGAGTAGACGGTGCCCTCGCCCTTCGCCACCACCCAGCCGCGGTCCAGGGCGCCGCAGTTCGGACACGCCGGGCCGGGCGGATGGCGGAGCACGCCGCAGGCGTTGCACCGCTGGATGCGCAGCTCGCGGCTGGCCGTGCCCTCGAAGAAGTAGGAGTTGTCGCGGCTGACGACCGGCCGCACGACGTCGGTGCTCATGTGTCCTCCCTGGTGTCGCGACGGTCGCCGGGGCGATCTCCGGGATCGGAGGCCGGGACGAACTTGAGCACCCGGAACAGCATGGTGGCGACCCGCTCGGACGTCCCGTCGTCGTGCTCGACGTACCAGGTGCTGCGCGAGGTGACGAAGTAGCCGACACCCATGGCGGTCGCCTTGGGGCCGACCACGGAGTCGAGGGCGGTGGTGACCCGAAGCTGCTCCCCCACCCTCAGGTAGCGCTCGTAGGTCTGCTCGCAGTTGGTGCCGAGCACGGCCGTGAAGCCGGCATCGGTCAGCACGGTCATCATCGTATGCAGCGGGTCGTCCTCGCTGGGCCTGCCGCCGAGGCCGTACATCGTCCAGACCTGCGCCATCGACGGCGGCGCCTCACCGGCGGTGAACCGCGGGCTGTCGAGGCCGATCGCCTCGAGCCAGTTGTTGATCGTCGGCTGGTTGACCGGGTCGCGCGCGAACCGCTCGGCGGCCTCGCCCCACGACTTGATGCGCTCGGCCTCGGCCATGACCTTCTCGTGGACGGCGGGGTCCACCAGCTCCTCGCTCACCGGGGCACCCTCGGCAGGCCCAGGCCGAACATCGAGATCAGCTCGCGCTGCACCTCCTGGACGCCGCCACCGAAGGTGAGCACCAGGTTCCGCTTGGACTGGGCGTCGAGATAGTCGAGCAGCCTCCTGGTCTCCGGTTCCCCGGGGTCGCCGTGGCGGTGCACCAGGGAGATCAGGTCGGCCAGCAGGTGCTGCACCTGGTCGGCCGCGAAGACCTTCGAGGAGGACGCGTCCGCAACCTCGAGCTCACCCGACGCGGCGGCGTGCGCGACCTCCCAGTTGAGGAGCTCGTTGATCCGGAACACCGCCGTGGCCTTGCCGATCAGGTCGGCCACGTCGGGCTCGGCGCGTACGCCGGCGCGGTCGGCCCACCGGATCACCCGGTCCCGCAGGCCCTCGATCCGGCCGGCGGGGCCGAGCATCACCCGCTCGTGGTTGAGCTGGGTCGTGATCAGCTTCCAGCCCTCGTTCTCCTCCCCCACGAGCATGTCGACGGGCACCCGCACGTCGTTGTAGTAGGTCGCGTTCACGTGGTGCGACCCGTCGGCCGTGATGATCGGCGTCCAGCTGTAGCCCGGATCGGAGGTGTCGACGATCAGGATCGAGATGCCCTTGTGCTTCGGGGCGTCCGGGTCGGTGCGGCAGGCGAGCCAGATGTAGTCGGCCTGGTGGCCACCGGTGGTCCAGAGCTTCTGGCCGTTGACCACGTAGTGGTCCCCGTCCCGCCGCGCGACGGTCCGCAGCGATGCGAGGTCGGTGCCGGCGTCCGGCTCGCTGTAGCCGATCGCGAAGTGGACCTCGCCCGCGAGGATCCTGGGCAGGAACATCTGCTTCTGCTTCTCGGTGCCGTAGCGGATCAGCGTCGGCCCGACGGTCTGCAGCGTCACTGCGGGCAGGTGCACGTCGTGGTACTGCGCCTCGTTGCCGAAGATGGTCTGCTCGACCTCGCCGAGTCCGTGGCCGCCGTACTCCTTCGGCCAGCCGACGCCCATCCAGCCGTCGTCACCGAGCTGCTTGATGAGCTTCTGGTACGACGGCCCGTGGCGGTCCCACGTGCCCTCGACCACGCCGGGGTCGGCCGGCTCGTCGTGCACGCGGCTGCCGAAGTAGCTGCGCAGCTCGGCTTTGAGTGCCCGCTGCTCCACGGTGAGCTCGAGGTTCTTGGTCGCGGGGTCCTCGACCGGGACCTGCGCAGCACTGGTGTCGCAGGCATGGGCGAGGTCGGTGCCCCAGGTCGTGTAGCCGACCAGGGGGTAGGTGATATCGACCCCCATGCCGCCGTGCAGGTGGTGGCAGGTCCGGAAGGCGTGCGGCGCCACCTGGCTCACCCAGTAGCCCGCGACCCGCAGGTCGTCGTCGGCCGGGAGAGCCTGGGCGACCCGCCACACCGCGTTGTCGGCGGCCAGGTCGAGGGTGCGTGAGGCGACGTAGACGTCGGCCATCTGCAGCGAGACGGCCTGGAACTCGGCCAGCGAGCGTCCGAACTGGGTGCGCCCCTTGACGTACTCGGCCGTCAGGTCGCGGGCTCCGGCCAGCACGCCGGCCGCCGTGGTGGCCAGGCCGGCCCGGGCGAGATCGGCGAGTCGGTCGGCAGCCCCCTCCTCGAGCAGCTCCGCCGGAGCGCCGTCGAGGACCACGGTGTGCTGCGGCGTGCCGCTGGACGCACTGGCCGCGTGGAGCGTGACCCCCGGTCCGTTCGGGTCGACCAGGGCGACGACCTCGCTCTCGCCGTCGAGGGCGGTGACCAGCAGCCGGGTGGCGGACTCCGCGTAGGTGACGCCGACCTTGCGGCCGGTCACCGCGCCGTTCGTGACGGTGGTCCGGATCGGGCCGGTGCCGGGCTCGCGCATCGCCGGCGTGAGCAGCACCTCGCCGGAGACGACACCGGGCAGCAGCTCCTTGCGCTGGGTCTCGGTGCCGTGCGCCGCCAGCGTGAGCGCGCCGCAGCACAGCGTCTCCCATGCCGGGACCTGCACGGCCCGCCGTCCCGACTCCCGCAGCAGCACGGCTACCTCGGGCAGCCCGAGCCCGTCGCCGCCGTACTCCTCGGGGACCGGGAGGGAGGTCAGCCCAGCCGCCGCCCAGGCGGCCCACTCGCCCGCGTCCGACTCCCGGCCCAGCACCTCGCCGACGACGGCGCGGACTGCGTTGATCGCCTCAGCATCCACGGTCCAAACTGTAACGTGTTCTAGTCTGAGGCGCACCGTCCATCCGCCAGCCGCATGGTGACGAAGTGTTCGTGATGACTCAGGACACCCAGCTCCGCCTTCGCGCCCACGTCGACCGACTGGCGGACGACCACCCGCCACTCCGCCTGGCCGACGCGGACTTCACGATGCGCGACCCGCGGGCGCTCGACCGGCGATTCGGCCGCGTTCTCGATTACATGGCGCGGGTGGAGCTCGGGGTCGACCGCACCATGCTCGAGCTGACGACCATGCTCCCGGATCCCCCGGAGGTCGACCGCCGCTTCTACGCCGACGCCTGGCGGCCGCCGGAGATCCAGCACGGGGTGATCCTGGACCGGCTCCAGATCCTCGCCGAGGAGCGGTCGCGCGTCACCGGCCCGCCACGGCATCCTTGAGCCGCTCCAGCTCGGCCGGGAAGTGCCGCGCCAACGCGTCGGTGTCGGGCATCGACTCGCGGCACGCGATCACGCCCACATGGACCTTGCCGTCGTTCGACATCACGGTGATGTTGAGGCCGGCTCCATGGAACACCGGGCCCAGCGGACACAGCACGTCGATCCGGGCTCCCACGAAGTAGAGCGGGATCGGCGGGCCGGGGACGTTGGAGATGACCAGGTTGTGCACGACCGGGTGCTTCTCGGCGAGCCGGAGGTTGGCGTAGGTCCGCACCGCGAGGCCGAAGGTCCGGGGCGCGGCGAACTCCGCCCAGTCCTGCAGCGCGTCGGCACTGATCGCGTTGTGGTGCTCCTTGGCGTGCCTGTTGCGCTCGGCGAGCATGGCCAGCCTCTCGACCGGGTCCTCGACGTCGGTACCCAGCTTCGTGAACAGCGCCGAGATCTTGTTGGCGCCGCTGGACCGCTTCGAGCTGTCTCGCACACTCACCGGGACCGTTGCCAGCAGGGACGTCTCCGGCAGCTCGTCCCGCTCCTCGAGGTAGGCGCGCAGCGCACCCCCGGCGACGGTCAGCACCACGTCGTTGACGGTCGCGCCGGTCGCCTGCTTGACCTCGCGGATGTCGCCGAGCGGCAGGTCGACGATCGCGATCGAGCGGTGCCCGGTGATGGTGCCGTTGAAGGAGGTGCGAGGCGCCGAGAAGGGTGCGGCCATCGCCGTACCCTGCCGCGCGCGGCCGATCGTCTTGGTCACCAGCTCGGCAGACGGCTTGAGCATCTTGGCGAGGGCGAGCGGCCTGGTCGCCGTGCCGGCGACGGCGCGGCCGAGCAGCTCGCCCTTGCCCGGGTCGCGGGGGTGACGGAGCGACGGGTCGGGTACGAGCGGCGGCGCCTCCGGCTCGATCGAGCACAGGTGCGAGAGCAGGTTGGCGCCCGAGACGCCGTCGACCGTCGCGTGGTGCATCTTGGCGAACACCACGACCCGCTCGTCGCCCTCCTCGGTCCGGTAGCCCTCGATCACCCACATCTCCCACAGCGGGCGCGAACGGTCCAGCGGCAGCGAGGCGAGGTGCGCGCACAGGTCCATCAGCTCGCGGTAGCCACCCGGGCTCGGCACGGCGAGCCGGTGCACATGACGCTCGATGTCGAAGTTCTGGTCCCACACCCAGACCGGGTGGTCGAGGCCGAGCGGCACCGCCCGGATCTTGCGGGTGAACTCGGGCACGTCGTGGACACGCTCGTCGATGGCGGCCTGGAGCCGGTCGAAGGTGTAGGGCTCCGGCATCGTGCTCGGGTCGAGGACGATCACCCCGCACACGTGCATGAGCTGCGAGGGCGTCTCCAGATAGAGGAAGCTCGCGTCCAGTCCCGACAGTCGATCCATGCCCAGCTCCCGTCTCGACGCCCCATGGCGAACATAGAACACGTATCAGTTCCGGACAACGAGCCGGATAAGGTTCTGGTCATGGGGTTCGTACGGCGACAGGTGGTCACCGCGGCACTGACGGCCAACGCGATCCGTCCGATCCCCGGCGCCGGCGCCGGCATCCCCGCGTTCTTCGCGGGCTGGGTCACCGGCGAGCTCGCCCCGCACGTCCTCGGCTTGACCGCTGCCGACGCGGCGGCCAACGCGTTCGGGCCGCGCCGCGATCCGCGGGGGCTGGTGCTCGCCGGGCTCTCCGCCGCCGGTCTGGTCTACCTGGTCAGGCAGAGCAGGAAGGCCGTCGAGCACGCAGAGGATGCACTCGTCGAGGGCCTCGGCGTCGACTACGTCGAGCAGCTCGACGCCAAGCCCTCCCCGGCGGACCGCGCGATCCCCTGGGGGCGGATCGCGAACCCCTTCGCGTTCGGCCGCGCGGCGCGCAAGGCCGGGGTCGAGGTGCACAAGAACATCCGGTTCGCGCCGTACGGCCGACGGGGACTGCTCGACGTCTACACCTCGGAGGTCACGCCCGCGAAGGGGGCGCCGGTCCTGCTGCAGGTGCATGGCGGAGGGTGGACGATCGGGAACAAGGACCAGCAGGGGCTCCCGCTGATGCAGCACATGGCTGCGCGAGGCTGGGTCTGCGTGGCGCCGAACTACCGGCTCGCGCCTCGCGACCCCTGGCCCGCCCAGATCGTCGACGTGAAGGCCGCGATCGCGTGGATCAAGGACAATATCGCGGAGTACGGCGGGGACCCGGAGTACGTCGCCATCACCGGGGGCTCGGCCGGCGGGCACCTGACGGCGCTGGCCGCGGTGACGCCCAACGCCCCCGAGTACCAGCCGGGCTTCGAGAGCGCCGACACCTCGGTGCAGGCCGCGGTTCCCTACTACGGGATCTACGACCTCGCCGGGGCCAGCGGCCTGAAGTCCGCGCTCGTGCTGCGGGACCGGTTCCTGTCCGGCTGGGTGATCAAGGAGCGCTTCGAGGACCACCCGGAGATCTACGAGCTGGCCTCGCCGCTGCTGCGGGTGACCCCTGACGACCCGGACTTCTTCATCATTCACGGCTCGCGCGACACCCTGGTCGACCCCAGGCAGGCGCGTGCCTTCGCCGAGGCGCTGCGGGCCACATCCAAGCGGACGGTCGTCTACGCCGAGCTCCCCGGAGCCCAGCACGCCTTCGACGTCTTCCCCTCGATCCGCTCCCAGCACCTGGTGCGGGCGACCGAGCGGTTCCTGACCTGGCACTGGAACACCTGGCGCCGCGAGCGCGCCGGCGAGCTGACCGACCGCGCCGGCGGCCTAGGAACGCGGTAGTCCCAGGATCCGCTCGCCTGCGACGTTGCGCAGGATCTGGGTGGTGCCACCGGCGATCGAGAGGCAGCGGGTGTTGAGCGCCTCCCAGACGTCCGCGGCGACCGGGTCGCCGTCGCGCTCGAGCTCGCCGAGCACCGCGATGCCGTCCCCCTGCAGCTGGAGAGCCAGCTCCGAGGAGTCCTGACGGCTGCGGACGCCGAGCAGCTTGGCGACGCTCGACTCGGCGCCCGGCCCGTGGCCGGCGAGTGCCCGCAGCGTGGTCCGGACGCCGAGCAGGCCGCAGACCGTCGCCAGGGCCACCTGGTGGCCGATCCTGTTGCGCTCGACGGCGCCCAGCTCGCGCTCCGTTGCGATCTGCACGATGCGCTCGACGCTCTTGGTGAGCCGAGCGCTGGCCATCGCCACCCGCTCGTTGGCGAGGGTCGTGCGGGCGAGCCTCCAGCCGTCGCCCGGCGCTGCCACGACGTTCTCGTCGGGCACGAAGACCGCGTCGAGGAACACCTCGTTGAACAGCGCCTCGCCGGTGATCTCGCGCAGCGGCCGTACTTCTATCCCGGGCGACCTCATGTCGACCAGGAAGTAGGTGATGCCCTTGTGTGGCGGGGCGTCGGGATCGGTGCGAGCCAGGCAGATCCCCCAGTCGGCCCGCTCGGCGACGCTGGTCCACACCTTCTGTCCCGAGATCGACCAGCCGGCGCGTCCTGCCGGGTCGGTGGCGGGCTCGACCCGGATCGCCTTCGTCCGGAGTGACGCCAGGTCCGAGCCGGAGCCGGGCTCGGAGAACAGCTGGCACCAGACCAGCTCACCCATCAGCGAGGGCCGCACGAATCGCGCGCACTGCTCCTCGGTGCCGTGAGCGAGGATCGTCGGCAGCGCCCAGCCTGCGATCACGAGGTCGGGACGATCCACTCCGGCCCGCGCGAGCTCCTGGTCGATCACGATCTGGAGGGTCGGATCGGCTGCCAGGCCGTACGGCTTCGGCCAGTGCGGGGTCAGGAAGCCGGTCTCGACGAGTGCCGCGCGCCGCTCTTCCGGGGGCAGTGCCGCGATCGCGTCGGCGGTCGCGGCGACCTCCGGCCGGATCGCCTCGTCACGGCCGCCGAGGTCGACGTCGACCCGGCGTCGTACCCCGGCGACGGCGGCAGCCGTGAGCCGCTCCGCCGCGGCGTCGGACGGGCCCACCAGTGCCCGGAGCGAGTGAGCCCGACGGAGATAGAGGTGGGCGTCGTGCTCGAAGGTGAAGCCGATGCCGCCCAGCACCTGGATGCAGCCCTTGGCGACCTCGACCGCTCCGTCGAAGCAGATCAGGTGGGCCACGTCGGCGGCGAACGCCCACTGCGCCGGATCCTCCCCGTCCGCACAGGCGGCAGCGTCCCACGCGGCGGCGGTGACCGCCTCGACCGTCTCCAGCATCTCGGCGCAGAGGTGCTTGATCGCCTGGAAGGACCCGATCTTCTTGCCGAACTGCTCGCGCACCTTCGCGTACTCGACCGCCGTCTCCAGGCACCAGCGCGCCACGCCGGCCGACTCGGCGGCCGCCAGCGTCACCGCGACGCGACGACGCCGGTCGTCGACCGCGGAGCCGGGAACACCGGTCGCGGCGGCGTGACGGGCGGTCAGGTCCAGGCCCGCCGACGGCGAGACGTCGCCGCCGTCGAGCAGAAGGGCCTCCGCGGCGGTGCCGCCGTCCCACACGACCCCCGCGGGGTGCACCTGCACGCCGTACCGACCCGGACGACCCGTGAGGATGCTCCCGATCGCAGCCCCGAGCAGCCCACCGGGCAGCAGTTCGTGGGCGCAGGCCTCGAGCGCGACGGCCTGGTCGAGGACCGTGCCGCCGCCACCCCCTGCCGACTCGGGTACGGCGATCGCCGCGATACCCATCTCCTCGGCGGCCGCCCAGACCTCGTCGAAGGTGGCGCCTGGGTCGTGCTCGGCCTCGCGCGCGGCCTCGATGCCGCCGAGGCTCGCCGCCCGCTTGCGCAAGCTTCCGGCCAGCTCGACCTGCTCGTCGCTGATTGCGATGGACATGCTGCTCCTTGGCGCGCCAGAACTAGAACGTGTTCCACTCTACTAGAGTCCAGCGCGTGAACGACGCCATACCCGCAGACCTCCTCATGCACGCCCGCAGCGCGAAGGGGTTCATGCCGGAGGACGAGGGCGACCTGCTCTACCGCGTCGCGCGCGATCGGCTGCGGTTCGGACCAGCGCTCGAGGTCGGGACCTACTGCGGGAGGTCCGGCATCTACCTCGGGGCCGCCGCCCGCGAGGTCAGCGAGGCGAGCGGCGATCTCGCAGTCGCCTTCACCGTCGACCATCACCGCGGCTCGGAGGAGAACCAGTCGGGCTGGGAGCACCACGACGCGTCCCTCGTCGACGACGAGTTCGGCCGGATGGACACGCTTCCCGTCTTCCGCAGGACGATCGCCCGGGCGGGGCTCGAGGACCACGTGATCGCGGTCGTCGGGCGCTCCACCACGGTCGCCGCCCACTGGCGGACTCCGCTGTCGCTGCTGTTCATCGACGGCGGCCACGGGGAGCAGCCCGCACGCGACGACTTCCTCGGCTGGTCGCGGTGGGTCGCGGCGGGCGGCTATCTCGCCATCCACGACGTGTTCCCCGACCCGGCCGACGGCGGACGGCCGCCGTACGAGCAGATCTATCTGCCGGCGCTCGCCAGTGGTCAGTTCACCGAGGTCGACGCCGTCGGCTCGATGCGGGTCCTGGCGCGGACCTCGGGATCAGCGGGCGACCCGGTCGCCTGAGGGGCACTCGCACTCGAGCGCGATCTCGTCGAAGTGCGGCGCCAGGGAGGTGCCGCGCATGATCCCCGAGCCCGGCGTCGCGTGACCGTAGGTCTCCCCCAGGGCGTCGACGGCGAGCAGCACCGCGGCAGCGGTGTACGTCGTGTGCTCGACCGGCCAGTGCACGTCCCGCGGCTCGCCCTCGGCGCGGCGTCTCGGGTCGTCGTAGACCCAGCCGGTCCAGTAGCGGCCGTCCTCCTCACGGAGGTGCTGCATGTCGGCGAGCAGGCTGCGGGCTCGGCGTGGGTCCCCCACGACGTCCAGGGCCATCGCGAGCTCACAGGTCTCGGCGCCGGTGACCCATGGGTTGGTGTCGACGCAGTGGATGCCCAGCCCCGGCACGACGAAGTCGTCCCACCGGCTCTCGAGCAGCTCACGCCCCGCCTCGCCGCGGACGGCACCACCGAGAACCGGGTAGTACCAGTCCATGGAGTAGGTCGACTTGTCGGCGAACAGGTCCCGGTGCGCGCGGACCGCGTGGCCGAGCCGGCCACCCGCGAGCTCCCACTCCGGCTGGGGGTCGTCCATCAGGTCTGCGAGCGCCACGCCGGCACGCAGCGAGTGGTAGATGCTCGAGTTGCCGGTGAGCAGGCAGAACTCGTCCACGGGCGTCCACTGGATGCCACCGAACGACTGCTGGAGCGAGACCACGAAGTCGAGGCCGGCCCGAACCGACGGCCAGAAGCGCTCGATGAAGCGGATGTCGCGGCGGACCAGCCAGTGGTGCCACAGCCCGACCGCGAAGTACGCGGACATGTTGACCTCGCCGCGCTCGTCGTCCGCCTTGCCGCCGACGATCTTCATCGGCCACGATCCGTCGGCACGCTGCATCGTGGGCACCCACGCGTAGGCGCGCTCGGCCGCCTCGACCTGGCCGCCGACGAGCATCGCCATCGCCGCCTCGACGTGGTTCCAGATGTCGACGTGCTCCCCGGACGTCCACGGCACCGCACCCCAGGGCTCCTGCATCGCCGCGATCGCGGCGGCGGTGTCGGCCACCTGGGCGGCGTTCAACACCCCGTCGACGTACGGCAGGCGGCTGAGCGAGACCTCGGACGGCGAGCCGGCCTCCGTCATGCCGTCTCCGGCTTGTGGAAGTACAGCACCATGCTCTTGCCGATCAGCGGGTCGAGCACCTTGCCGGCCAGCCGGAGGACGGTCGGCTGCTTCATGATCTCCCAGACCAGCAGCTTGTGGTATCCCTTGGCCAGCGGGTGCTCGTCGTTGTCGACGCCCACCGCGCACTTGATCCACCAGTACGGCGAGTGCAGGCCGTGGGCGTAGTCGACGCCGACGAACTCCAGGCCCCGCTTCGTGACCTTGTCGACCAGCTCTTCCTTCGTGTAGATCCGGATGTGGCCGCCCTCGACGTTGTGGTAGTCCACGGAGAGCTTCCAGTTCACGACCTCGGGGAACCAGCGCGGGACCGACACGGCCAGCGTCCCGCCCGGCCGCAGGACGCGGACGAGCTCCTCGATGGCCTGGATATCCGCCGGGATGTGCTCGAGCACCTCCGCCGCCACGATCCGGTCGAACTCGCCGTCTCCGAAGGGCAGCGCGAGGGCGTCGCCCTGCTTGACGTCGGCCTCCGCACCCACGGGCACCTCGCCCGCCTGCTCCATCGCGACGAAGAGGTCCTTCACGTGGGACAGCTCGTCGGCATCCATGTCGAAGGCGATCACGTCCGCGCCGCGGCGGTACATCTCGAAGCTGTGGCGACCGGCCCCCGCGCCCATGTCGAGGACCCGGTCGCCGGGCTCGAGGCCCAGCCGGTCGAAGTCAACGGTCAGCATCTGCTTGCTCCTTCTCGAAGTCCTCGATGACCTTCTCGTACGCCTCGGCGACCTTCACGGCCACCGCCCGCCAGCTGAACTGCTCATCGACGCGCTTGCGACCGGCCGCACCCATCCGGGCGCGGCGCTCGGGGTCGTCGAGCATCCGCTCGAGTGCCAGCAGCAGCTCGCCCACGTCACCGGGCGTGACCAGGTCGGCGCACTCGCCGTCCTCGCCGACGACCTCCGGGATCGCGCCCGCGCGGGAGACGATCAGCGGTGTCGCGCAGGCCATCATCTCCGCGGTGGGCAGCGAGAACCCCTCGTAGAGGGACGGCACGCAGGCCACCTCGGCGGAGCCCATCAGCTGCACGAGCTCCTCGTCGGTGAGCCCGTGTGCGAAACGCACCGCGTCGCCGATCCCGAGCTTCTCGATGAGCTTCTCGGTGCGGCCCCCGGCGGCGGGACGGGTGACCAGGACCAGCTCGACGTCGCGTTCGGTGCGGAGCTTGGCGAACGCCTCCAGGAGCGTCGCGATGCCCTTCATGGGCGCGTCCGCGCTCGCCATGGCCATGATCCGGCCCGGCACACGAGGCTTGGTCGGCGGGACGAAGGAGTCGTCGACGCCGAGCAGGATCACCTGCATCCTTCCCGGGTCGACGCCGAAGTCGCGCGCGATGTCGCGCTTGGACGCCTCGGACGGGGTCAGGATCCAGCGGGCCCGCTTGGCGACGTAGGCCTGCATCCGGAGGAAGCCGTACCACCGGCGCAGGGTGATCTTGCGCCACGGGTTCCGGGTCTGTGCCAGCTCGATCCGCCGGTCGAAGGTGATCGGGTGGTGGATCGTGGTGATCATCGGGATGCCGGCGGCCCGCTCCACGTCGAGCATCCCGTGCGCGAGCACCTGGTTGTCGTGGGCGATGTCGAAGTCGCTCCCGCGCTCGGCGAGGATCCTGGCCACCCGCTTCGCGAACGTCCGCGGCTCCGGGAACCCGGCGGTGCACATGATGGCGAATTCCTGGACGTCGACCAGGTCGCGGAACTCCCTCAGCTTCGGCACCCGGAAGGGGTCCGGCTCGCGGTAGAGGTCCAGGCTCGGCACCTTGGTGAGCGCCACGCCCTCGTCGAGCTCGGGATAGGGCTGGCCGGAGAACACCTCGACGGTGTGTCCCAGCCGGGTGAGCTCGCGGCTCAGGTGCCGCAGGTAGACCCCTTGTCCACCGACATGGGTCTTGCTGCGGTATGACAGCATCGCGATCCGCATTTCGAAACTTCCTCCCCTGGGCGCTTGGCTCATGGCCGCTGAGTCACGGCGCCGAGCTCCCAGGAGCAGGGCCGAAACAAACTGGAACGTGTTTCTAATTATGCGCTACGTGCCAGTAGCCTATCCGTGCGGGTCCTTCCGGAGCCCGGGCGCGCAACGCCCGGACACCGTGCGGACCCGCGGAAACCATAGGATTCCCGGCTCGGGTGCGCATTCCAGCGACGTGACGCACACTCCGCCGTGATCTGCGCACGGAGACACAGGAGAGACTGTGACGATCGCGAACACGCCGACGTCCGAGGACATGGGCTCGGCCGCACAGCGGGACCGCCGCAAGCGGATCCTCGACGCGACCTACGACCTCGCCAAGGAGGGCGGCTTCGAAGCCGTCCAGATGCGGGCCGTCGCCGAGCAGGCCGACGTCGCCCTCGGCACGCTCTACCGCTACTTCCCCTCGAAGATCCACCTGCTCGTGTCCGCACTGGGCCGCCAGTTCGACGAGGCGGCCAGACGGCTCCATGAGCGCGAGATCCCCGGTGAGACCCAGGCCGACCGCGTCCTCTACGTGCTCAAGCGGATGGCGCGGGGCATGCAGGGCGATGCCAAGCTCACCGAGGCGCTCACCCGCGCGTTCATGTTCGCGGACAGCAGCGTCGCGAAGGAGATCCACGTCGTGGGCATGGCGATGACCTCCATCGTCACCCACGCCATGCACGGGGGCGTGCCCGACGAGGCGGAGATCACCGAGCACGACGTGGCCGTCGCGCGCGTCATCGGCGACGTGTGGCTCTCCGCGCTGGTCGCCTGGGTGACCGGCCGGTCCACGGCTGCCGAGACCGCGCAGCACATGGAGACCGCCGTCCACCTGATCCTTCGCGACTGACCTCACCCGCCGAAGGCGTGGGTCGAGGTCACGCCACCGTCGACCGCGATCTCCGCGCCGTTGATGTACGACGACTCGTCGCTGCCCAGGAACACGTAGACCGGAGCGATGTCCTCCGGGTGGCCGACCCTGCCGAGCGGCACCTTGCTGGCGCCGAACTCCATCGCGACGTCGCCGCCGTGCACGCGGGTCATCGGGGTGTCGATCATGCCGGGATGCACGGAGTTGACCCGGATCTGCTGCGGGCCCAGCTCCATCGCCGCGCACTTGGTCATGCCGCGGATCGCCCACTTGGTGGCGGCGTAAGCGGTGCAGGACGCCATGCCCGCCAGTCCCTCGACCGACGATGCGTTGATGATCGAGCCGCCGCCGTTCGCCTTCATGGTCGGCACCACCGCCTGCATGCCGAGGAAGCAGCCGAGCTGGTTCACCCGCCACAGCAGCTCGACCTCTTCGGCCGGCATCGACTCGATCGCGCCGAAGCGCAGGATGCCCGCGTTGTTGGCGAGGATGCCGACCGGACCGAACCGGGTGCCGGTGTCCTCCACCAGCGTCGCCCAGGACGCCGCGTCGCTGACGTCGTGGTGCACGAAGTGCACGAGCCCGGGGCCGAAATCGGCGGTGAGCTCGTCCTGGAGGGCCTGGCCGGCCTCCTTCGCCACGTCGGCGACGACCACCCGGGCGCCCTCGGCGACGTACGCGCGGGCGATGCCGGCGCCCTGCCCCTGGGCGCCGCCGGTGACGATCGCGACCTTGTTGTCCAGACGTCCCATTGCTGTCCTGCTCCTAAGCCTTCAACTGCATGATGGAGTCGGCGGCGAAGCCGACGTTCGGGTCGCGGTCGGCGAAGAACCCACCGAGCTGCTTGTCCAGGTCGTCCGGGGTCCAGAGGTCGCCCGACGCGTCGAACCGCTGCTCCACGACGGGTGCGGCCACCACGGCGACCATGCCGCCGTACACGACGAGCACCTGGCCGGTGATCCGCTCGGCGGCCGGCGACGCGAGGTAGGCGACGAGCGGCGCGACGTGGTCCGGTGAGTACGGGTCGACCCCGTCGGCCGGGCCGTCCTCGCCGAAGACCCCCGCGGTCATCGCGGTGCGGGCACGAGGGCAGATCGCGTTGGCCCGGACGCCGATCCTCGCCATGCCGCGGGCGGTCGAGAGGGTCAGCGCGGCGATGCCGGCCTTGGCCGCGGCGTAGTTCGCCTGCCCCGGCGAGCCGCTGAGGAACGCCTCGGACGCGGTGTTCACGACGCTGCCGTAGACGGTCCCGGTCTCGCTCTGCTTGGCCTTCTGCCGCCAGTACGACGCCGCGTTCCGTGAGAGCAGGAAGTGCCCGCGCAGGTGGACCGCGATCACCGCGTCCCACTCCTCGTCGGACAGGTTGAACAGCATCCGGTCTCGGGTCATGCCCGCGTTGTTCACGACGATGTCGAGTCCGCCGAAGCCGTCGACCGCGGCCGCGACCATCGCGTCGGCCGTGGACCGCTCGCTGACGTCGCCTGCGACGACGGTGGCCCTCCCGCCGAGCGACCGGATCTCCTCGGCGGCATCGTCACCGGCACCCGGCAGGTCGTTGATGACCACGCGAGCGCCCGCCCGTGCCAGCGCCACCGCCTCGGCGCGGCCGAGACCGGCGCCGGCCCCGGTCACGATCGCGACCCTGCCGTCCAGACTCGTGTCCCGCGGACTGTGGTCGGGCATCTCGCTCCCCTGCGGGCTCGCCATCACTCGTCGTCCTCCACCAGCGAGATCGCGGCGCGCGGGCAGGCGGCCACGGCGCGCTTGACGTTCTCGATGTTCTCGTCGGTCGTCTGCTCGGTGTGCAGCTGCAGGAAGTCGTCGTCGTCGAGCTCGAAAACCTCGGGCGCCATCGCCTCACAGAGCCCGTTGGACTCGCACAGGTCGAAGTCCACCTTGATCTTCATGGTCACCTCTCAGGTCATCTTCCGGTGGTCCCAGGACGCGACCTTCTCGGGGTGGATGATCACGCCCACCCGCTTGGTCGCCTGCTTCTCGACGGTCTGCCGACCGATGTCACCCAGCGACTCGAACGACTCCGCGCCGAACATCCGGGTGGCGACGGCGGAGCCGATGTCGAGGATCTGGTCGTAGTCGCGCACGATCTCGGCGCGGCCCTCGATCGAGACCCCGCGCAGCTCGAAGTAGTCGACCCCGTCCTCCACCAGGGCCGTCACCCTCGGGTCGCGCTCGAGGTTCCTGATCTTCTGGCTGCGGCCGTAGGTCCAGAAGGCGATCCTGCCGTCGCGCACGATGTAGAACAGCGTGGTCAGGTGCGGGAAGCCGTCGTGCCCGTTGGCTGCCACCTGCACCTTGAGGTTCTCACCGAGGAGGGCGAGGATCTCCTCCTCGCTGAGCTTGACCTGGTCACGACTGCTCATCTCAGCTGCCCTCCGAGGAATGTCCGGGGAACACGTGCGCAGTCGGGTCGATCACGACGGCTGCGTTGTTGACGGCCGTTGCGGCCTCCCCGAAGCCGACCGCGATCAGCCGGACCTTCCCGGGGTACTCGGTGATGTCGCCGGCCGCGAAGACCCGGGCCAGGCTGGTGCGCATCGAGGTGTCGACGACGATGTGCCGGCGCTGCGTCTCCAGGCCCCACTGCTGGAGCGGGCCGAGGTCGGCGATGAACCCGAGCGCCGCGACCACGGCCTGGGCCGGGCGGACCTCGGGAACCCCGTCGACCGTGATCTCGACCTTGGCCAGCGCTCCGGCACTGCCGCCGTCCTCGCCCAGAAGCGCGGTCACCTCGGCCTTCGTGACGATCTCGACAGCAGATGCGCGGACCTGTTCCACGGTGCGCTGGTGGGCGCGGAACGCGTCACGACGGTGCACCAGGGTCACCGAGCGCGCGATCGGCGCGAGGTGCAGCGCCCAGTCGAACGCGCTGTCCCCGCCGCCGACGATGATCACGTCCCGGTCGGCGTACGGCTCGAAGGTCGGCACGAAGAACTCCACGCCTCGACCGACCCAGCCCTCGGCGGCCGGCAGCGGCCTCGGGCTGAACTTGCCGATGCCGGCGGTGACGATCATCGCCTTGGCCCGGACCACGGTGCCGTCGTCCAGGGTGAGCGTGACACCGGTGGCGTCGTCGACGTCCAGCCCGGTCGCCGTACGCCCGAGGAGCTGGACCGGGTGGGCGGTCCCCGCCTGGGCGACCAGTCCGTCGACGAGGTCACGGCCCTTGACCGCAGGGAAGCCGCCGACGTCGAAGATCTGCTTCTCGGGGTACATCGCCGTGATCTGCCCGCCGAGCTCCGGCAGCGAGTCGACGAGCGCGACCCGTATGCCGCGGAATCCGGCGTAGTACGTGGCGAACAGGCCGGTGGGGCCGGCACCGACGATGACGAGGTCGCATTCGACGAGCGAGCCGGAGACCACGGGCATGATTGCTCCGCTCCCAGGGGTAACCACCCCTGAACTGTAACGTGTTCTAGTTCTTCTTGTCTTCCGCCGCGTCCGTGTCGAGATCGTCGACGAGCCACCCCTGGTCGGTGTGGACCATGGTCACCAGCATCCGGTACGGCGTCACGACCGTCTCGGGCTTCCCGTCCCGGGTGCGCTGCGAGACCTGGTTCAGGAAGACCAGCGCTTCGAGCCGCGTGCGGTTGGCGCGGACCACACTCTGCGCGACGACGTTCGACTGGACGACGAGCTGCTGGGCGACCGCATCCTCCTTCACGTCCCCGATGGTCGTGCGGTACTCCTTCTCGTAGCTGTCGGTCATCAAGTCGACCGCCCGGTCGAGCTCCTCGTCGTACTTGGCGTAGTCGACCGAGAAGAGCTCCTGGGCGGCCTTGGCCGCGGCGTCCACACCTTCGAGCACCGCGAGCTCGTCCGCCACCACCGGGCGGCCCGAGGGCACCTCGACGCCCGCGTCGTCGACGGCGGTGCGTTCCGGATCGTCGGACGCGACCCACCAGCTGCCCTGCACGACCAGGACCACGGCGAGGGCAGCGAGCACCGTGATCAGGACCCGGGTGACCGTCGGGCTCGCGAGCAGCCCGGGTGGTCCCTCCTCGGGCCACGACTCGCGCTGCGTCGCGGTGGCTTCCTCGACCAGGGTCGCGTGGACGAGCTCGGGGCCCTCGACCTCGTGCGTCTCCTCGACCTCGTGTGCCTGCTCGACCGAGTCGCTGCGGGCCGGGGCGGACTGTCCCGCGATCTTGCGCGGACGCGGCGTCGCGCCGCGGGAGCTCGCGGGTCGTCGGGGCTTGGGACTGCTCATCTCGGTCTCCTCAGCCCAACATCACGTACTGGAGGTCGCGGGTCAGCCAACGGCCGTCCTCGAGCACGAGCTCGACCTGGATCCGGTAGTTGCGAGCCTCCTCCTCGAACTTGGTGGTCTCGTTCTTCACCGTGCCGGACGTCGCGACGATCACCGTCGCGGAGTCCTCGTCACCCGCGACCAGCCCGGCCCACACCACGCCGGCGACCATCTCCGACTTCGCCCGGGTGGCGATCTTCTTGAGGTCCGCTGCGCCCTTGGTGTACTGCTGGAGGAAGGTCCCGGTCGACATCGACTTCACCGCCTCGATGGTCGCGTCCGCATCGTCGTACCGGAAGTTCACGAAGGCGTTGACCATCTTCGAGGCGGCCTCGATCTGCGCCGCGACCCGCTTCTGCTCCTCCTCGCTGGCCAGAGGCACGGCCTGGACGGTGCCCCGCCCGACGTCCTCTCCGGCGCCAAGCGCCACCTCGGTGCCCTGGACCCGGTCGCCGCTGGCGTCCCACATCAGGACGCCGAGCAGGATCGCGGCGCACGCACACAGCACGGTGGCGGCGTAGAGGGCGATGTTGAGCCGTACGCGACTGCCCGTCTCCGTCACCGGCTCGCCACCGGACCGACCAACAGCCACTTCCACGCATCCCCTCCCAGGACGGACAGGTTCTCCGGCGCTCGAAGCTTCACCGGAGTCCCCTCTGTGTCGACCAGCCCCGGCACCTCGCCGGTGGACGGGTCGTACGTGCCACTGTAGACGCGACCAGGAGAGGCGCTGTTGCGCCGGTTGGCGGGGACGTACTGGTGGCCGCGCATGGCGTACGGCGGCCCGGCCGTGCAGTTCACGTCGGCCGGCTCGGTGTCCGTCAGGTCCTGCGTCGAGCGCCACTTGCTCGGCGGCAGGTACCCCTGCGTGCACGGCGGCACCGCGTTGTCGAACTGGAGGTTCACGTGGCCGTAGCCGTCGGCGGTGCTGCCGGTGGGACCGCCCGAGATCAGCGCGGGATACGTCACCAGCAGCTGCTCGAGGCCGTCGAGCTCGGTCGCCATGATCTGGCCCACGCTGATCAGGTCCCCGAGCAGGATCGGCAGGGTCGGCTCGAGCTCCCTGAGCATCCGGTCCAGGGCGCGCGCTGCGCCGGGCGTCGCGCTGAGCACCGTGCGCAGGTTGCCGTCGTTGCGCCGGAACATCGTGGTCACCGTGTTCAGGTCGCGTGCGAACCTGCGGATGTTCTCCTTCTGGCCGCGCTGGGTGCGCAGCACGGTGAGCCCGTTGTCGAGCAGCTGGATCGTCTCGTCGGTGTGCGCCTCGGCCTCGGCGATGAACGTGGAGCCGCCGTCGAGCAGCCGCTGCAGGTCGTCGCCGCTGTCGTTGAACATCAGGCCGAGCTCCTTGACGACCTTCTGCAGGCTCTCCTTGTCCACCGAGCTCACGAACTGGTTGAGGTCGACCAGCAGGTCTCCCTCGTCGACCGGCAGGGACCTCTCGTCACCCTGGAACCGCGAACCGTTCTCGGCGTAGGGGCCGTCCTCGTCCGGAGGCTGGAAGTCGAGGTACTGCTCGCCGACCGCGGACAGGTTGTGCACGTAGATCTTCGAGTCCAGGGGCAGCCTGGTCTCGTCCTCGAGCTGGACGGTGACGTCGACGCCCTCCTCCGTCGCGTCCATCCGCGAGACCTTGCCGATCTTCACGCCGCGATAGGTGACCTCGCTGCCCTCGTACAGGCCGCCGGAGCCGGGCAGGCTCGCTGTGACGGTGATCCCGCGGCCGAGCACGCGGTCCACCACGCCGAGGTAGCTGGCGGTGATGTAGGTGATGCCCACCGCGCTGAGCACGACGAAGGCCATCAGCCGGATCCGGACCGCGCGACTCATGCCGGGGCTCCGAGCAGGCTCTTGGTGGACTGGTCGTGGTACGACGGCTCGGCACCGCTCAGCCCGCGCGACAGCCCCGACAGCGGGCCGCTGGACGAGCCGCCCTGGCCGAGGACTCCGCCGAGGTCGACGTCGGGCACGGCGTTCAGCAGCTTGCAGACGGGGCTGTCACGCAACGCCTTGGTCGCGCACTGCCGCTGGAGGTTCTTGAGCAGGTTCACGTCGTCGAGCACCTTCGCGCAGGCGGCACTGGTGAGGCTGCCGCTGCGCAGGCAGCGGACGACCTGGTTCGGGACGCCCTCGAGGTCCGGCAGCTGGACTTCGGGGATGTCGAGCGACTTGTAGAGGTTCACGAAGTCGAAGTCGGCCTTGATCCTGGTGTCGGCGTAGTCGCCCTGGACGATCTTGTTGGCCGACTGCGGGAAGGGGAAGCTGACCATCAGGTTGAGACCGGGCGCGAGCTGCTCGTCGGCCTCGCGCAGCTTGCGCAGCACCGGACCGATGTCCTTGAGGATCTTCAGCACGTCCTCCTTGCTCGCATTGATCACTCGGGTGCCGACCTTGCCCAGCCGGTCCAGCGCGCTGAGCATCGAGATCAGCTCGTCGTGCTGTGCGGCGAGCACCTCGATGGCTGGTCCGGTCGCGTCGAGCGCCTCGCCGATGGTGTCCTTCTCGGCGTTGAGGGTCGCGGTCAGGTTGTTGAGCGACTCGAGGGCGTTGATGATGTCGGCCTTCTGCTGGTCGAGGGTGCCCACGACGGAGTTCAGCGACGTGAGCAGGCTCTTCAACCGGTCCTCGCGGCCCGACATCACCAGGTTGGCCTCCTCGGTGATCGTGCCGAGCTGGGCGACGCCGCCGCCGCTGAGCAGGAACGACAGGGCGCCGAGGACCTCCTCCACCTCCGGGTTGCGACCGGTCGCCGCCAGCTCGATCCGGTCCCCGTCGCCCAGTCGCCCAGTGGGCGCCTGCTCCTCGGGCGCCTCGAGCGCGACGTACTTCTCACCGAGCAGCGAGACCTGCCGGATGTCGGCGATCGTGTTGTCGGGCAGCACGACGTCGTCCCGCAGGAGGATCTTGACCTCGGCGTTCCAGCCGGCCCGCTCGACCTCCGTCACCTCGCCGACGACAACGTCGTCGACCATGACCGGCGAGCGGGGCACGACGTTGAGGACGTCACGGAAGTACGCGGTGATCTCGAAGGCCTCGTCCGCGTCGACTGGGTGGCCGGGCAGGGGCAGGTCGTAAGCACCGTCGAAGTCACTGCAGCCGCCGAGCAGCACGGCACCGGCGACGAGCACCGCGGCCCGGCGGATCAGTGCGCGCCTCATGACCCACCTCCCAGCAGCGACTCGACCGAGGCGTCGTCGCCGGTCGAGTAGGAGATCTCCCGGACCTCGGGCAGCTCGATGCCCTTGGTCCTCGCCTGCCTGGAGGACGCGTGCTCGGGCGGGATGTTGGGCAGGTTGGCGACGATCGGCTCGATCAGGCGCTTGATGATCGTGCACGCGGTGTTCCGGAGCGGCCGGGGCATGTCCTTGTTCTGCTGGATGATCGCGCAGATGAGCCCGTCGGCGTCCCAGACGTTCGGAGCGATGCCGACCCGCGAGTTCTGGGAGCCGCTCGCGTGGTCGAAGCCCATGTGCAGGTTGCCCATCGCGACCGGGGCGATCTCCATCGCGGTCTCGATGTTGTCCCTCTCCGAGGCGATGGTGCGCATGACCCGGGTCAGCTTCCTCACATCGGTGACCAGCGCCTCGCGGTTGTCCTTGACGAAACCCTCGACGCTGCCGACGGCCCGCGCCACCGCGGCGACCGCCTGCTCCAGCTCGTCGCTCTCCTCGGCGAGCATCGCGGAGACTCCGGTCAGGTCCTCCATGAAGGCGCGCACCAGGGTGTCGTTCTCGGCCAGGGCCTTGGTGAACTCGGCCAGGTAGGTCACGGTCTCGAACAGCGGACCCGCACCCTCCCCGAACGTCTCGGCGGCCCGGGCGAGGTCGCGGATCATCTGGTTGCCCTTCGCGCCCTGGCCGTCGAAGGCCTTCTCCCCCGCCTTCAGCAGGTTGTCGAGGGTGCCGTCGGCGTTGACGCCGTTGGGGCCCAGTGCCCGGGTGAGGGTCTGCAGGCTTGCGTAGATCCGGTCCAGCTCGACCGGCACCCCGGTGTCCGGTAGCGCGATCTCGGCCCCGTTCGCCAGCACCGCGCCGCCGTCGTACACCGGCGTGAGCTGCACGAAGCGGTCCGCGACCAGCGTCGGCGTCACGATCACCGCCTGCGCGTCCGCGGGGATCTTGTACGACGCGTCGTACTCCATCTCGACACGGACCGAGTTCCCCGCCGGGATCACCGCGGTCACCTTGCCGATGTTGACGCCCAGCACCCGAACATCGGTGTTCTCGTAGACGCTGACCGCGCGCGGGAAGTGCGCCGTCACCGTCTTCATGTCCTTCGGCGAGCTGAGCACGTTGACCAGCACGCCGGCGAGCAGCACGACAGCGAGCCCGAGGAGGAGCCGTCGGTCGATGCGCTTGAGGATCGTGGAGACCATCGTCATCACTCCCCGGCCGCCGGAACGAACTCACCGGTGGGCAGCGCGAGCATGTTCGACGCGTAGGCGTCGAACCAGGGGCCGGTTCCGATGATGTTGCTGAGGATGGACACGTACGGGCCGAGAGCGGCGAGAGTCTCCTTGAGCTTCTTCTCCTTGGAGACCAGGAACGACAGCAGGCCGTCCACCTCCGCGAGGGCCGGGGATATCTGCGCCTCGTTGTCCTTCACGAGACCGCGCAGCTCGTTGGCGAGCGATCGCGCGTTGACCAGGAGGGCATGGACCGCCTGCTTCCGTCGGGTGAGCTCCTTGAACACCAGGTCGCTGCTCTCCATGAGCTTGACGATGTCGCCGCTCCGCTCCGCGAGCACCTTGCTCACCTTCTGCGAGCTCTGGAAGAGGGTCTGGATCTCCTCGTCGCGCGAGGCCACGCTGCGCGAGAGGCGGGCGATCCCGTCGAAGGACGCCTGGATCTCCGGCGCGGACACCTCGAGGGTCTCCGCGACGGTGCTCAGCGCCCGCGACAGCTGCTCGGTGTCGATCTGCTCCGTCGTCGTGGTGAGGTCGCCGAACACCCCGACGATGTCGTAGGCCGCCTCCGTGCGCTCGAGCGGGATCGTGCCGCCATCGGCGAGCTGACCCTCACCCACCGGCTGGAGGTCGAGGAACTTCTCGCCGAGCAGGTTGAGCACCTCGATCGAGGCCTTGCTCTCGGCCCCGAACTCGACGTCGCCGTCGACCTCGAACCGGACCCTGACCCGGTCCTCGTCCAGCGTCACGTCGGTCACCCGCCCGGCCCGGATGCCGCCGACCTGGACGATGTTGCCCTTGTGGATGCCGCTGGCGTCGCTGAACTCGGCGTAGTAGGTCGTCCCCCGGAACCCGGGGAACTTGCCGAGGTTGAAGGTGGCGGCGGAGACCAGCGCCATCAGCACGAGCGTGATCACGCCGAGACGGATGACGCGGGCGTCGTTGGTGCGGCTCATCTGTCCTGACACCTCGGCGCGGTCGAATCGAACGAGAAGTCCTCGACGTACTTCTGGATCTCCTTGATGATCGGCAGGTTCGCGATCACCGGAAGGCGGATCCGGGCCGAGACGCCGCAGACGTAGTACTGGTACCAGGACCCGTAGGTGCCGGTCCGGGTCTGGTCCTGCATCGTCTCCGGCATCCGGTCGAGCAGCTCGGACAGGTTCTGCCGGTTCTCCTTCTTGTTGAGGAGGGCCGCGAGCGACCGCAGGGCGGCGATGTCCTCCTTCAGCAGAGGACGGCCACGGCGAAGCAGGTCGGCGACGACCACGGTGAGCTCGGAGATGCTGTCGAGGGACGAGCCGATCGTGTCGCGGTCCCGGGCGAGGTCGGTCATCCAGTTCTTGAGCTCGATCACCAGAGTGCTGAGCTGCTGGTGCCGGTCGTCGACGGTCTTGAGCGTCTCGCTGAGGTTGGTGACCACCTCACCGATCAGCTGATCCCGGTCGGCCAGGGCTGTGGTGAGGGACGCGGTGTGCGCGAGCAGGCTCCGGACGGTGCCGCCCTCGCCCTGCAGGACCTGGACCAGGTTCATGCTCAGCTCGTTGACCTGGTCCGGCGTCAGCGCGGCGAAGAGGGGCTTGAAGCCGTTGAAGAGCACGGTCAGGTCGAGGGCAGGCTTGGTCCGCTCGACGGGGATCGTGCCGCCGTCCTCGAGCGGCTCGGCGTCCGCGGCGTCCGAGCCCTGCACGAGCGCCATGTATCGGTGGCCGACGAGGTTGAGGAACCGGATCTCGGCCCGGGATGCGGTCGTCATCTCGACGTCGGAGTCGATGCGGAACGTCACCTTCGCCATCGAGCGCTGGTAGTGCTCGACGTCCTTGACCTCGCCGACGCTGACACCGGCGACCCGCACGTCGTCGCCCTCCTCGAGCATCGTCGCGTTGGTGAAGATCGCTTGGTACTCCGCGCGGTCTCCGAAGCCGATGTTCCCCATGATCACGGCGAGCAGGCCGGTCACGAGCAGGGAGACCACAGTGAACACCCCGAGCTTGATGCCGGCGGAGATGGTGGCGGCGTTGCGGCGGCGGCGCAGCTGGCCGGAGGTGCTCAGGCTCATCCGGCTGCCCTCCCCTCGCGCACGACGGGGCCGTAGAGCAGGGAGCCGAGCGAGCCGTAGTCGTCCGGGTCCCTGCCGGACTCGCCGGCGAGCATGGCGTTGACGACAGCCTGCTCGGCCCGGGTGCCGGCATGGCCGCTGTCGATGTCACCGCTCAGCTGGAACTGTCCGCCGCCGGGGGCGGGCGAGGCGCCACCCTTCTCGTCGATGTCGGAGCCCTGGTCGAGTGCGTGCGGCGTGGCGGGCACCTTGAAGTTCGGCAGCCCCGCGCACCACGGGCCGTGCCCGACCTCGCCGTACTCGGGAAGGTCGCGCTCGTCGAAGTGTCGGTACTGAGGGGTGAAGAACTCGATGTACTGCTTCACGACATTGCCCTCGAACGTCTTGGACAGGATCGGCTCGTAGTTGGCCGCGCCGCGGATCAGGCACGGGAACTCCGGGGAGTACTCCGCGAGCAGCGCGACCACGGGTTCGGTCACCTGGCCCATCCGGATCAGGTTCTGCTCGTTGTCGCCGAGCAGACGGTTTGTGGTGCGGGCGAGACCGGTCAGGTCGGAGAAGAACACGTCGAGGTCCCTGGCCTTCTCGGTGATCGTCTTGCTGGTGACCGTGACGTTGTCCAGCACGTCGAGCAGGTCCGGCGCGGCGATGTCGTAGGCGTCGGCGACCTCGGCGAGCGCGATCAGGTCCTGCCGCAGGGTGGGCAGGTGCTCGTCGATCTCGCCGACGTACCGCCCGAGCTGGTCCATCGTCCTGCCGATCTGGTCCCCGCGGCCCTCGAGCGCGGTCGCGAGCGCGGTCAGGGTGGCGTTGAGGTCGGCGGGCCGCACCGCTCGCAGCAGCGGGAACAGGTCTGCGAGGACCTGGCTGAGCTCGACGTTCGTCACGACACGGTCGGAGGGGATGACGTCCCCGTCCTGCAGCGACCTGTCGTCGGGCTCGTCGGGGCGCATGAAGGCGACGAACTTCTGGCCGAACAGAGTCGTCGGCACGATGTGCACGCCGACGTTGGCCGGGATCTCCTCCGCCGCGTCCGGCTCGAGAGCGAGGGTGATCTCGGCCTCCTCGCCGTCCTGGTCGATCTTGACCACGCGCCCGACGAGCACGCCGTTGATCCGTACGTCGCCGAACTTGGCGAGCTGGAGACCGGCGCGGTCCGCCTTGACGGTCACCGTCGTCACGTTGTCGAAGGTCTTGTTGTAGATCGCGATCGACAGCCACACCAGCAGCGCGATCACCGTCAGGAACACGACGCCGGCGACGAGGAGCCGGTTGTGCTCTCTCGCGCTGTCGCGGTGGATGTTGACCATCATCAGCGGCTCACCCCGTGATCCTCACCGTGGTGGTCGAGCCCCAGATGGCGAAGCTCAGGAAGAAGTCCGCGACCACGATCGTCACGATGCTGGTGCGGATCGCGGTGCCGACCGCACGGCCGACGCCGGCCGGTCCACCCGAGGCGGTGTAGCCGTAGTAGCAGTGGATGAGGATCACCGCGATCGCGAGGAACAGCAGCTTGAAGAACGACCAGAGGATGTCGATCGGCGGCAGGAACTGCAGGAAGTACTGGTCGTAGGTGCCCGCGGACTGGCCGTAGATGTAGACCACGATCAGCCGTGGCGAGAGGTACGACGCGCAGAGCGCGACGATGTAGAGCGGGATCACCGCGATGAACGCGGCGATCATCCGGGTCGTCACGAGGAACGGCAGCGAGGGGATGCCCATCACCTCGAGGGCGTCGATCTCCTCCGAGATCCGCATCGCGCCGAGCCGGGCGGTGTAGCCGCAGCCCACGGTCGCCGCGAGGGCGATCGCCGAGACCAGCGGGGCCACCTCACGGGTGTTGAAGTAGGCGGAGATGAACGCGCTGAACTTGGCGACGCCGATCTGGCTCAGCGAGGCGTAGCCCTGGATGCCCACCTCGGTGCCGGCGAAGAAGGCCATGAACGCGATGACGCCGACCGAGCCGGCGATCAGGCTCAGCCCGCCCTTGCCCCACACGACCTCCGCGAGCGTGTTGTTGATCTCGCGCGGGTAGCGACGGATGGCGCGGGGCACCCACCCCAGAGCCTTCACGTAGAAGAGCAGCTGGTCGCCGTACACCTCCAGGGCGGCGCGGCGGCCGCGGACGGCGTCGGAGACGAACTCGCTGACGGCGGACATCACAACCCCACCGGCGGTGCGACCTGGAAGTAGATCGCGGTGATCACGGCGTTCAGGAAGAACAGCGCCATGAAGGCGATGATCACCGACTCGTTCACGGCCTGACCCACCCCGCTCGGCCCGCCACCGGCGTTGAGCCCCTTGTAGGCCCCGATGATCGCCGCCAGCCAGCCGAAGATCAGGGCCTTGACCATCGCGATGTAGAGATCGGGCAGCGAGGCGAGGGCGGTGAACGAGGACAGGAACGCGCCCGCCGAGCCGCCCTGGACGATCACGGTGAAGAAGTATCCGCCGCCGATGCCGGCCGCGATCACGATCCCGTTGATCATCACCGCGACGAACATGGTCGCGACCACCCGTGGCGCGACGAGCCGCTCGAGCGGGTTGATGCCGAGCACCTCCATCGCGTCGATCTCCTCGCGGATCTTGCGCGCGCCGAGGTCGGAGCAGATCGCGGACCCCGCGGCGCCGGCGATGATCATCGCGGCGGCGATCGGCGCCGCCTCCCTGACCGTTGCCAGCACGGCTGTCGCTCCGGCGAAGGACTGTGCGCCCAGCTGCCCGGTGAGGTTGCCGACCTGCAGTGAGATCACGGCCCCGAACGGGATCGAGACCATGATCGTCGGCAGCAGGGTGACGCTGGTGATGAACCAGGCCTGCTCGAGGAACTCCCGGAACTGGAAGGGCCGGGTGAAGATCAGCCTGGTGACCTGGACCACCATGAGGGCGATCTCGCCGGGGCCGCGCACGACCGAGACGGCGTTGAACGCCACGACTCCGTCACCTCTCCCCGTCCCTGGACTGCCCTTGGCCAGCAATAGTAGAACACGTTCTCATTCGGGTCGCCGAGCCGCCGCGCCCGTCTCACGGGTCATGAGGTACAACGGCCGCCCTACCGGGCAGGTCACGGCATTTCCACCTGCTCTACCTCTCGTTCACCACGCTCACCTGAGTCGGCCTCTCGGACGTCTGTCCCGTGCACGACCATGCCCGGTCGCTGGTGATGCTGGAGCAGGTCGCCGGGGTCTTCTACGTGGCGCTCGTGGTGTCCCGGCTCGTCGGCCTCATCGCCCGTCGGCGGGCGTGAGGGCGCATCAGTCGAGACAGAACTCGTTGCCCTCGGGGTCAGCCATGACGATGAAGCCACCGCTCAGCGGCGGGCGGGGCTCGTGGCGCTGCTGCCGAGCGGCGCCGAGCGCCACCAGCCGCTCGCACTCCGCCTCCAGCGCCGCCATCCTCTCCTCGCCCTCCAGGCCGGGCGCCGCGCGGACGTCGAGGTGCACCCGGTTCTTCGCCGACTTGCCCTCCGGCACCCGCTGGAAGAAGAGCCGCGGGCCGACCCCGGCAGGATCCACGCAGGCGGAGGCGGAGTTGCGCTGCTCGGGCGGCAGCGTGGCCGCGAACTCGTCCCACGACCCGAAGCCCGGCGGGGGCGGCGGCAGCTGGTAGCCGAGCACCTCGTTCCAGAACAGCGAGAGCGCCCGTGGGTCGGCGCAGTCGAAGGTCACCTGGACCTGGCGAACGTTGCTCATCTGGTCGCTTCCGCTCGCTGCGCTCGCGGGGCTCCGCGCTCGCGGCCAGCACTCGAGCTCGTTCCTCGCTCGGCGCTGCCGCTCACTTGGTCGCCTCCAACATCTGCCGGAGCTCCCGCTTCAGGTCGCTGATCTCGTCCCGCAGCCGGGCGGCGAGCTCGAACTGGAGCTCGGCGGCCGCGGCCTTCATCTGGTCGGTGAGCTCCTGGATGAGCCCGGCGAGGTCGGAGCTCGGCAGACCCGCGAGATCGGCCGCGTGCTGTCCGGACTCGCTCCCACGCAAGGTGGGGACCGGAGCCTTCTTCGCTCTCACCCCGCCTGCGCGGCCCTTGACCCCGGCGTCGGCCCAGGTCTGCAGCAGCTCCTGCGTCGTCTCGTCCTCGCGCGCCAGCATCTCGGTGATGTCGGCGATCTTCTTGCGCAGCGGCTGCGGGTCCACACCGTTGGCCACGTTGTAGGCGACCTGCTTCGCCCGACGACGGTTCGTCTCCTCGATCGCCGACTCCATCGAGGGGGTGATCCGGTCGGCGTACATGTGGACCTGGCCCGAGACGTTGCGCGCCGCGCGGCCGATCGTCTGGATCAGGGACTTGTCGGAGCGCAGGAAGCCCTCCTTGTCGGCGTCGAGGATCGCGACGAGGGAGACCTCCGGCAGGTCGAGACCCTCGCGCAGCAGGTTGATGCCGACGAGCACGTCGTACAGCCCCAGGCGGAGGTCGCGGAGCAGCTCGATCCGCTTGAGCGTGTCGACCTCGGAGTGGAGGTAGCGGGTCCGGATGCCGGCGTCGAGGAGGTAGTCGGTCAGGTCCTCCGACATCTTCTTCGTGAGCGTGGTGACCAGCACCCGCTCCTGCTTGTCGGTGCGGAGCCGAATCTCGTGGATCAGGTCGTCGATCTGCCCCTTGGTCGGCTTGACCACGACCTCGGGATCGACCAGGCCGGTCGGGCGGATGATCTGCTCGACCACGTCGCCCTTGACCTTGTCGAGCTCGTAGTCGCCGGGTGTCGCGGAGAGGTAGATCGTCTGACCGATGCGGTCCAGGAACTCCTCCCAGCGGAGTGGCCGGTTGTCCATCGCGCTCGGCAGACGGAAGCCGTGCTCGACGAGGTTGCGCTTGCGGGACATGTCGCCTTCGTACATGCCGCCGATCTGGGGCACCGCGACGTGCGACTCGTCGACGACCAGGAGGAAGTCCTCGGGGAAATAGTCGAGCAGGCAGTTGGGCGCGGAGCCGCGGCTGCGGCCGTCGATGTGCATCGAGTAGTTCTCGATGCCCGAGCAGGAGCCGACCTGCCGCATCATCTCGATGTCGTACGTCGTGCGCATCCGGAGCCGCTGCGCCTCGAGCATCTTGCCCTGCCGCTCGAACGTCTCCAGCTGCTCGGCCAGCTCGGCCTCGATGCCGGCGATCGCGCGCTCCATCCGCTGCGGACCGGCGACGTAGTGGCTCGCCGGGAAGATGTAGAGCTCCTCGTCCTCGGTGAGCACCTCGCCGGTCACCGGGTGGAGCGTCATCAGCCGCTCGATCTCGTCGCCGAAGAACTCGATGCGGACCGCCATCTCCTCATAGACCGGGAACACCTCCAGGGTGTCGCCCCGCACCCGGAACGTGCCGCGCGTGAACGAGAGGTCGTTGCGGGTGTACTGGATCTCGACGAGCCGCCGCAGGATCGAGTCCCGGTCGTGCTCCTGCCCGACGCGCAGCCGGACCATCCGGTCGACGTACTCCTGGGGGGTACCGAGACCGTAGATGCAGGAGACCGTCGAGACCACGATCACGTCACGGCGGGTCAGCAGGCTGTTGGTCGCGGAGTGGCGCAGCCGCTCGACCTCCTCGTTGATCGAGGAGTCCTTCTCGATGTAGGTGTCGGTCTGCGGGACGTAGGCCTCGGGCTGGTAGTAGTCGTAGTAGGAGACGAAGTACTCGACCGCGTTGTTCGGGAAGAGCTGCCGGAGCTCGTTGGCGAACTGAGCGGCCAGCGTCTTGTTGGGCTGCATGACGAGCATCGGACGTTGCACCTGCTCGGCCACCCAGGCGATCGTCGCGGTCTTTCCGGTGCCGGTCGCGCCGAGGAGGACGACGTCCTGCTCCCCCGCGCCGATCCGCCGGGTGATCTCCTTGATGGCGGCCGGCTGGTCGCCTGACGGGACGTAGTCGGACTCCACCCGGAACGGGGCGACACGGCGCTCGAGATCGGTGACGGGGCGCATGGATTCAGCCTACGGGCGGCCACCGACAGCCCAGGTCAGCTCATCCCGGCGTCGAAGGCGAAGACCGCCCCGGTGACCATCCGAGCCTCGGGCGAGGACAGGTAGACGATCGCCGAGCCCAGCTCGGCCGGCGTGATCGGAGGGCCGGGCAGCATGCCGAACAGCCGCTCGGACACACGCCGGTCCAGGTCGGTCGGGAACGTCTGGGCCACTCCGGCGACCAGCGGGGTGTCGACCGTGCCGGGGCAGACCGCGTTCACCCGGATGCCCTCCGGGGCGAGCTCGAGGGCCAACGCCCTGGTGAGCATCGTCAGCCCGCCCTTGGCCGCGGCGTAGGCGGCGGAGTAGGGCTGCGCGACGTTGCCGGCCACCGAAGAGACGTTCACGACGCACCCGGTGCTCGCACGCAGGAACGGCAGCGCCGCCTGCATGGTGAGGAACGGGCCCTTCAGGTCCACGGCGTGGGTGCGGTCGAACTGCTCCTCCGAGATTCCCTCGAACCGGCCGAACTGCACGATGCCCGCGACGTTCGCGAGCACGTCGATCCGCCCGTGTCTCGCGCCGATCGTCTCGATCACGGTGACGACCGACGCCTTGGAGGAGACGTCGCACTCGAGGAACTCCACCCCCTCGGGTACGCCGGGCGTGATGTCGAGGCCGTAGACGACCTCACCGAGGTCGCGGAACAGGGCGGAGGTGGCATGTCCGATTCCGGACGCGGCACCGGTGACGACGACGACTCGCTCGGTCATGCGCGGACCCTAGCAGCGCAGTAGAACGCGTTCTACCTGGCGCGGGTCAGAGCAGGGGCCTCAACGGGGAGAGCACGAGCTCGGTGAACCTGCGGTGGAGGTCGCGAGCCTCCCACTCCCCGCTGGTCAGCTCCAGGCAGTGGGACTGGTCCACCTCGAAGATCGCCTCCAGCTCCTTCGCGAAGCCCTCGTCGATGATCTCGACGTTGATCTCGAAGTTGCCCTGCAGGCTGAGCCGGTCGACGTTGGCGGTGCCGACCGTCGCCCAGGTGCCGTCGACGGTCGCCGTCTTCGCGTGCACCATGGCGTCGCGGTAGCGCAGGACCCGCACCCCGGCGTCGAGCAGCTGGCCGAAGTAGCCGCGGGAGATCCAGTCGGCCACGATGTGGTTCGACTTCAGCGGCAGCAGCAGCCGGACGTCGACCCCGCGCCGGGAGGCGTCCTTCATCGCGTCGACGAAGTCCTGGTCGGGGAGGAAGTAGGCCTGTGTCATCCAGATGTTCCGGCTCGCGCGGTTGATCGCCTCGAGGTACATCGAACGGATGGGGAACATCCACAGCCGCGGCACGTTCCGCTGGACCCGGACCCGGGGCTCCCAGGTCGACGCGGTCTCCAGCAGCAGCGGACGCTCCGGGCCCCGGATCCGGCGTCGCCGGTTGAGGTTCCAGAAGTCCGCGAACGCCCGCTTGAGGTCCCAGACCGCCGGGCCGGTGATCCGCACGTGCGTGTCACGCCACTCCGTCTCGTACGCGGAGCCGATGTTGTACCCACCGATGAACCCGACCCGGTCGTCGACCACGAGGATCTTGCGGTGGTCCCGGCCGTACCGGCGCAGGTCGAAGAAGCGCCAGCCCGCCGAGTACACCGGGAAGCGGAGCACCTTCACGTTCGGCGGGAAGCGCTTGAACGCCGGCGAGACCACCAGGTTCGCGAACGCGTCGTAGATGCAGTACACCTCCACGCCCCGGTCGGCGGCCTCGCTGAGGGCGCGCTTGAACCGCTCACCGGTCGCGTCGCCCTTCCAGATGTAGGTCTCGAAGAGGATCTGTCGCTGGGCGCCCTCGATCGCCGCGAGCATGTCGTCGTACAGGTCGCGGCCGAACGTGTACGTCGTCACCTCGCCATCGCCGACGCCGACCGTGTTCGGCGGGCGGGTCGGGAACGGCTTGGGCTTCTTGCCGCGGCGCCGGTAGGAGTCGACCAGCGACATCGCGATCGCGACGACGAACGGAACGCCGACGACGGTCAGCAGCGTCCGGCGCAGGACGGTCCTCAGCCGGGCGTACGGGTCCGTGTCGTGCTGCGCCACGCGCGTCAATCTAGAGCATCCACCCGCGCGTCACGGCGCACCGGAGACCGGATCGGCCCGTCGGTGCGACACGCTCCCCGCCCGATGATCCCTGGCCGGCAGCTGGTCGATCCACCGTGACGCGCCGGCTCACCCAACCGGGTCACGCCACTTCAGGTGATCGCGGGGCGCCATCCGCGGCCCTCTCCGTGGGCGGTGCAGACCCGCGGCGGCGACGAGGAACGGGACCCTGCCGCGGTGCCCGCGCCACGGCTCGAGGAACCGCGCCATCTGGGCGTCGTCGAACTCCTCGCCGGTGAGCGCCCAGCCCACGTCCCTGGCCACGTGGTAGTCACCGAAGGAGACGGCGTCCGGGTCGCCCAGGGCACGCTGCCGGACCTCCGCACTGGTCCACACCCCGACGCCCGGCAGGCTTCGCAGCCGCCGGTCGGCCTCGTCGCCGGACAGCCCGACGATCCGCTCCAGCGCATCGGCGTGTCGGGCGGCGGTGACCACGGCGCGGGAGCGGGCGGGGTCGACATGGAGCCGCAACCACTCCCACGAGGGGATCCGCCGCAACGTGGCGGCGTCCGGCTGGACCATCAGGCCGACCGCGGCCGCAGGCCCCGGCGCTGGCTCGCCGTGGCGGCGAACCAGGTCGCGGAATCCGGCGAACGCCTCCTGTCCGGTGACCTTCTGCTCGATGATGCTCGGCACGATCGCCTCGAGGACGCGGCCGGTGCGTCCCAGCCGCAGGTGGGGATGGCGCCGTCGCGCCTCGGCCAGTACCGGATGGCCGGGCTCGAAGCCGGTCCAGTCGTCGGCCTCGCCGAGGAGCGCGGGCAGCTGCTCGAGCGCCCACCGGGATCCAGGACCCCACGCCTCGGCATGGATCACGCCCTCGGCGTCCTGGCTGCCGATCGCGAGGGCGACCGGTCCCTCCGGGGTGCGGCTCGCGCGCCAGTGCCGGCCCGCCGCATCGATTCGCAGCGTCGGGTCGCCGCCACCACGCCGGCTCTGGCGAAGCAGGGCGGCCACGGGAACGGGCCGTCCCGGCCGCCAGCTGCTGACCGCGTCCGGGGAGCTCACCCCAGCACTGTAGGACCGGACCCGGACACCCGCCGCCTTACCGCCGCCTTACCGCCGCTGCACCGACACCACAGACTAGGGTGTCTCGTGCAGGCACGAATCACCTTCAGGTTCCCGGAGGGCAGTTGACCATCGACACCAGCCACGGCCGCCGCGCCCGTCTCGACCAGGAGGCGGTGCTGCAGGCAGCGGAGGCACTCGTGGACCGAGACGGCTACGACGCGCTCACGATGACCTCGCTCGCCGCCGAGCTCGACGCACGGGTGTCGTCGCTGTACAACCACGTGGCGAACCTCGAGGATCTGCGCGCGCTGATCCAGGTCCGGGCGATGCGCACCCTGGGCGAGCACGTTCGCTCGGCCGCGATGGGCCACGCCGGCGCCGACGGGCTCCGCACCCTCAGCCACGAGTTCCGCGCCTACGCCCGGAGCAACCCGCACCGCTACGCCGCACTGACCCGACCGCCGATCGACCCCGAGGCGTTCTACGCCGCCGCACTGACCGCCATCGAGGCGCTGGCCGTCATGGTCCGGTCGGCCGGGCTCGCCGAGGAGCAGCTGCTCCGCACCGGGATGTCGATCTTCGCGGCGCTGCACGGGTTCGTGTCGCTGGAGGTCGCCGGCTACTTCGGCGACATGTCGGGGGTGAACACGCCGGGGGTCGACCTCGACGCCGTGTACGAGCAGGTGATCGACGGAGCCGTCACGGCAGCGGTGCCCGAGGCCGCACACTGACGGGCTGACGGGCTGACCGGGGGGACTCGTGCTGCTGGGTGACCTGGTGGACGTCTCCGCCGCCGTCTCGACGACATCCTCGCGCAAGGAGAAGACCCGGCTGATCGCCGCGCTCCTGCTGGCCGCCGAGCCCGAGCAACGACAGCTGGCAGCGCGGTACCTGAGCGGCAGGCTCCGGCAGCGCCGCACCGGCCTCGGGTGGCGCAGCCTCCAGGCGCTCCCCGCTCCGGCCTCCGAGCCGTCGCTGACCGTGGCCCAGGTCGACGCGGCGTTCGACGCCATGTCCCGGTTGGCCGGCGCCGGCTCCGCCGGGACGCGGGCGATGTTCGCTGCCGACCTTTTCGGCCGGGCCACCGAGGTCGAGCAGCGGTGGCTCCGCGCGGTCGCCGTCGGTGAGGTCCGCCAGGGGGCCCTCGAGGCCGTGGTGACCGAGGCACTCGCCCTCGCGGCCGACGTGCCGCTGGCCGCGGTT
>NZ_SSXI01000333.1 GCF_004803405.1 Nocardioides sp. | reverse complement strand
CACGAGCAGGGCGGCGCGACGCAGATCGAGGTCGTCACCGTCGCACCTGGCGACACCCTGTGGGGCATCGCCAGCGACGCGGCCGCCGCCACCGGGGGGGACGACGTGCGCGACATGATGGACCGCATCCAGCAGCTCAACACCCTGGACTCGAGCCTGGTCTACGCCGGCCAGGAGCTGAGGATCCCCGCCGCCGACTGAGCGGCCGACCGACTCGTCCGCCGCCTCGACCCCGGCGGACGCCGGGCCCACTCGACCCCGGGCCCAAGGGGAAGACGAGGGGCGGGACCCGAACGGTCCCGCCCCTCGCACGTTCTCTCAGCGCGCCGCGCGCTTTCCGCCCTTGGGTGCGTCCGGGTTCCGCTTCGGCTTCGGCTCGACGGGCGCCGAGAGCCCGACCGTCCTCGCGAACCGCACGGCGAGCATGAAGCCGAGGAACAGGCAGAGCATCGCGCCCAGCGAGGCGAGCGCCAGGAACAGCCAGGCCGCGCCGTCCCCCTCGTGTCGGGCCGTCGCGCCGAAGTCGATCGCCGCGAACACCAGGTAACCCCACGCCACGATGGCGAAGGTGATCCCGACGGCGAGGAGCAGCAGGTCCACGCGGAAACGTGCCCTCTGCTTGTTCCCTGCCCGCTTTCCTGCGCCCACGGCGGTCATTGTGTCCGATGGGTGTCTAGGGATGTCGGGCAACCCGCCCACAGGGCCGGGCGCGGGCCGACACGCCGGTGCTCGAATCGCGCGCGGCGACTGGTTCCCGGGCGGTGACCTGCGCAAACGCGGGATGCCGGGGATCTTCTGGCCGCTACCTCGACGTTCCGCTTGCACGCCTCGTGGTCGGGGCGTACGGTTACCACTACATCTAGTAGTTACAAGGATGTAGTTCTCCACATCTAGTTCACAGAACCGGCCGTGGAACTGCACAGATTCTCGACGGTTCTGCACAGGCAGAAGCCACTTGTCCACTGGTTCCACTCGGGAGGAGGACCCCATGCACTGTCCGTACTGCAAGCACGACGACACCAAGGTCCTCGACTCGCGGGTCGCGGACGACGGCTGCTCGATCCGTCGCCGGCGCGTCTGTCAGGAGTGCGAGAAGCGGTTCACCACGGTCGAGCTGATGCAGCTGACCGTGCTCAAGCGGTCCGGTGCGACGGAGCCCTTCAACCGCGAGAAGGCCGTCTCGGGTGTGCGGAAGGCGTGCAAGGGCCGGCCGGTCGATGAGGACGACCTGGCTCGGCTCGGTCAGGAGGTGGAGGACCAGCTGCGCCTCGCCGGCAGCCCGGAGATCGCCGCCCACGAGGTGGGCCTGGCCATCCTGGCACCGCTGCGGCGCCTCGACGAGGTGGCCTACCTCCGGTTCGCGAGCGTCTATCGCGGGTTCGAGTCGGCCGCCGACTTCGAGAACGAGATCTCGCTCCTGCGTGCGGAGCGTCAGCTCCAGAGCGAGAGCGACAGACAACCGGCCCCCACGGGCTGACCACAGACCGCCCGGCAGGTGGTGGGGAAGCCGCCTGCCGGGCTATCAACCCCCTTGGTGCCGTCCAGTGTCGGCGCCGCGAGCAAGACTGAAGATGAAGCCGACGACCAGGAAGACCAGGAGAGCCATGACGGAGACGGCCAACCCCGCAGCAGCCAGCAAGGCTGCCGCAACCGGCAAGGGACTGAAGATCGAGCGGGTCTTCAGCACCGAGGGCGTGCACCCCTACGACGAGATCACGTGGGAGCGACGCGACGTCGTCCAGACCAACTGGAAGACGGGTGCGACCGTCTTCGAGCAGACCGGTGTGGAGTTCCCCGACTTCTGGTCGCTGAACGCCTCGACCATCGTCACCACCAAGTACTTCCGCGGCGCCGTCGGCACCTCGGAGCGCGAGCGGAGCCTCAAGCAGCTCGTCGACCGCGTGGTGAAGACCTACACCAAGGCGGGCGTGGAGCACGGCTACTTCGCGACCCCGGCCGACGCGGAGACCTTCGAGCACGAGCTGACCTGGCTGCTCGTGCACCAGTACTTCTCGTTCAACTCCCCGGTCTGGTTCAACGTCGGCACGCAGTCCCCGCAGCAGGTGTCGGCCTGCTTCATCCTCTCCGTCGACGACTCCATGGAGTCGATCCTCAACTGGTACCGGGAAGAGGGCTTCATCTTCAAGGGCGGCTCCGGTGCCGGCCTCAACCTCTCCCGCATCCGCTCCTCCAAGGAGCTGCTCTCCTCCGGCGGCACCGCCTCCGGGCCGGTCTCGTTCATGCGCGGCGCCGACGCCTCGGCCGGCACCATCAAGTCCGGCGGCGCCACGCGGCGCGCGGCGAAGATGGTCGTGCTCGACGTCGACCACCCCGACATCGAGGAGTTCGTCGAGACCAAGGCGCGCGAGGAGGACAAGATCCGCGCGCTGCGCGACGCCGGCTTCGACATGGACCTCGGCGGCAAGGACATCACGTCCGTGCAGTACCAGAACGCCAACAACTCGGTCCGCGTGACCGACGAGTTCATGCGCGCCGTCGAGCAGGGCAAGGAGTTCGCTCTCCGCGGCCGGATGGACGGCTCGGTCATCGAGACCGTCGACGCCCGGAGCCTGTTCCGCAAGATCAGCGAGGCCGCGTGGGCCTGCGCCGACCCGGGTCTTCAGTACGACGACACCATCAACGACTGGCACACCAACCCCGAGACCGGCCGGATCACCGCGTCCAACCCCTGCTCGGAGTACATGTCGCTCGACAACTCCTCGTGCAACCTGGCCTCGCTCAACCTGATGAAGTTCCTGCGCGACGACGACACCTTCGACGTCGAGCTCTTCACCAAGGCGACCGAGCTGGTCTTCACCGCGATGGACATCTCGATCTGCTTCGCGGACTTCCCGACCGAGGCGATCGGTCAGACCACGCGTGACTACCGCCAGCTCGGCATCGGGTACGCCAACCTCGGCGCGCTGCTGATGGCGATGGGCCTGGGCTACGACTCCGACGGCGGTCGTGCGATGGCGGCTGCGATCACCAGCCTGATGACCGGGGCGTCGTACCGCCGCTCGGCGGAGATGGCGGCCGTGGTCGGCCCCTACAACGGGTACGCCCGCAACGCCGAGGCCCACAACCGCGTGATGCGCAAGCACCAGGCGGCCAACGACGAGCTCCGCCCGCTGCACGTCACCGACTCCGAGGTCCACAAGGCCGCGGTCAAGGAGTGGGCGCAGGTCGTCGAGCTGGGCAAGGTCAACGGCTTCCGCAACGCGCAGGCCTCGCTGCTCGCGCCGACCGGGACCATCGGCTTCATGATGGACTGCGACACCACCGGCATCGAGCCGGACTTCTCGCTGGTGAAGTTCAAGAAGCTCGTCGGCGGCGGCTCCATGCAGATCGTCAACCTCACCGTGCCGCGGGCGCTGCGCAAGCTGGGCTACCAGCCGGAGCAGGTCGAGGCGATCGTCGCCTACATCGCCGAGCACGGTCACGTGATCGACGCGCCGAGCCTCAAGCCGGAGCACTACGAGGTCTTCGACTGCGCCGTCGGCGCCCGCGCCCTCGGCCCGATGGGCCACGTGATGATGATGGCCGCCGTCCAGCCGTTCCTCTCCGGCGCGATCTCCAAGACCGTCAACCTGCCGTCCTCGGCGACCGTCGAGGAGGTCGAGGACATCTACATGCAGTCGTGGAAGCTCGGCCTCAAGGCGACCGCGATCTACCGTGACGCCTCGAAGGTCGGCCAGCCCCTGGGTGACGCCAAGGCCAAGGACGAGACCAAGGTGATCGAGAAGGTCGTCGAGAAGGTCGTCTACGCCCCCACCCGCAAGCGGCTTCCGAAGTCGCGGCAGGCCCGCACCACCTCGTTCACGGTGGCCGGCGCCGAGGGCTACATGACCTCGGGTGCGCACGACGACGGCTCCCTCGGCGAGATCTTCCTCAAGCTCGGCAAGCAGGGCTCGACGCTGGCCGGCGTGATGGACGCCTTCTCGATCGCGGTCAGCATCGGCCTGCAGTACGGCGTCCCGCTGGAGACCTACGTCTCGAAGTTCACCAACCTGCGCTTCGAGCCGGCCGGCCTCACCGACGACCCGGACGTCCGGATGTCGCAGTCGATCATGGACTACGTCTTCCGTCGCCTGGCCCTGGACTACCTCCCCTTCGAGGACCGTGCCGCTCTCGGCATCTACTCGGCCGAGGAGCGCCAGCGCCACCTCGAGACCGGCTCCTACGAGCCCGTCGAGGAGACCGGCAACGCCTCCGAGCTGCTCGAGAAGCACGAGGCGCCGCAGAAGCCGGTCGCGGCTCCGACCGAGCTGTTGGTCGAGGACGACGACGAGGCCCCCGCGGCCGAGGCTCGGGTCGCCAAGACCACCGCCGAGCTCCTCGAGCAGATCACCGGCACCGCGGTGGACAGCCCGCTGTGCATGACCTGCGGCACGAAGATGCGGCCTGCCGGGTCCTGCTACGTGTGCGAGGGCTGCGGGAGCACGAGCGGCTGCAGCTGATGTCAGCGGTCAGGGAATGCCCATGCTGAAGCAGCCACCGATGTCACTGTCTCGGACAGCAACGTCCCGGGATCGGTCATCCGGACATTCCACGACCGAGGATCGACGTAGTTGGTGACCATCGGCCACCACCTCCGGCTCGGCCTCCCCCTCGCGGGGAGGCCGAGCCGGTCCTGTTTCGGGCCTCTTCGACAGCGCGATCGCTTCCGAATGCGGGCGTAGCCCGAGAAAAGCGGAACCCCCCGCCGGCCAGGGCGAGGGGTATCGGTGCTCGAGGAGGAACGCGATCGGACCTGCTTCATCGGCTCTGCGGAGGGCGCCGATCTGGCAGCCAGCGAAGTTCGCGAGTGCCGCAGGGCCAGCGAGCGCCCCGTGCTACGAGTTCTGAAGCTGGAGGGCCACGGTGCGAGGACTCCTGGCGAGCGCGGGTTAGAGGAATTCGGCGCGAGGCTTGACGAGTGACCCCGGTCACACCTACGCTGCCTAAACGTTTAGCCTAAACGTTTAGGCAACTCCTCGGGCACACAGATAGGGCAATGCGATGGGACAGGAACTTCCGGGCGCAGCACTTCGATCGAGGCTCGGCCTCAGCGTCGGTGCCGCGGCAACAGTGCTTGTGATGGCGACCGGGCTTGCTGCCTGCGGCGCGGGCGGGGATGACGCCTCCGGTGACGGGGGCAACACGGTCACGGTCCTGGTGGAGGGCGGCGGCAAGGCCGAGCTCGAGCCGGTGGCCAAGGCGTTCACCGAGGAGACCGGCACCAAGGTCTCGCTGGTGGAGCTGCCCTATGACGGGCTGTATGACCGCCTCTCGAGCGAGTTCTCATCGGGTTCGGTGTCGTTCGACGTCGCAGCCCTCGATGCCATCTGGCTGCAGGGTTTCGCGGACGGGGTCGAGCCGCTGGACGACATGTTCACCGACGAAGTCCAGGCTGACCTCTTCCCTGCGCTGGTCGAAGAGGCACAGGTCGACGACACCTTTGTCGGGATGCCTGTATGGACCAACGCGGAGATCCTCTTCTATCGCACGGACCTGTTCGAGGACCCCAAGCAGCAGGCCGCCTTCAAGAAGGAGTACGGCTACCCGCTCGCGCCTCCGACCGACTGGCAGCAGTTCCAGGACATGGCCGCGTTCTTCACTCAGGACACAGACGGTGACGGCTCGACTGACCTGTATGGCACCGACGTCAAGGGTGCGGTCGAGACCGAGTGGCTGGCGCACGTGGCCCAGGCAGGCTCGCCGGGCATGGTCCTGGACGACGACGCCAATGTCATCATCGACAATGCCGAGCACCTTGCGGCGCTGGACTTCTATACCAAGGCCGTGACTGACGCGCCCGAGGGTGCGTCCCAGGTTGACTGGGCGGCCGCTCAGAACCTGTTCAACCAGGGCCAGCTGGCGATGACGAAGTTCTGGGCGCACGCCTACCCCCAGATCCCCGACGACGCCAAGGTGAAGGGCAAAGTGGGCGCCGCACCCATGATCGCCGGTCCTGCGGGTATCGGCGGCGTCCCGGGCAACTGGTACCTCTCGATCCCCAAGGCGGGCGACAACAAGGACCTCGCCGAGGAGTTCATCCAGTTCGCGTACGACCACAACGACCTGAGCATCGAGTCCGCTCTGGGGCTGGCGGCCCGGAAGTCCGCCTTCGAGAAGTACGCCGGCAAGCCGGGCTACGAGCACTTCGACGCACTGATCGCCACCCTCGATGGCCCCGCCACCATGCCGCGGCCGGCGAACGCGAAGTGGCAGCAGATCGTCGACACAGCGCTCATCCCGATGATCCAGAAGGCCGTCGAACCAGGCGCCGACAACCAGGCCCTGCTCGACGAGGCGAAGGCCAAGATCGAAGAGATCCTCGGCTGACCCTCCCGGTCGGCGCTCGCCTCACAAGGTGGGCGCCGGCCGGCCCCCACTACTCGTTCCACTCCCGGGAGGAGAGACATGAGCGTCACCGCACCAGGGCGAATCTCCACCCTGCCCCGCACGGCCCGGAAGGACCACGGCAAACGGGCCGGCAAGGGCCTCCGCATCAGCGACCGCCGCTTCGCGCTGCTTCTGATGACGCCGGCCGCGCTGTTCATGCTTGCGTTCGTAGCTTGGCCGCTGATCAAGCTGGTCCTCGACAGCTTCTTCGATTTCTCTCCCATTGCTGGCGGCCCGAGAACCTTCGTCGGCCTCGACAACTACGTCGAGGTGCTCAGCTCGTCGTCGTTCCGGGCAGCCGCCGTCCGAACCATCGGCTACACCGTGCTGGTTGTCACCCTCGAGTTCGCGCTCGGCCTGGCCGCCGCACTCCTCTTCAACAGCCTCGGCAACCGGTCCCGCCTCCTGCGGACCGCGTTCCTGTACCCCCTGATGATCGCGCCGATCGTCGCCGGTCTGCTGTGGCGCTTCCTCCTCATCGACAACTTCGGGATCGTCAATGAGATGCTCTTCCGCCTCGGCATCCTGGACGACCGCAACGACATCGGCTGGCTCAGTGACTCGTCGATTGCGCTGTTCTCGGTCGCGTTGCCCGACATCTGGCTGACCACGTCGTTCATGGCACTCGTCCTGTTTGCTGGCCTGCAGAACATTCCGGGTGACATCATCGAGGCCGCCCGGATCGACGGCGCCGGTCCGGTGTCGATCCTCTTTCGCATCATCCTGCCGTTGCTGCGGCCAGTGATCGCCGTGGCTCTGGTGGTGCGCGGCGTCGACGCCGCGAAGGCGTTCGACATCATCCTCATCCAGACGGGCGGCGGACCGCAGAACTCCACGGAGACGCTCAGCCTGCTGATCTACCAGACCATGATCCGCTTCGGCGAGCCCGGCACCGCCAGCGCCATGGGCACCCTCTATCTCATCGCGATGCTGGCGATCGCCGTCGTCGCGGTCGGACTGATCTGGCGACCCGGTGGGAGGGAAGCATGAGCACGCTCGAGGTTCGCAGGACACCAACGCGATTGCTGCTGTGGTTCCTCCTCGGCTCCATGGTGGTCCTCTACGCGTTCCCGTTCCTCTATCTGCTGCTCACCTCCTTCAAGACCCCGCTGGACGCACTCGCCGTCCCGCCCAAGGCACTGCCGGACGAGTGGACGCTGGCCAACTACCAGCAGGCGTTGGCCCGGGAAGGGGTCGTCGACTCCTTCATCAACAGCATCAGTGCCGCCGTGATCAGCACCGTGCTCTCCCTCGTCCTTGCGGTGCCCGCGGCCTACGGCGTGAGCCGATTCCGCACCATCAGCGGCCGCGTGTTCGTGATGGCGGCGCTCGTCACGCGGATGATCCCTCCGGTCGCCATCGGAGTCCCGATGGTGGGCATGATGCGGGCGCTCGGGCTGACCGACACCCCCACCGGTGTCGCTATCGCACACACGACCATCTCATTGCCACTCTCGATCTGGCTGATGTCGAGCTTCTTTGAGTCGGTGCCCAACGAGCTGGACGAAGCCGCGCGCGTTGACGGCGCGGGCCGGCTCGCGGCGCTGTGGCACATCATCCTCCCCGTGGTCCGGGGTGGGGTTGCGGTCACCGCCATCTTCGCCTTCCTGGCCTCGTGGAATGAGTTCCTCTTCGCCCTGCTGCTCACTGCCATCCGAGCGCAGACGACACCGCTGGTGATTGCGAACTTCCAGACGCAGTTCGGTCTGGAATGGGGGGCGATGACCGCGCTCGCCACGATGTACTCGGTCCCGGTGATCCTGCTGACGCTCGTCCTCCAGCGCTACATCGTGGCTGGCATGACGCTGGGTGCCGTCAAGGGCTGACCCCTTCGCATGTCAAGACCACACACAGAACACACACTGAAAGGCAGGCCCTTCGTGGACTTCTGGACCCCAAACAGCCCGCTCGGCGGACTCGCCCACGCCCAGACCGGCGCGCCGCGCCGCGGATTCCGGTGGGACCGGACCGGGGGCGGTCGACCAGCGGTTGCCGCGCCGGTGGCCCGAGCACGGACTCTGGGACCAGTGACATGACGCGATCGGGGAAGAAGCTCGAGCAGGTGCCGCCAGGGAAGCCCCCGGGCATCAAGGACGTCGCCCGCCTGGCCAGTGTGTCCGCCGCGACCGTCTCGCAGGTGCTCAACGACGTGCCCGGAGCCCGGATCAGCGTCGAGACCCGGCAACGGATTCACCGAGCCGCGGCCGAGCTCGGCTACGTCCCCAACCGGCTGGCCCGCGGGATGCGCACCGGGCGATCCGGAATGCTCGGGCTGATCAGCGACACGATCGCGACCACGCCGTTCGCCGGCAGCATCGTCGTCGGCGCCCAGGACACGGCCCTGAAGCACGGCTGCACCCTGGTCCTGGTCAGCACCGACGGCGATCCGGCAGTGGAGCAGCAGTCGGCCAACGCGCTCCTGAAGCACCAGGTGGACGGGTTCCTCTACGCGACCATGTTCCACCGGCGGGTCGACCTGCCGCCGGCCCTGGAACGGGTCCCGACGGTGCTCCTGGACGCTGCCTCGGACCGCGCCGACTTGCCGTCGGTGGTGCCCGACGAAATCGGCGGAGCCGAGGCCGCGGTCGAGGAGCTGCTCGCCCACGGTCACCGCCGGATCGGGTTCCTCAACAACGAGGACGACGTACCCGCCACTCACGGACGTCTCGAGGGCTACCGCAACTCACTGGCCCGCGCGGGGATCGACTTCGATCCCGGACTGGTCCTTGCTGACGAGTCGGTCACGGCCGGCGGATACCGCACCGCGCGCCAGATGCTCGACCGCGCGGATCGCCCCACCGCGCTCTTCTGCTACAACGACCGGATGGCGATGGGCGCCTACCGCGCCGCTGCCGAGCTGGGGCTCCGCATCCCCCAGGACCTGTCCGTCGTGGGCTTCGACAACCAGCTCCTCCTGGCCGAGGGACTCTATCCGGGGCTGACGACGGTGGCCCTGCCCCACTACGAGATGGGCGCATGGGCGGTGGATGCACTGATCGCTCTGCTCGAGGGTCGGGCGGTTGTCGAGGACGGCGTGAGCTTCCCCGTTGCCCTTCCCTGTCCGCTGGTACGCCGGTCCTCGGTCGCTGCGCCCTCCTGACTGACCTATTCACAACGAAAGGCACTGCTGTGTTGCGACTTCCGTCCTCCTGGACGTGGGACTTCTGGCTGGCGCAGGACCAGGGGACCTATCACCTGTTCTTCCTCAAGGCGTCGCGCGCCCTGCACGACCCCGACCTGCGGCACTGGCGGGCGACGATCGGGCACGCGGTCAGTGACGATTTGCGATGCTGGACCGAGGTGGCCGACGCGCTGGTGCCCTCGGACTCGCCGGCACCGGACGACCTAGCGACCTGGACCGGCTCCGTGGTCCGGGACGAATCCGGCCTGTGGTGGATGTTCTACACCGGCGTGGATCGGGAAGGTCGGGGGCAGGTCCAGCGGATCCGGGCCGCCACCTCGACGGACCTGATGACCTGGTACAAGCACCCCGACCTGATTCTCGAGAGCGACGCCCGCTGGTACGAGAAGCTCTCGGACGACAACTGGCAGGACGAAGCCTTCCGCGACCCGTGGGTCTTCCGCGACGCGCCCGACGGCCCGTGGCACATGCTGATCACCGCACGAGCCCGCACCGGTCCGCAGTACGACCGCGGCATCGTCGGGCACGCCACGTCCCCGGACCTCGAGAACTGGGAGCTGCAGTCCCCGTTGAGTCAGCCCGACGCCGGGTTCGGTCAGCTGGAGGTGCTCCAGGTCGAGGAGGTCGACGGACGGCGGGTGCTGTTGTTCTCCTGCCTGCACACCGAGATGTCCCAGGACCGACGCACCGCGGGCCAGGTCGGCGGCGTCTGGTCAGTCCCGATCGATGGTGCGACCACCGGGCCGTTCGACATCACCAAGGCTCGCCGACTCACCACCGAAGCTGCCTACAGCGGGCGGCTCATCAAGGACCCGACGGGGCGCTGGGTGATGCTGGCGTTCCACCACCTCGACGAGGGCGGCTCCTTCGTGGGCGAGATCGCCGACCCCGTCCCGGTCGCCTGGAACGCAGACGGGACCGCACTTCGACTCGTCGATCCACCCGCTGAGTGGGTCCCCGAGGAGCACGAGGCGACCGTGGGCGCGACCCGCTACCCGACTGACTCCTGAACGGGACCGACCTGGACGCACAGCGATCCGGCGCGAACCCGTCGATGCCACCGAGCCCGAGGACTGGTGGCAACTACCCAGTGCGGCAACAGAACACTCTTCGCGACACCACCCCAGGAGGAACGGAATGGAAACACAGCTCGAGACGACCAGGTCGTCCGCATGGGGGCGCCGCCGCCTCCTGGGTGCCGGCGTCGCCGGCGCTGCTGGCCTTGGGGCCGCGGCCTTGGGCGGATCGCCCGCCGCCGCTCGCGACGGCGATGCCGACCAGAACACCGTCTACGACGTGACCACGTGGCGGGTCGGCAACCGTCCCGGGCTCACCGCCAAGCAGGACATCGGCGCGATCATCAACGACATCATCGCCGACATCAAGCGGCGGCAACCCGACCGTGACGCCAAGCCGGGCGCGGCCATCGTCATCCCGCCCGGTGACTACGACCTGCGCACTCCGGTCGTGGTCGACATCAGCTTCCTGACCATCGCCGGCTACGGGCACGGATTCAACTCGCTGAGCATCCGCTACAACGTCGACACGACCGGCTGGGTCGAGCTGAATCCCGGCGGAAGCCACATCCGGGTGCTGACCCCGGCCTCGACGGCCGCCTTCGCGGTCCGCCGGGACGCAGCGCCCCGGCTGTCCGGAATCGTATTCCGAGACTTCTGCCTCGACGGCGTCTCGTTCGAGCCCGACCAGAACAGCTACCGCAACGGTCGCACCGGCATCGAGGTCTCCACCGACAACGACTCCCTGCACATCACCGGCATGGGCTTCGTCTACCTCGAACGGGCGCTGGTCGTGCGCGGCGCGGACGCACTGCGCGTGCACGACAACATGATCGCCGAATGCGGCAGCTGCGTAGAGCTCATCGGAGCCGGCCAGGCCACGATCGTCAGCGACAACCTGATGGGCGCCGGGCCCAAGGGCCCCACGATCCTGGCGCAGAACCACGAAGGCCTGCTGGTGACGGGCAACAACCTGTTCCCTCGTGGCCGCAGCCTCATCGAGCTCAGCGGCTGCGCCCGTTCGTCGGTCACGGCCAACCGGATGCAGGGCTTCTACCCGGGCATGCTGCGGCTGGTCGACAACTGCAAGGAGAACCTGGTCACCGCGAACCACCTCCGGCGGGGCATCGAGGGCTTTCCACCGTTCCTCGGCGTCTCGAACGGTCTCGACGACCTGTACGGGGTCATCCACGTTCGCGGCGACAACAACCTGATCTCCGACAACCTCATTGCCTACGACGTACCACCTGACCGGATCAACCCGTCCGGCGCCGAGCCCACGATGATCCTGGTGGCCGGCGGCGACCGCAACGTCATCGCACTCAACCACGTGGTCAAGAACGTCCCCGCCCAGCATGTCGTGCTCGACGGCTCCACGTCGCGATCCAAGGTGCTGGACAGCGGCGCCGTGGACGAGATCACCTCCTACACGGAGGACGTCGCGATCCGCCCGACCCCGTAGGTCGAGCTTGACCCACCACAACGAGATGACCGGCGAACAGCACCGGTGAAGGGATGAACGGGCAATGGCATCAATCGCCTTCGATCAGGTCGAGCTGACATATCCCGGCTCGACGACCGCAGCGGTGAAGGATCTCGGACTGGAGATCGAGGACGGCGAGTTCATGGTCCCGGTCGGTCCGGCCGGCTGCGGCAAGTCCACGTCGCTGCGGATGCTCGCCGGCCCCGAGGAAGCTACGAACGGTCGGATCCTGATCGGGGCCGAGGACGTGACCCGGCGGGCGCCCGAGGACCGCGACATCGCCATGCTCTTCCAGAACTACGCGCTGTACCCCCACATGAGGGTCGCGGACCACATGGCGTTCTCGCTACGAATGGCCGGCGTACAGAAGGACGCGAGTGGTGAGAGGCTGCGCCCGTGACGTCGGTGCCCTCAGCGCTGGTGATCGGTGAAGCGCTGATCGACATCGTTCGGACCGGGAACGAGCGGTTCTACCTTCCAGGCGGGAGCTGTGCAAACGTCGCGGTCGCGCTCGCTCGGCTCGGGCGCAGAGCCGCCCTCGTGACCTCGTACGGAGACGACCACCTGGGCGACCTCCTCGATGCTCACCTGGTCGAAAGCGGTGTAGAGGTGCTCTCCGGCTCACGACGCACCGGCGTGCGCACGTCTTCTGCCGACGCGGCCATCGGGCCGGACGGGTCAGCGACCTACCGATTCGACGTGAGCTGGGACCCTGACATCCAGATCGAGCCGGACCTGTACACGGTTGTCCACATCGGGTCGATCGGCGCCGTGATGTCGCCGGGTGCCGAGTCCGTTCGGCGGACCGTCGACGCTGTGGGGAGGTCGGCCACGGTGACCTATGACGTCAACGCGCGCCCGGCGCTCTTCGGCGACCGGAACGAGGCAGTGGACAAGGTGACTCGTTTGGTGGCGGCCAGCGACGTGGTCAAGGCCTCGGACGAAGACCTCGCCTGGCTGCATCCCGCCCAGCCTGTAGACGCCACTGCGGCCACGTGGCTGGAACTCGGCGCGGCCGCGGTGCTGGTAACCAGCGGCGGGACCGGTGCGAGCGTCTTCACTCCCCGAGGACGCGTCGACGTTCAAGGTGCACGCGTGGAAGTCGTGGACACGATCGGGGCCGGCGACACGTTCTCCGCCGCCATGATCGACGGCTTGTGGTCATCGGGGCTCCTCGGCGCCGACAACCATGAGCGTCTCCGCGAACTCGCACTACCGCAGTGGCGGCGTGTCGCAGAGTACGCCGCACTCGCGGCGGGCGTCACGGTGTCCCGACCGGGAGCAGATCCGCCATATCGCCACGAACTGAGCACCAAGCTGGCGCTGCTGAATCCGTGACGAGGACTACCACTGAACTGGCCCAGTTCGGAGATCCTCCCTCTCGCGGCGGTGCTTGTGGCGAAACCCCAACCCAAGAGGAAGATATGTCAAGCAGCAACTACTACGACGTCACCACGTGGCCGGTGGGCAACCCGGCGGACGACGTGGGCGAAGTAATCAACAGCATGATCGCTGACATCAAGGGGCGGCAGACCGTTACCGATGCGAACGACGGGGGAAAGCCAGGCGCTGTTATCTACATTCCCCCCGGGGATTACCGCCTCCGCACGCAGGTAGTGATCGACATCAGTTTCCTCAAGATCCAGGGATCGGGACACGGCTTCACGTCGTCGAGCATTCGCTTCAACGTCTCCGAAGACGAGTGGCCCGACTTGCATGAGCTGTGGCCCGGAGGGAGCCGCATCCTGGTCGACATACCCCTCAAGGTCGACGAGGATGAGTCGAAGGGAGCTGCCTTCTACGTCGAGCGAAGCGGGCACCCGCGCATCAGTTCAGTCGAATTCTCCAACTTCTGCATCGACGGATTGCATTTCAACCCGGATGGCTCCGGGATGCATCCTGAGAACACCTACGTCAACGGCAAGACCGGTATCTATGTCGCGAGCTCCAATGACTCACTCCGCGTCACAGGCATGGGCTTCGTCTACCTGGAGAACGGCCTCACCGTCTACAACGCGGACGCCCTTTCCGTACATGACAATTTCGTCGCTGAATGTGGAAGCTGCATCGAGCTCCGCGGGTGGGGACAGGCGTCAAAGATCACCGACAACTTTATCGGGGCAGGGTTCCGAGGCCACTCGATCTATGCCGAGAACTATGGCGGCCTCCTGATCACGGCGAACAACGTCTTTCCCCGAGGCGCGAGCAGCGTCCGTCTCGACGGCGTCACGCGTTCCAGCGTCACGAACAACCGTTTGCATTCGTTCTACCCCGGGATGCTGATTCTCGGAGCGGGCAGTTCGGAGAACCTCGTGGCCACCAATCACTTCTTGCGTGACCGCGAGCCTTGGACACCGTTCCTAGGAATCGACAACGGGCTGGATGACCTCAACGGACTTCTCTGTGTCAACGGCAGCAACAACTCTGTCATCGGCAACCACTTCTCCCAGATCATTGACTCACAGAGCATCCGGCCGCCCGGTGCGACGCCTGTCGTCATTCGGCTCATAGCTGGGGCTGGCAATTTTGTCTCCAACAACCACGTGGTCGCGCTGGACGCAAACCCCAAGTCCAGTGACTCCTGCTTCTCGGCTCAGGTGGATGCTCTTTTGACGACCGAGGCTTCGGCCGGACTCTCCGTCACGACCGTCCTGGTCGATTCCGAATCGTCTGGGAATACGATCCTTGACTCGGGAAGCGATGCCCAGGTGCTCGCCGACAGGGCTGCTAACGCCTTGAGGCTCACACCTACGGTCGGCTCCTAGGCCAGCCCAGCCAGCAATTTCTCGTCGACAACCGAGGGCCGGGAGTTGAGGAGTCGGGAGTCGTCCACGCTCGCTCGGGGAGTTAAGTGCCCGACCGCTCCGCGGCGAGGGTGGCGAGAATCGGGAGGTCGTGCGCGTCCTGTGGGCGGTGCTCATCCCCGGAGTGGAAGGCTTGCTGTTGCGCGACGGAGAGGCAGGGGACGGGCGGGTACCGACCCAGCGGCATCCTCCCGCCGCGACCTCGACGCGGAGGGGTAACCAGTCAGTCTCAACCTGGTACCTGAGGCACAGGATCGCTCGAACCAGGTACCGGGCGCTGGGCTCAGGGCTCACGGGCGGCCTCCCGCGTGGGCACGAGGCGTACGGCACGAGGCATGGCGGCTGCGAACGCCGGGAGAGACCGGCATGGGCGGCGCTACTTCTGTCCTGTGCGTCCCATCCCGCCGTGTTGCCGGGCTTGCCGGCGACTGGTTGCCTACCCTCGTCGCCGTGTCAGCTCCATCTCCCCGACCCTTGGACCCCGGAATGTCCCGATGGCCGTTGGACCGCCATGGGATGTCCGATCACAACTGATCCGCTGAGCAGCACGGAGGGCCGGAACCAGATGAGGTTCCGGCCCTTCGTGTGCGGAATGGGACATCAATCGGTCCGGGTGCGGAGGTTTCGCGCGACGGCCTCGGCGTGGTTCAGGCCGTCCATGTCGACCCTCCACCAGCCGGAATCTGTGCGGTGCCGTCCGCCGGCAGCCGCTCGGGCAGTCCGAGCCGCGGGAACTGGTCGTCGTGGAACGTCACGATCTCGGTGATGGCCCCGCCGGTGACACGCAGGACGTCGATCGTCAGCGGCAGGTATGCATCCTCCTGCGCTCGCCAGAGGTAGAAGGCGACGGCGGGCTGCCGGTTCACGGCGGTCGGAACGCCGCGCAGGCCCTTCATGCCCTCGAACCCGCCCTCGATCCAGCTGTTCAGCACCGCTGCGCGGCCGACGTACAGGCCCGGCGTGGGCGGCATCGAGCAGCGGACGTCGTCCCGCAGCATCGTCGCGATCGCGTCGATGTCGGTGACCTCGCTGGCCGCGGTGAAGCGCCGCACCAGCTCGCGCGTTCCTGCGTCCTCCTCGCCGCCGGTCCAGTCCTGGCGCTCGGCGGGAAGGTGCTCTCGCATGCCGGCTCGGGCACGCTGCAGCGCGCTGTTCACCGAGTTGACGGAGTCGCCGAGGAGGTCGGCGACCTCCTTCGCCGGCCAGCCGAGCACGTCCCGCAGGATCAGCACGGCCCGCGGGCGCGGTGCGAGGTGCTGGACCGCCACCAGGTACGCCAGCTCGATCGTCTCCCGCGCGACGGCGACGGCCTCCGGCTCGTCCCCGTCGGCCGCGGGCACCTCGTCGAGCAGCCGATCCGGGTAGGGCTGCAACCACAGCACCTCGCCGCGAGTGGCGGGCTCCGGCCGCCGCCTGGCGAGCAGGTCGAGACAGGCGTTGGTGGCGATCCGGTACAGCCAGGCCCGGAACGTCGACCGGCCCTCGAAGGTCTCCCGCCGCCGCCAGGCACGGAGGAACGTCTCCTGCACGGTGTCCTCGGCATCCTCGAAGGACCCGAGCATCCGGTAGCAGTGCACGTGCAGCTCTCGCCGGTGAGGCTCCGCGAGCCTCACGAACGCCGGCTCGTCGACCTCGCCCAGGCCGCTCACGCCCAGCTCCTCCAGTCCCATGTCCGCACCCATCACGTCATCCCTTCCGTCGTGTCGTGTCATAGGTGAGACGGGTGCGGGCGGGACAACTCATCACGGGTCAGTCCGGCCGGAGGCCCACCGTCACCACCGCCTCGGCGACCGCGCGGACCGAGGCGCCATGGGTGCGCGCGTGGCGGCGCAGCCGCTCGAAGGCGTCGTCGACGCTGATGGAGTGCTCGTTCGCGAGCACGCCCTTCGCCTGCTCGATGACGATCCGTGACTCCAGAGCGGTCTTGAGCTGCTCGGCCAGCCGCCGCTGCCTGTCGTACAGCGACGCGTTGAGGAGGTAGGCGGTCGCCATGTTGGCCATCACGGTCGCCGCAGCGAGGTCGCGATCGGTCCAGGCCCGCGGAGAGACCGAGTAGAGGTCGATCGCGCCGACGCTCTCACCCTCGAGGTGCATCGGAATCCCCGCCGTGGCCCGCACCCCGAGCCGTTGCGCCAGCGCGACGAAGGACGGCCACTGGTCGGCCCGGTCCTGGAGGTCCTCGACGGCGACGGTCTCACCGGTCTGGTAGGCAGTGACACACGGCCCCAGTTGCGTCTCGACCTGCTCCCGCTCGAGCGCGGCGATCTTCTCCGGCACCCCGGTCACGTACTCGAGCCGGCCGTCCTTCGCCAGCGTCACGCCGCAGCCGATGAGATCCAGCACCTTCGTGAGCCGGTGCGTCAGGTCGGCCAGGACGGTGGAGACGTCGTACGACGCCACCAGCGTGCATGCAAACTCCGCCAGGGTCTCCAAATAGAGCGGTTCGTCGTGCGTCACCCGGTCACCTCACATCGATGTGCGACGGCGCCGGTCGCGACGCCCGGACGTCGGTGACCGTGCTGCTGCTTCCAGACTACGCGCTTGTCATGTGACCAAGGTCATGGTTCCATGGTGCCCGTCGATTCTTCCGTCCCTGACCCCGACGGCCCAGCCACCCCAGCCAACAGGTGGCTCTCCTTCTTCTCGAAGCATCGAGCAACCCGGGGTGGCGCACGTGAGTTCCCTGACCTGGACTTCCCTTCCGAGACAACCCAAACGCATCGACCGCGCGGTCCTCGAGCTCGTCCGCGCCGTCAGCGCGGACAACTGGTCTCCAGAGACCGCGGCCGACCGTATGCGCGAGGTGGCCGCGGGCGACCCGGCCCTGCTCCGCCATCTCAAGGCCCGTGTCGCGCGGGCGCAGCTCCGACGCTCTACCGGCCTCGACGCTCGGGCGGCCGCCTCCCTGGACCTGGCGTTGGTCGGGACTGCCCGACGTGACGTCTGCTGACCACGACCCGATGCATGTAGACCCACGTGAAAGGTGTTCCTGATGGAGCAAGTGAGCCGGACCTTAGCGACCGGGATGCCGTCCGACACGGGTGAGCCCGACACGACCCCCGAGGTCGAGACGGGCAGTCTCTCCGTACCCCGCTGGCGCTACGACTCCGCGGTTCACGCCGCCCGGGCGTTGAACGCCTTCCGTTCGTAGTCCGCTCGTCTGCTCGTCATCGTTCGGCGGACGTGGCTCCCAGCCTGCTGGGTCGGCGCTGTCGTCGCCACCACCCTGAACGGCATCCTCGTCGGGTACGGCGCGATCTGGCTCCAGTTCTTCGGTGAGACCGCCGACGCCGAGGACTACCGCGTCTCCGCCGGCGGCTACGGCGCCGCGGCGGCCGTCCTGGTCCTGGCTGTCGTCGCGATCCTGACCCACGGGGCTCCGCGATGGCTGGCTTGGCCCACGGGTGTGGCAGCCACGGTCCTGGCCGTCCTGGCGGTCAGCTCCATCGCTGCCGCGGCCGAAGCGGAACCGGTCCGATCACCCATGAACTCCGTCTGGGACGGAGTCGGCGGAGTGCTGTGGGCGCCGTGGACCTGGGCGCTGGTCGCGCTCGGTATCCGCGGCCTCTATCTGCGCGCCTACCCCCGCGGGAACCGACACAGGCCGTGATGAACTGTTGCACCCGATCGCGGCATGCTGCGCGCATCCCACGTTGCGGCGCGATGCTCGAGGGCCTTTCGCTGGGCACGGCCGCCGCGGGAGGATGCGCTCCATGGCGTTCGGAGGCCGAGGGACAACGGTTCCTCGACCAAGTGGTGCACCAACTGCTGGCCGAGGTCGGACTCATGCCCGGTGAGCGCTCAGTGCGGCCGGTCTGGTCCTTCGCTCGCCCCTGACCAGAACGCAGGCCCATAATGGGGGATGGGCGAGCAGCTGGTGGCCCGTCGGGTGGCCGCGTACGTCGTGCAGGACGCGCCATTCCCGGCGTTGCGCGAGCGCTGGCAGCGCGCCGAGGAACTCGGCTTCGACGCCATCTACCTGGCCGACCACACCGGGGACTACCGGAACCTGGACGGCCACTGGTTCGAGGCCTGGACGACGCTCGCGGCGATGGCGGCGGGCACCACGCGCGCTCGCATCGGCCCCCTTGTCGCCAATCCGGTGCTGCGGCCGCCTGCGGTCGTGGCCAAGGCTGCCGTCACTGTCGACCACCTCTCCGGCGGCCGCCTCGACCTCGGTGTCGGGACCGGCATCGCTGGCTTCGACCACGCCGCGGTCGGCGTGCCGTACTGGGATCTGCGCGAGCGGCTGACGAGGTTCACCGCGTACGTCGAGGCGCTGGACGGCCTCCTCCGGTGCCGTGACCGCTCCTTCCAACGCCTGGGAGGCCACGTGCAGACCCTCCACGCTCCGTGCGCGCCGGCGCCGGTCCAGCAGCCTCGGCCGCCCATCGTGCTGGGGGGCCAGTCGCGATCCGTGCGCCGGCTGGCGGCGCGCGTGGCCGACGGGTGGAACACCCACGGTGGGTTCGGGCTGTCCTACGCCCAGATCCTGGAGGACACCGGCAACCAGAACCGCGTCATGGACGAGGACTGTCGCTCGGTCGGCCGCGACCCCGCCGACGTACGTCGAAGTGTGCTCCTCTTCGAGGCGCTCGATCCGTGGCTGACCGGCGTCGACCCCTCGGACGTCGCCAGGGACTTCGGCAGCGCCGGCGTCCAGGACTTCGTGCTCTTCTGGCCGTCCGTCGATCGTGAGGACGAGGTGGCCGACGTCCGGTCACGACTGCGCTCGGGCTAGAGGGCGCGCTACATCTCCTCGTGGGTGTCCGGGTCTCCTCCGAACAGCCGGCCGTCGGGTCGGCTGAGCCCAGTGATCGCGGTCATGTCGCGCTCGTCCAGCTCGAACCCGAAGACGTCGAGGTTCAGCCGCTGGCGTTCCGGTGTCGCGGACTTGGGAAGCGGAAGGGTGCCGAGCTGCACATGCCAGCGCAGGATCACCTGCGCCGGGGTCACGTCGTGGGCCTCCGCCGCCCGGACCACGGCTGGCTGGTCGAAGGGGGCGCTGCGTTTGCCCAGCGGGCTCCACGCCTCGGTCAGGATCCCCAGGTCGGAGTGCACAGCGCGCATCTCGCCCTGGGCGAAGTAGGGGTGCATCTCGATCTGGTTCACAGCAGGCGTGACGCCGGTGTCGTCGATGATGTCGCGGAGGTGCTTCTCGGTGAAGTTGCTGACGCCGATCGACCTGACCAGGCCGCGCTCCCGCAGGTCCACCAGGGCACGCCACGCCTCGCCGTACCTGCCGACACTGGGGTTGGGCCAGTGGATCAGGCACAGGTCCAGATAGTCCATGCGGAGTCGACGCAGGGAGTCCTCGACGGACTCGGTGGCCAGGGCCGCGGCGTGGTGCCGGCCGGGGATCTTCGTCGTGACCTGGACGTCCTCACGGGAGATCCCTGCGCTGCGGACGGCCCTGCCGACCTCTTCCTCGTTGCCGTAGTTCACGGCCGTGTCCAGCAGTCGGTAGCCGACCTCCAGAGCGGAGACGATCGCCGCGACGGCGTCCTCACCCCGGAGCGGGTAGGTGCCGAACCCGATCGAGGGCAGCGAGCTCCCGTCGTTGAGCCGGTACCGCGGAACGTCTGTGGTCATGTCGAAAAAACTACGGCGATCCTGGTCACCCCGGCGGATCTCCTTCAACCGGCCGTCCCGGGAGGTGCTGGCTGCGGTGAGCGCGGGCGGCGCAGGGTCTGCAGTCGTCCGCCGTCCAGGGGTACGCCGCGCCAGGCGGCCTCGGCGGTCCGGGAGGGCAGCGAGCAGGCGATGTCGAGGCGGTGCGGTGACTCGAGGAAGATCAGCTCGACACGGAGCGTGTGGTCGTCCAGCCATCCGCCGGAGGCGGCCACGGGTACGACGTCCCCGTGCCGGTCGCGCGGCTCTGACACCAGCCAGTCGGCGGCGCCGACGGCGAAGGTGAGCGCGTTGTCCCGTTCGGTGACGGTGACCTTCCACCCGGGCCCCGCTGGGGCCAGTCGCACGGAGGTGAGAGCCGATGCGGGCAGGCCGGCTGCGTCGGCGACCGGGAACGGCTCCTCGGTCCAGGCCTTCCAGTCGGGCGGGGACGGCCGGGCAGCGCAGGGCGGCAGCCGGAGGCTGCGCAGCCGCCGGGCGAGCTGCTCCTCGGTGGCGTTGTTGGGGCTGCTCGTGTCGAGACCGGGGAGGAGACGCTGCCAGAGGTGGTTCAGCACCGCCTGCATCGCCTCGGTCCCTCCGGTCATCGCCACCACGGCGTCCTGCTCGGGAAGCACCACGCAGAACTGGCCGAACGCACCGTCGCCGCGGTAGCCGTGGCGGGACATCCAGAACTGGTACCCGTAGCCCTGTCGCCAGTCGATGTTGTCCTGCCCGGGCGAGCTGTCGACGTGCCGCGACGTCGCCAGCGCGACGTACTCCTCGGAGAGCACCTGCCGGTCCTGCCAGCGACCGCGCTGGAGGTAGAGCTGGCCGAGCTTCGCGACGTCCTCGGTGCGCGCGAAGAGGCCGCTGAAGCCGAGCTCGCGTCCCGGCGGCCAGCTCTGCCAGCCCACCTCGTCGATCCCGAGCGGGTCGAGGAGCCGCGGCCGCAGATACGCCGTGAGCGGCATGCCGGCGAGCCGTTGGACCACCGCGGCGATCGCGTACGTGCAGGGCTGGCTGTAGGAGAACAGGGTGCCCGGCTCCGCATCTGGAGGGATCAACAGGAAGCCGCGGACCGGCTCCTGAGGGTCGCGGGTGACCGCATCGTGGAGCATGTCGCGGCCGTGTCCGCTGGCCATCGCCGCGAGGTGCCGCACCGTGATGGCCCTGCTCCGCGGATCGGTGATCTCGGCGTCGAGCTCCGGAAAGTACGAGATCACCGTGTCATCGAGTCCGCAGAGACCGTCGGCCACCGCGAGCCCCAGCGCGGTCGAGGTGAAGCTCTTGCTCAACGAGTAGAGCAGCCGGGGCCGCTCCGGTGTGTGCGGGGCCCACCAGCCCTCGGCGACGACGTGTCCGTGCCGGAGCACCATCATGCTGTGCAGCTCGATGGACGGATCGGTGTCGATCGCGTCGATGAAGTCCAGGACGGCGGCGGGGTCGACCTGCTGCTCGACGGGCGTGCTGCGGGGGAGGTCGGCGGCCATGGCGTCAGCCTAGGTACCTGGCGCTGAGGATTCGGTCGTGTCGACGACTCTGACGGCATCGCGACCACCGGGGTCCTGCGAGCAGCGCGGTCCCGGGTCGATGCCGCACTGCCCCAGAAGGCCAGCCGGACACGCATCCGTTCGTCGTTGAGCCGATGAGACTTGGCCGCGTGTTCGCCGAGTTCGCCGCGTTTCCTGGGGTTACCTCCGTATTCTCGGCCCGACAGTTCGGATTCAAATCTCGGGAGACGCTATGACAGGAGCTGTACAGACAGAGCCAGTGCCCGGCGCGAGGCCGGCGACGGTGCGGACGCGGGTCGAGATCCCGCTGCGGTTTCCGGACGGGTACTCCGTCCTCGCCGACGCGGTCACCTTCGTCGACCTAGCAGACGGCGCCGAGCACGTGGCACTGTTGCTGGGGGACCCGGAAGCCACCGAGGTGCCGTTGGTCCGGATGCATTCGGAGTGCCTCACCGGGGATGTGTTCGGCTCCGCGCGCTGCGACTGCGGACCTCAGTTGCGCGAAGCGGTCGAGCGCATCGCCGGTGTCGGGGGCGTCCTTGTGTACCTACGCCAGGAGGGCCGGGGGATCGGGCTGTACAACAAGCTGGATGCCTACGCCCTGCAGGACCAGGGCCAGGACACCTATGAGGCGAACCGGTCACTCGGGTTCCCCGACGATGTTCGTGACTACACCGCGGCGGCGCAGATACTCGCGGCCCTGGGCTTCACACAGGTCGATCTGCTGACCAACAACCCCGACAAGGTCACCCAGCTGCGTGACCTCGGTGTGGCAGTACGAACGACGGTGCCGACAGGCGTGTTCGCCACCGAGACCAACCTGCGGTACCTGAACGCCAAGGTGGAGCACACCGGCCACACCATTGCGGTCGTGACACCCGTGGACTGACCGCCGGACTGTGACACGCCGGGTAGCGCTACGAGCTGTGGCGCTGCCCGGCGGCAACAGCAGGGGGTCGTCCGGTGGACGCAGTCGTTCTCTCGGTACCCGTACCTCGGCACAAGATGAGGACGACATGATGGGCAGGGTGAAGGCCGTCATCTATCAGGAGTACGGCGCCCTGCCGGAGCTCGTCGACCTGCCCGAGCCGGAGTGTCCGGAGGACGGGGTGGTCATCGCGGTGGGAGCCACCGGGATCTGCCGGTCGGACTGGCACGCCTGGAAGGGCCATGATCCTGTGGCGCTGCCGCATGTCCCAGGCCACGAGCTGGCCGGGGTCGTGGCCGGGGTCGGGTCCGGCGTACGCCACTGGAAGTCCGGCGACCGCGTGACAGTGCCCTTTGTGTGCGGCTGTGGTCGGTGCGCCTGGTGTGGGGCGGGGGAGGCGCAGGTCTGCCCCGCCCAGACCCAGCCGGGGTTCACCGGTCAGGGCTCGTTCGCCGAACGGGTGGCCATCCATGCGGCCGACACCAATCTGGTCCGGCTGCCCGAGTCGGTGGACTTCGTCACCGCGGCGTCCTTGGGCTGCCGGTTCGCGACCGCCTTCCGGGCCGTGGTGACCCACGGCCGGATCGGCCCGGGTGACTGGCTCGCCGTACACGGCTGTGGCGGGGTCGGGCTCTCTGCCGTGATGATCGGGGCGGCGCTCGGCGGCCGAGTGGTCGCCGTGGACGTGACCTCGGCCGCTCTCGAACGCGCCACGTCGATGGGAGCCGAGGCGGTTGTCGACGCGCGCAGCACCCCGGACGTGGCAGCGGCGGTCCGGGACCTCACCGGCGGCGGCGCGCACGTGTCAGTCGACGCGTTCGGGTCCCCCGAGCTGGCGGTGGCCTCCGTGCGCAGCCTGCGTCGGCGCGGCCGCCACGTGCAGGCCGGGCTGCTGCTCGGACCGGCGTCCACGCCGCCGCTCCCGATGGACCTGGTGGTGTCCCAGGAGCTGGAGATCTACGGCGCGCACGGCATGCCCGCCCGCGGCTACCCCGCGATGCTCAGCATGATCGAGGAGGGGACGCTGCGACCCGGCGACCTGGTCGGGCAGGTCATCGGACTCGAAGACGCCGGCGCGGCACTGGCCGCCATGGACCGCCCCTCAGTCGCGGGGATGACCGTCGTCCGTCTGTGAAAGGAAGTCAAGCGAGTGGGCAGTGGTCGGGCGGTACGGTTTCCGGGTGTTCCGTCGACGTAGATCGTCGCGACCGCCGGAGCATTGGTCTGTGCCCCTCGTAGAGCAGATCCTGTCGGCAGCGGCCGCGAGATCCGCCGGGGACGTGACGATGCGAGACGGGCGGGCCGTCGTTGATCGCGCTGTGTGGTTCTGTGCGTGCGAGATTGAGGAAGACGCCGACGCGCCGACGTGGCTGATCTACGACACCTCCGACGGCGGATTCGGCTGGTGCAGGGTGCCGCACCACGCCAATGAGTCTGATCTTGTGGACGCGCAAGTGATCTTCGGTGACCACGTCCACCCAAACCAGGTACTGGACTGGCTGCAGGGCGCGGACACCGCCCAGTTCGACCTCGGAAGTGCCGACCAAGCGAACCTCCAGGACTTGGGACGCAGGATCCGCGAACTCCAGACGGACTGACGTGCGCCGCCCGGATTCGGGCACGATCCAGCCTGCCCGACGGCAGCACCTGGCTACCGACTGCGCTCGATCCGTTGCAGGTCCGGAGCTTTCATCCAGAAGAGTCGAGGGCGCGGAGGTATCTCCCGGTCATGAGCTGCTGAGCCTTGCGGCTGAGCGCTCCGCCGAGCCTGGCCAGTCTCGTTGCCGGCCGGGAGAAGGCGGAGATGGTCAACTCGATGCTGCCGTCGTCGTGATGTCGGAGCAGGAAGCATTCCTCGCCGGCCTCGGGGTGGCCCGGGAGAGTGCCATAGGCGAAGCCGCGGAGACCGGGTTCGTCGACGACATAGACGACTCGACACGGAAGCCGCAGTGACGCCGGTCCTGCGCCGAGTCGCATGAGCACCACCGTGTTGGCTCGAAGCGGTGCGTCCGATACCCACACTCGAAGGCCCGCTCGTTCATGTAACCGCCACATGAACAGTTCCTCGGTGACTGCTGCGAAGTCACGCCGCGCCAAGGTGGCGGAACGCTCGAACCAGGCGAATCCCGGAGGCGGTCCAGAGGCAGTCTGGCCGACAGGTCCGTACGTATACGCCGCGGAACGCAACCGGGCTGCCGGAACCTCATCGAGATGCTGCACTGCCATGGAGAGATCATCGCGGAGCCCGGCCCACGAGGGCGCTTCCCACGTCGTTCGTTCCTACGACTCACGGTCGGAAGTGGCCAAGGCCGAGCGGTTCGCGGCAGCTCCGGTCACTCGTCTGGTGACACGCGGGGCGACCCCAGGTGCAACGCTGGACCTCCGTCGAACGACGTAGAGGTGTGACCGACTTGGAACTGGGCGACTCGGAGACGCCGGTGCTCGAGGAGACCTACCGCGAACTGCGGCTGCCGCTGCTCAGGCTGGCGTTCCTGCTCACGGGATCACGCGAGACGGCCGAAGACATCGTGCAGAGTGCCTTCGCCTCGGCGCAGCCACGCTGGCACCGGATCGACGATCCGCCGGCCTACCTGCGCCGCAGCGTGGTCAACCTCGCCAGGGACGGTCAGCGTCAGGAGTTCCGCCGGCGCCGGCTGCTTCGGCGGGAGCCGGAGCCCGTCACGGCGATCCCGGAGATCGACGAGACCTGGGCCCTGGTGCGGCAACTGCCGGCCACCCAGCGTGCCGTCGTGGTCCTGCACTACTACCAGGACCTGCCGCTCGTGGAGATCGGTCACCTGCTCGACCGACCCGCGAGCACCGTGCGCTCCGACCTGCGCCGCGCGCTCACTCGACTACGGAAGGCCCTGCCATGACCACGCACCTCGACCACGAACACCAGCTGGAGCAGCGACTGCGTCGCACTCTGGCGGCCGTCGCCGCGACGGTGCACGAGGGTCCGACCGAAGAAACGGTGTCGGTCCCTCGCCTCCGGCGTCGCCGGGGGCTGCTGGTGGGCGTCGGCGTGACGATCGCCGCCATCCCGCTGGTCGCGGCCGCGGTGGTGCGGTTCGGCCCGGAGTACGTGGACCGGATCCCGCCGGAGAACCCGATCATCAGCGGCACCATCGACGGCGAACGCTATTGGGTCGTGGACGGCCGGGAGACTTCGGACTGCGTGGGCTCGCCGTCCGGCATAGAGCTGATCGCCGAGGAGAACAACCTCGTCGGCCAGGAGTGGAACACCAGCGTCGTCTTCTTCGGCCCACCCACCAAGGATGGTTGCGCACCGCGAGGCGAGGTCGCTCCACCCGCGTACACCTACGACTCTGACGGCGGCGTAGTGGCCGGAGACGGGATGCTGTGGATGGGCGCCCTTCACCCGGACGTCGACCAGGTGCGGGTCACCCTCGCCGGAGGCGAGCCGTTCGACGCCAAGACGTTCGAACACGAGGGCGGCACGTACTACGTGCTCGAGGTGCCGCCGGGCATTTCCACCTTCACTGTTGAGTACCTGGTCGACGGTGAGGTCGTAGAGCCGCTCGACGGGGAGAACGACGAGCATGTGGTGCCCGCCGACTAGGGCACTGACGGCCTCCCCAGGATCGGTTCGCGGTGCTAGGCGGACCGCGTGATCCCTCAGGCAACTTTCAGCGCTGCTGCAGGCAGGACTACGGCAAGAAGCGTTTGGGCGTCGGACACAAGGGCGTCGAGGTCCGGCAGTGCGCGGCTAGGGATCGGTGGAGCGCGACGAGACATGCGGCCGAGAGGACCAGCAGGATCGGTACGAGGATGAGCGCGGACTTCAACGATGTTGCGTCCGCGAGAACTCCGACCGTCAGTGGCGCGAAGAGGACTGCGCCGGCAGATGCGGCGACCACCCGGCCGCTCACCTTCCCGGCCTGTTCGGGTGCAACAGCGACTGCTGCGGCTACCGCCATCGGGAACAGGTTGCCGATCCCCATGCCGAGGAGCGCCAGTCCGGGGGCCGACTGCGCCGGCTCGACCGACAGCCAGACGACCGCGAACCCGGCGGCCGTCGCCGCGAGCGCCCAGCCGAGCAGCCGTGTCGGATCGTGACGCGCCGCGAGGCGGCTGCCGAGGACTCGCCCGGCCAGGAACCCGCCGAAGTAGCAGGCCATCAGTGAGATGGCGGTGTCCGCGGATACCTGGGTGCTTTCCTGGACGAGCGTGGCGCCCCATGCGGTGACCGACCATTCCACGGCGGTCGTGCAGACCACGATGGCCGCCGCGACCCAGAAGGACGCGGGCAGTCGGAGACGATCCCCCTGCGACCCACGCGGAGGTGGTGATGCGGCGATCGACAGCTTCCGGCCGTGCCACCATGTCAACGCCGGAACGGCGAGCGAAGCAAGGAGCGGAGCTCGCCAGTTCGCTCCGAGTTCAGAGGTCAGTGCCAGCATCCCGACCAGCGAGAGGTAGCCGCAACTGGCCGCCACGTTGGCCTCGGCCAGCGCGACTGTCCGCAGCTCGCCATGATGATCGGCCAGCGCGGCCTGGATCGTCGCGAGCACCAACCCGCCACCGAGGCCCATGACGAGCACCGAGCCCATGGTGACACCGGTGGTGCGGCCGAGCGTCAGTCCGATCGCGCCAGCGCCCATGAGCGCAGCTGAAGACCACAGCAGTGGGCCTCGCCCGAGGCCGCGTTCGAGTCTTGCGGACAGCACGCCCGCGAGTGTGCTGCCGGCCGCGAATGCGGTGACGTAGAGCCCGCCCGTCCCATAGCTCAGCTCGAGCTCGCGGCGAAGATGCGGGACGACGAGGCCGGGCGCCGCCTGAAGGTAGGCGAACCAGCCGAGGACGACGTACGCCGTCCAGGTGAGTGGATCGCGGGAGAAGCCGGCCACGTGTGTAAGGTTACACAGGTACGCTCGAACCATGCCGTCACATGCCGGTTCGAAGCGTCCGACGCTCGCGGAGGTGGCCGAGACCGCCGGTGTCTCCTTGATGACCGCGTCGTACACCTACAGCCGTCCGGGCCGGGTGTCCGACCGTGCCCGGGCCAAGGTTCTGGCCGCGGCCAACGAGCTCGGGTACGGCGGTCCCGACCCGAGGGCCCGATCGCTGCGGCGCGGGAGCACGCTCACCCTGGGTGTCGTCCTGGGGGAGCACCTGACGTACGCCTTCGACGATCCGGGAGCGGTGACCTTCCTGGCCGGGATCGCCGAGGTCTGCGCCGAGCATGGGTACGGCATGACCATCCTGCCGATCACCGGGGCTGCCGAGGACGTCACCCGGATCACGGACGCAGCGGTCGACGGCTTCATCGTCTGGACGACGTCCGACGACGACCCCGCGGTGGGAGCTATCCGTGCGACGCGGCGACCGGCGGTGATCCACGGCGGGCCGACTGTGGCCGGACTGGCGCTGGTGACCATCGACAACCAGGCGGCGGCTCGCGCCGTCGGAACCCGCGCGTTCGCCGCGGCCCGGCATCCTGCCGTCCTGAGCCAGCCGCTCGGCCGGGACCGGGTCAGCAGCGTCAGCCGCGGACCCGACATCGACAACGTCCTGTTCCCGGTGACGCGCGCACGACTGGCGGGATACCGGCAGGCCGCGGAAGACGTCGGCTTCGCGTGGGACGACGTGGTGGTCGCCGTCTGCTCCCGCAACGACACGACCGAGGCCGAACGGATTACCCGGGACCTGCTCGCGGCCCCACAGCCACCGGATGCCATCGCCGCCATGAGCGACCAGTTGGCGGTCGGAGTGGTTTACGCGGCGCGACTGGTGGGCCGCGCCATCCCAGACGATCTCGCGGTGACGGGGTGGAACGACCTCGCCGTCGCCGAGCAACTGGATCTGACCACCGTCGCCCAGTCCCTACGCGACCAAGGAGCCTCCTGCGCCCGCGTTGCGCTCGGTCGCGAAGACCCGACTCCCGCACCGTGGTCCGTCGTCGCGAGGGGCAGCACGCGTTCCGAGCTTCCTGGCCGGTAGACAACGCAGCGGCGCTCCCAACACCGGGCTCACAACCTGGGCCGCGGTTGCGTTCGTCGACAACCGGAAGCGTTGTGATCGCGGGGGCCGGCCTTCCCTCGGTGCGCCAACAGCGGCGGTTAGACGCAGGTCGAGATCAACGCATGGTCTGTCTACTCAACCGCTGAAACCCACATGCACGTGGTCGCTGTGCGTGGGGTCGGAGAAGTACTGCCGTCCGTCGAGGTCCAGGTCGTCGGGGCCGCCCACCTGATCGGCGCCGGTGCCCGCCGCAATCCGCATCACCTGACGCACTGGCCCGGCCGCGGCGGGGTCGACGACAAGCCGGCCGTCGATGGTCCCGATGTCGTAGGCGAGTCCGTCGGGATGGTTGCTGCGCCGGTCGGTGCCGAAAACATGCACCGGGTGGGCCGAGATGAGCACGCTGATACCTATCCGGTGCCGTCTCGCCACCGTCAGCATGGATCGGAGCACCGCGTCCGAGACCAGCCCCGCCGCGACGTCGATGCGACCGGCCCAGGGCAAGGTGATCCGGTCATTGCTCAGCACTCGACGGATCAACGGCCCCGGATCCTGCAGGGGCGGCGATGCCGTGGGGGCGATGATCTGATCTGTCCGCCACCCGTCTCGGGTCTTACTGATCCGCACGTCGTAGGTCGTGCCGCCGCCGTTCGCGAAGTCCGCTTCGACCAGGATGCTCGCCTTGGGCGGCAGGTACCCGAAGTACTGCGTGTACGTCACCCGCCGTACGTCGGGCAGCGCCTCGATCGCGCGTGCGGCGGTGCGCTTCGCAGCGCCGTCGATCTCGGTGGGGTACGGCCGGTAGCGGGTGGCGCGCGGCTCGCGCGGTCTGGTGGTCTCGGTCGGGCTGCCATCGGGGGTGGACGTGGATCCGCGTTCCATCGGCGCCGGAGCGGGCACGGGGGCATCGTGGGGATTCGACGTCGAGCAGCCCGTCAGGCTGGCGAGGGCCACCATCAGGAGCATCGCGGCGACCGCCACCCGAGCACCCGCCTCCGATCCCATGCTCGAAGCGTAGGTGCGTGGGTTGGTTGTGGTTGGGAATGGCGTGGCCACGTAGCGACTCTCGTTCTGCACGGGGCAGACGTCGCCAAGCGACCGCCTACGGGATGTCGGACGGACAAGCCCGATCGCGGCAGATGCCGGTCCGCGGCCCACCCGACGTGCACGAGCGCTGGTAAGACGCACCTCAGCGCCTGCCCGGCGCGTCCGTTCGAGGAACGGCACGAGCGCGACGGGAATCTCAGGATGGCGCCCGGCGGTTGACGTTCCATGGTCACCATCAGCCACGAGACGCCAGAGGAAACTCGCCTGCGGCTGCGCCGAGTGCTGGCAGAGGCCACCCTCGACGTACTGCCTGGGCGGTGGTCGTATCACGAGCACCCCGCAGGGGCGGTTCCGCAGCCTTCCGTCGACGCGCTGGCGCTGGTGCGTGACGAGGAGTGCTGGTCGATCCTCGAGCCGTCGCGCGGTGGTGAGGCGGAGGTCTTCGGTGCCTTCTCCATCCACTTTCCAACCGCAGACGACAACAGCGGCTTCGTGGGCTGGCTTGCCGGAGAACTCAAGGACCGCTTCGGGACCGGGGTGGCCGTGCTCTGCGGCTACAACTCCGCGCAGGGCGGCATCTACGACTACTGGCTGGTCCCCGCACCGCTCTTGGACGAGGCCGTCGCGCACGTGCGGAGTCTGGCCGCCGCCGGCCGTCAATAGGCACGCGGGTCTGCTGCGTCATGCAAGACGCGGCGTGCGACAACCGCCGTCACAAGCGGATCGATTCCGCTTGCCCCGAGCAGTCCGAATTCGGGACTGTCATTCGTGGCCCGCTGTCACACCCGACCGCCGGGATCGCAAGGCGTCCTTCGCGGCGGAAAGACGCGCCCACGAAGTGCCGCGCTCGATGCACGTTAGCAAGCTTGTGTCCTTTGGAGACCCCAACCCGTGGCCTGCCCGATTAGGGTTCCATTGGGGCCCGGTCGTCGCAGCGACCTTCACGCCTAGGCCACCAGACCGATGAAGATGATCGTCACCGCGATCAGATCCGTGATGCCGACGCCGATGAGCATCGTGGACACGATCTTCTCGTGGACCGGCTTTCCAGTGCGGCACCCAGAACTGATCGGCGTGACCTTGCCGGTGCCCCAGATGCCCGCCAGCAGGGTGGCGCCCCAGTTGGCCCAAGTTCCGTACAGCAGGGTCCAGAAGGCAATTTGTAGCCACGTCTCGCCGAGCTCGAGGCGACCCCAGATCAGCCCGGCGAGGATGAGGAACATGCCGTTTTGGGTGCCTTCGAGGTGACTGGTTAGGCCCAACCTCGGGATGGGCAGCTTCGGGATCACCAAGCCACTGACGAGACCGGCGAAGAAGAGCGCCACGCCAAGTGCCAGAAGTGCATCATCCAGTCTCATTGAGGTCGTTCCTCCCAAGTTGTTCGATCGGCGCCGGCCCTGTCTGGCGTCGCGACAAGGGCCCCGATGCCGACATTCGTCGGAGAGCCCGTTGGGCTCAGAACAGGACCCGCACCCCGAGCAAGCCGTCCCCGTCGGCACGACCCGAGAGCACTCGACAGAACTCCACCGCGTCCAGCTCGAGCCGCTCACCTTCGTCGCCCTGGGCGAAGGCGCCGCCGGCGGGCCCAGTGAGGGTGAGTTCGAAAGGCTGCCCGTGCCGCCCGGCCCACTCGGCGACCACGTCGGCAACGATCGCGCCGTCGGTCTCGGGGTCGAGGGGTAGGTCTCGTCCGGTGGCCCGGGCGATGTCGACCCGGTGCGTCCACACATCCCGGGTGATGATCACGTCCACCAGATGTCCCAGGGTGTCCCGCGAGGGCATCCCGGCCGCGGTCGACCCGCCGGCGGCAACCGACCCGCTGATCCGGCGGAACGCCGCAGGGATCCGCATCCGACCACGGACAGAGGGGGCGGCTGCGGCCCGCAGGGCCGCCACTCGCTCGGCCGGCGCCAGCGTCCGGTGGTCCTCGATCTGGAGCGCATTGATGGCGTCCAGTGGGTTGCCGTCGAACTCCCGACGATGCCGAAACCCCCACATCTGCTGGCGGACCTGCTCCCGCACCGACGCATAGCTCTTCGCGGAGCCGAGCAGGTGGCCCACCATGTCCGCGACCGTCCACCCCGGGCAATCCGTCGGCGCATCCCACTCGTCGACGCTCAGCTGATCGAGGAGCGCGAGGAGCTGGTCGAATGCCGCGGTCGCCAGTCGTTCCGCGGCGCCGCCACGGGTGATCCGCGGGATGGTGTCGATGGTGGTCACGGGAGCCTCTTAGTCGCGCAGAAGTCCTAACAAAGTTAGGATGGGCCACGCCTGAACTCGCGTCAAGACCGGTCCGAACAAAGTTAGGATTTCGGGAGGAGGAACCATGCCGAGCAAGACCACGACCCGTCGCCGGGTCACACGCGAGCAGATCCTGGAGGCCGGCTGGGAGCTGGCCCGCGCGCGGGGGCTGACCGGCTGGACGATGCGGGAACTGGCGACAGCGGTCGGAATCCGCGCCCCCTCCCTCTACGCCCACTTTGCGAGCAAGCACGAGATCTACGACGCGATGTTCGCGGACGGCTACCGGGCCTTCATCGCTCGTGCCGATGCCGTCGAACTGCCGAGCGATCCGCGCGAGGCGGCCAGGGCCGCGGCGCGCACCTTTGTCGAGTTCGCGGTGGCGGATCCGGCACGGCTCAACCTGCTCTTCCTGCGGGTGATACCCGGCTTCTCCCCGACGGCCGCGTCGTACGCGCTGGCCGAGGAGGTCTACGCGCGCGGCGTCGAGATCCTCGCCCAGGCGGGCCTGACCGAGCCCGGCCAGGTCGATCTATGGACCGCGGTCCTGTCCGGACTGGCCACCCAGCAGGTCAGCAACGACCCCGGCGGCGACCGGTGGGTCCGGCTGGTCGACCCCGCGGTGGACCTGCTGCTCGGCTGAACTACACCAGGAACACGTGCCCGACCTCGACCGGCGGTTTACTCTCGCGGACGGGGTGCTTGCGGGCCAGGCTCGCGAGATGCGGAGTGCCGGCTGAGTCGCACGCGGCGGAATGACGCGCCCTACCGGAACGCCCTCAACGCGGCATCAGAGTGCGGATGCAGCAGTCTGTCGCGTGCCGAGAGACAGAAACTGTCAATGGGAGGCATTAGTCGGCGAGCGGCGAATCCACGGCGTCGCGCACGCCGCAGAGACCCCAGCGAAGCCACCGATGACGCCCGGAAACCTCCAGGGGTTCGGCGACGGAGAGGTCCAGCCGATCAGGAACAGCGTCACCGCGACCGTCAGAGCCACCACCAGCCCAGTCGTAGTCGCGGCTAAGCCCACGGGCACGCGGCGCATGAACCGAAGGGTCAAGCCAGCAACGGATCCGCTAACACCACCGAGGAATCCACCCATGAGCATGCCGGAGAGCGAGATCAGAACCGCGGACTCATGCCACATCGGATCGACGCCGCTCAGCAGCACCGCTAGCACGGCGCCACTGGTTGCGCCGGCTAGGAGACCGGCGAACTGGCCGCGGAAGATCTCCCAGCCCAGGCTGTTCACGACACGTCCAACCACAGAGAATGCCTCGGCGTCACGGTGCAACCGCTCATCCGCTGCACCGCGCACGCCGGGCAGCATGACCGGACGTGTCGATTAGTGCGTAGGCCCTTCGACATCCA
>NZ_SSXI01000083.1 GCF_004803405.1 Nocardioides sp. | reverse complement strand
ACACCGCGCCCCCTCGCGCCGCACACCGCGCCCCCTCGCGGGTGTCAGGCGGCGTCGACTTTCCGGTGGCCGATCAGTACGACGCCCTCGACCACCTTCACGTCGTACGCCGGGACGGAGACGTGCAGGTCGTCCAGGCAGCGACCGGTGCGGAGGTCGAAGGCGTGGCGGTGGGCGGGCGAGGCTACGAACGGGACGTCGCCGCGGCGTCCCACGATGCCCCGCGCGATGCCCGCCGTCGCGTGTCGCGCGAACGGGTCGTGGTTGCCCAGCGCGTAGACCGCGTCGTCGGCCGTACGGAAGATCGCGATGGCCTGGCCGTGCACGAGGGCGGTGACGCCGCGCTCGACCTCGAGCTCGGCCATGCGGCACACCGGCTGCCACTCCTCGGCAGCCCCGCGACCTGTCATGGAGGCGAAGTTAGGGCGGTTGTGTTCTCGGCAACGTTTCGTCGTGTAACGGACATGAAAACGCTTCCTCCCGGATCACCTCACGGATCAGGTCATACGACGCCGGCTACCGTGGCGCCGTGAGCGCCGCGATCGTCGTGCTGGCCGCCGGCAGCGGATCCCGCGTCGGCGCCGAGGTCAACAAGGTCCTCCTGCCGCTGCGGGACCGGCCCCTGCTCGCGTGGTCGCTCCAGGCGGCGCTCGCCGTACCGGACGCGGACCCCATCGTCGTGGTCTGCCGCCCCGGCGAGCGTCGGTCGGTCGGCGCCGCGCTGGCGCCGTACGTCGGCCGTCGGGACGTGCTCCTCATCGACGGCGGCAGCACCCGGCAGCAGTCCGAGCAGGCCGCGCTCGACCTGGTCGCACCGCAGGTGGCCGACGGCAGCATCGACGTCATCGCGATCCACGACGGCGCCCGTCCACTGGCGGGAGCGGACCTCTTCGAGCGTGTCATCAGCACCGCACGCGAGTACGGCGGCGCGGTGCCCATCCTCGAGCTGCCCGGCCTGCTGCCGCGCGACCCGACGACTTTTCCCTCGCCCGGTGGCCCCGGCACCCGGCTGGTCGGCGTCCAGACGCCGCAGGCCTTCCGCGCACGGCCGCTGATCGCGGCCTACTCCGCCGCGGCCGCGGCACGCTTCGACGGCACGGACACGGCCGCGGCGTTCGCTGAGTTCGCCGTCAGCCGGGATCGGACCCATCGCAGCGACCCGGACGACCCACTGACCATCCGGGCCGTTCCGGCCGGCCCGAGGAACCTCAAGGTCACCTTCGCGGAGGACCTGCCCGTGGCGGAGGCCCTGCTGGCCTAGCGAGGACCTAGCGAGGATCCGTCAGCGCCGCCAGCACGGCGATGTCGTCGTCCGAGGCGACCCGCCGGGCCTCGGGTGGGGCCTCGACCAGGTCGACCCGGTCGTCGCCGTACCTGTCCCTCAGAATCCTCACCAGCTCGACGAAGTCCAATGAGGGCAGGGGCAGCCCTCCGCCGGTCGTCGCGCCCAGGTCGGCGACGACCGTGGCGGGCAGCGCGACGGGGGAGCACACGGCGACCAGGCCGTCTCGGTCGACGGTCACCCCGAGGACGTCGCCGGCGACCTCCTTGACCGTGTCCGTGACCGGGCGTACGCCGACCACGACCCGATCGACGACGGCGGCCCGGTCGGCGCAGCGCGCCAGGAACTCCGGGGGCGTCATCGGGCACAGGGGGTCGTGGAGCAGCAGCGGCTCGGCGCGCTCGACGAGGACGTCCCACGGCACCGTCTGGTCGAGCAGCTCGATGCCGGCCGCGCCCACCGCCCAGGCGGCGGTGGCGACGAGCGATTCGCCGTGGATCAGCCGGAACGGAAGCGCGCCACGACCTTCCTCGACGACGATGCCGGAGGTCGGAGCCGAAATGCCGACGACGTCATACGGATGGGGATGCATGATCCACCACCGTATGACGTCGTCGACGTGTCAGGCCAGACGCCTGGAGCTGAGCTAGGAGGCCAGGACCTCGTCGAGGATGGTCTCCGCCTTGTCCTCGTTGGTGTGCTCGGCCAGCGCGAGCTCGGAGACGAGGATCTGTCGCGCCTTGGCGAGCATCCGCTTCTCCCCCGCGGACAGGCCGCGGTCGCGCTCACGTCGCCACAGGTCGCGCACGACCTCGGCGACCTTCATGACGTCGCCGCTGTGGAGCTTCTCGAGGTTGGCCTTGTAGCGCCGCGACCAGTTGGTCGGCTCCTCGACGTGCTCGGCACGCAGGACTCCGAACACCTTGTCGAGGCCGTCCTTGTCAACCACATCCCGCACACCGACGAGATCGAGGTTGCAGGCAGGAACCCGGACGACCAGGTCCTGCTGGGCGACGATCCGGAGAACGAGGTACTGCCGCTCCTCCCCCTTGATCGTCCGCATCTCGATGTCCTCGATGACCGCGGCCCCATGATTGGGGTAGACGACGGTTTCGCCGACAGTGAAAGTCATATGAGCAAGACCCCTTCCTAGGGTCACCTATCCTACCACGTCGCGAGATGCCCTCAGAATGCGTTTGCGCAGGTCAGGGGCACAATGACAGGCTTGACATACCCGACGTCGTGTGTTCCGCGCGCGGTAGGTACCTGTGCGACAGATCACCGGGCGCCGTTCGGTGGGCCTTCACCGACACGCCCTTGCCGTGTGAGATGGGCGGTCCGGGGCCGACCCGGGCGGGATCGGCGGGCCCACCCCCGCCGGCTGGGCCGGTGGTCAATACTGCTCGGCATGGCAAGAATCCAGCGCTGGCGACGCGGCCGCTCTGCCGAAGAGGGAGGCTCCCCGGTCGCGGACGCCCCCGACCCGGACCTGGTGGCATCACAGGAGACCGGTGATGCCGACGTCGACCCGGAGCTCGACCCGGAGCTCGAGCCAGCGACCCGCGACGCGGACGACCTGAAGCTCGATGAGCCTGTGCGCGAGATGCCGGAACTCCCGCACGTCGCGGAGCGCTCCACCGTCGGCGACTGGTTCCTCGGCGGTCGCGACAACGGCGACAACCTGGCCCTGGCCCTGCTGCAGGCCGCGCACGCGAAGCAGGCGATCAGCACGGCGCTCGTCGTGGGGCTGGTCGCCGTGGTGGCCGGTCGGCCCGCGCGCGAGGCCGGCGTCGTACTCCTCACCGTCCTGGTGGGCCAGACGATCCTCGGCTGGCACAACGACATCGTCGACCGTCAGCGCGACCAGGCGCACGGCCTGACCAGCAAGCCGTTGGCCACGGGCAGACTCGATCCCGGCACGGTCTGGTACGCCATCGTCGTCGCCACGCTGGTCCTGGTGCCGCTCTCGATCATGACCGGCATCAGGGCCGGCTGCCTCTACCTGGCCGCGGTCGCCGTCGGCATGCTCGGCAACGTGGTGCTGCGCACCGGGCTCTTCTCGTGGTGGTCGTGGGCACTCTCCTTCGCGCTGATCCCGGCCTACCTCTCGTACGGCGGCTGGGGCGGCCAGGCGGTCGGCAGCGCCCCGGAGCCGGCGATCGTCGCGCTCGCGGCCGCACTCGGCATCGGGGTCCACTTCCTGCGGGCCGTGTGGGGACTGGTCGCGGACCACGAGGACGGCTGGACCTACCTGCCGCTCAAGCTGGGCCTGAAGCTGGGCGCCAGTCGGCTGCTCGCCGTGTCCACCGTCTACACCACGGCAATCGTGATCGCCCTCGTCGTCGTCGGCATGCGGGTGGGCCTCAGCCGCTGAGCCGGGCGTCTGCCGGTCTCACCGGGCCGCTAGAGTGTGGCCGCTCCCCTGGGCGCGCGAGCGCCCGAGCACCGACCTGGTTCCACGGACCGTCCCGACGGTCGACAAGAGAGCAGCGGAGGCCTGCCCCACATGCGACACCTGCGCCCGACCGCGATCGCCGGACTGCTGCTGGCGCTGCCTGCCGCGACGCTGTCGTCCTGCGGCTTCGACTATCCGACCGACCGGGTCAACACGATCGCTGCGGGCGTCACCGACCGCGAGGCGTCGGTCGACGCGCTCGGAATCCGGGTCCTGGCGTGGAAGGACGGCGAGGGCCGGCTGATCGGCTCGCTCGCCAACAACACCCAGGAGCCCGCCTCCCTCGAGGCGGTGACCTCCCCTGAGGGCACGGTCGAGGCCGGCCGGTTCCGGCCGGTCGTGGTCGAGGGCCGTCGCGGGGTCAACCTCGCCGAAGAGAAGCCGATCCCGCTGACCGGCGACTTCGCCGCCGGCGACTTCATCACCCTCGAGCTCGAGTTCAGCACCGGCGAGGCGATCCGCCTCGACGTCCCTGTGGTCAAGCCGTGCTTCCAGTACACCCAGGTCCCGACGCCCTCGACGAGCGCCGCCACGGAGTCCGACGAGCACGCCACCGACGAGCACGCCACCGACACGCAGGCCGACGAGCACGCCACCGACACGCAGGCCGACGAGCACGCGACCGAGCACAGCGCCCCGGCCTACATCTGCGAGCACCCGACCGAGGGCGGCGGGGGTCACTGATGACCTTCACGCTGGTCCTGCTCCGCCACGGCGAGAGCGAGTGGAACGCGAAGAACCTGTTCACCGGCTGGGTGGACGTCGCGCTGACCGAGAAGGGCCGCGGCGAGGCGGTCCGCGGCGGCGTGCTCCTCAAGGAGGCGGGCATCCTGCCCGACGTCGTGCACACCTCGCTCCAGCGCCGCGCGATCAACACCGCGGGCCTGGCGCTTGACGCCGCCGACCGTCACTGGATCCCGGTCCGGCGCTCGTGGCGCCTCAACGAGCGCCACTACGGCGCCCTGCAGGGGAAGAACAAGAAGGAGATCAAGGACAAGTACGGCGAGGAGCAGTTCATGCTCTGGCGCCGGTCCTTCGACGTGCCTCCCCCGCCGCTCGACGACGACGACGAGTACTCCCAGGCCGGCGATCCGCAGTACGCCGACCTCGGTGCGGAGCTGCCGCGCACCGAGTGCCTCAAGGACGTCGTGGCGCGTCTGCTGCCCTACTGGGACGCGGGCATCGTGCCGGACCTCCGCGCGGGCGGCACCGTGCTGGTCGCCGCCCACGGCAACAGCCTGCGCGCGATCGTGAAGCACCTGGACCAGATCAGCGACGCCGACATCGCCGGGCTGAACATCCCGACCGGCATGCCGCTGGTGTACGAGCTCGACGAGGAGACGCTGGCCCCCGTGGTTCCCGGCGGGCGCTACCTCGACCCGGAGGCAGCAGCCGCCGCCGCGGCCGCTGTCGCGAACCAGGGGCGCTGAGCCGAACCAGGGGCGCTGAGCCGACGCGAGGTCGCTCAGGCGGCCGGCGCGGGATTGTGGCCCGTGACCACGAAGATCACGCGGTTCGCGATCGACACCGCGTGGTCGGCGATCCGCTCGTAGTAGCGGCCGAGCAGCGCGATGTCGACAGCCGCCTCGACGCCGTGCTGCCAGTCGTCGGAGAGCAGCTCGGCGAAGCTGGTGCGGCGGAGCTGGTCCATCTCCTCGTCGGCGCGACCGAGCGCGATCGCGGCCTCGACGTCCCGGCCGGAGATCACGTCGCAGACACGGGACACCATGTCCTCGGCGACCGCGGCCATCCGGCTCATCGTCGGGCGGACCTCCTCCGGCACGGCGACGTCGGGGACCCGCAGTCGCGCAACCTTCGCGACGTGGACCGAGAGGTCGCCCATCCGCTCGAGCTCGCCGACCATGCGCAGGGCCGCGACGATCGTACGCAGGTCGCCTGCGACGGGCTGCTGGAGCGAGAGCAGGCTGAAGGCGGTGTCCTCGACCTGCTCCCGGGCGCGGTCGATCTCGACGTCCTGGCTGATCACCTGCTCGGCGACTGACGCGTCGCCGGTCATCAGGGCCAGTGTCGCCTGGGCCACGGCGGTCTGGACCCGGCGGCAGATGGCCGCCAGGTCGCCGAAGATCGAGTCCAGCTGCTCGGAGTAGACATCACGCATGTTCCGAGCGTAATCCCGGGAAGTGACCAGCCGGAGCCCCGTCGTGAACGGGGGGTGAACATCAGGAAGCTCCGACTCGCGGATTCGGATCGCGCGCGGCCGTCCGCCGTACGATCCCAGTGTGGACCCGACGACGCAAGCCTTCCTGGCTGCGCTCCTCGGCGCCCTCGTGGCCGGTGGCGCCGTGCTCGCCTGGCATCTCAGCGAGCGCCAGCAGCACAAGTACCAGCCGCCGGAGGAGCCACAGGTGCCGCCCGGGGTGGCAGCCGTGCTCGCGGTGCTGCGCAGCAGCGCGGTCGTCGTCGACGAGTCGGACGCCGTGGTGAAGGCGTCCGCGCCGGCGTACGCCCTGGGCTTCGTCCGCGGCACCACCCTGCTCTCCGACGAGCTCGGCGACCTGATCCGTGACGTACGACGTGACGGGCAGATCCGCGAGACCGAGCTGATCACGCCTCGGGTCAGCGGCTCCCCGCGCCACGTGACCGCGCGGGTGGCGCCCCTGGGGTCGCGGCTCGTGCTGGCGCTCGTCGAGGACCGCACCCGCGAGCGGCAGGTGGACGCCGTCCGCCGCGACTTCGTCGCCAACGTCAGTCACGAGCTCAAGACTCCGGTCGGAGCGATCCGCCTGCTGGCCGAGGCCGTGCAGGACGCCTCCGACGATCCCGATGCCGTGTACCGGTTCGCGTCGCGGATGCTGACCGAGAGCGATCGCCTGTCGCGGCTGATCCAGCAGATCATCGAGCTCTCCCGGCTCCAGGGCGACGAGCCGCTGGAGTCGCCGGTCGCGGTGTCGATCGACGAGGTCGTCGGCGCCGCGGTGGACTCCAGCCACATGAACGCCGCCGCCAAGGACATCGCTGTCATCGTCGAGGGCGAGAAGGGCCTGAAGGTGATCGGCAGCGAGAAGCAGGTGACCGCGGCGGTCGCCAACCTCGTCGCCAACGCCGTCGCGTACTCCGAGCCGAGCTCACGCGTCGTGGTCACCCGGAAGAAGGTCGACCACGCCATCGAGATCTCGGTGGTCGACCAGGGCATCGGCATCCCCGAGGACGAGATCGACCGGATCTTCGAGCGGTTCTACCGGGTCGACCCCGCGCGCCACCGCTCGACGGGCGGCACCGGTCTCGGGCTCTCGATCGTCAAGCACGTGGCTGCCACCCACGGCGGAGACGTGCGAGTGTGGTCGGTCGAGGGACAGGGCTCGACCTTCACCCTCACGCTGCCGGAGCACCCCCAGCACGAGGGGATGCCCTTCATCAGCGCCACCCCCCACGCGCCCGACCCGGAGCCACCGGCGCGGCGCAACGAAGATCAGGAGGAACGCCCGTGACACGGGTACTCGTCGTCGAAGACGAAGAAAGCTACAGCGATGCCCTCGCCTACCTGCTCCGCAAGGAGGGGTTCGAGGTCGCCATCGCCGCCGACGGCAACGAGGCGCTGAAGGAGTTCGACCGGAACGGCGCGGACATCGTGCTGCTCGACCTGATGCTGCCCGGGATCCCCGGCACCGAGGTGTGCCGCACGATCAGGCAGACGTCGAACGTCCCGGTGATCATGGTCAGCGCCAAGGACGACGAGGTGGACAAGGTGGTCGGCCTCGAGCTGGGCGCCGACGACTACGTCACCAAGCCGTACTCCCCGCGCGAGCTGGTCGCGCGGATCCGTGCCGTGCTGCGCCGCGGCCAGGACCCCGAGCTGCTGCCCGACACCCTCGAGGCCGGCCCGGTCCGGATGGACGTCGAGCGCCACGTCGTGACCGTGGACGGCACCGAGCAGCGCCTGCCGCTCAAGGAGTTCGAGCTGCTCGAGATGTTCCTGCGCAACCCGGGCCGGGTGCTCACCCGCGGCCAGCTGATCGACCGCGTGTGGGGCTCCGACTACGTCGGGGACACCAAGACGCTCGACGTGCACGTGAAGCGGCTGCGGGCGAAGCTCGAGCCCGAGCCGAGCGAGCCGAAGTACCTCGTCACCGTGCGCGGCCTGGGCTACAAGCTCGACGTCTGAAGCCTCTCGACCGCGAGGCCCGTCGAGGGCGCGGCCAGAGCGGCCGGATCTGGCACAAAGGTGGCCGAAAATCGCGCGACCTGTGTCGGTGCGGCCATCTAGCGTTGCTGGAGTGACCGCCGCCGACGCTCCGACCGTCCCTGCACCGAGCCCCGGGAGGAGCGACGCGCCCGCTGTCGCCGTACTCCCGCTGGTCGCGGTCGCGGTGACCCTGGTCCTGTGGGCCAGCGCGTTCGTGGCGATCCGGCACCTCGCCCACGACTTCTCACCGGGCGCCCTGTCCCTGGGCCGGCTGCTCGTCGCGTCGCTGGTGCTCGCACTCGTCGTGGCCGCCGGCGGCAGGATGCCGCGGCCGACACTGCGGCAGTGGGGCTCGATCGCCGCCATCGGCGTGCTCTGGTTCGGGGTCTACAACGTCGCGCTCAACGCCGGCGAGCAGCGGGTCGACGCCGGCACCGCCGCGATGCTGATCCAGGTCTCCCCGGTGCTGATCGCACTGCTGGCCGCGACGTTCCTGTCCGAGCGGTTCACCGTGCACCTCACGATCGGGCTGGTGCTGGCGTTCTCCGGAGTGGCCGTGATCGGACTCTCCTCCACCGACGCAGGCGGGACCCGCGACCTGCTCGGCGTCTTTCTCTGCCTGCTGTCCGCGCTGGTGTACTCCATCAGCCTGGTGCTCCAGAAGCCGTTGGTCGCCAAGCTCTCCGCACTCCACGTGACCTGGCTGGCCTGCACGATCGGGACGGTCGTCTGCCTGCCGTGGGCGGGGCAGCTGGCCAGTCAGGTCCGAGACGCGCCACTGTCCTCCTCACTGTGGTTGATCTATCTCGGGGTCTTCCCGACGGCGATCGCGTTCACCACCTACGCCTACGCCCTGCGCCACATGACGGCCTCGAAGCTCGGGGTGACCACCTACCTCGTGCCGCCCCTCACGATCGTGATGGGCCTGGTGTTCCTCGACGAGGTGCCGCCGGGCATCGCCTACGTCGGTGGCGCGCTGGCGCTGGTCGGCGTCGCGGTGGCTCGCAGAAATACTGCGCGCAAGGATGTCGAGGAACCCGCCGCTGCTCCGTCCTAGGGATGACGGCGGCCACCATGGCGGCCTCGGAACCCAAGGAGAGAACGATGGCGAAGTACCTGTTGCTCAAGCACTACCGCAGCGGCCACGAGATCGCACCGGGCGGCCTGGTGCCGATGGACCGGTGGGCGCCCGAGGAGATCGAGGCGCACATGGCGTTCATGCGGCAGGTGGCCGACGAGCTCCGGGAGAGTGGTGAGTACGTCGACGGCCAGGCCCTCTCGCCCGAGGGCACGTTCGTCCGCTACGACGGCGAGGGCAGGCCGCCGGTCACCGACGGGCCGTTCGCTGAGACCAAGGACCTGATCGCGGGCTGGATGGTCGTCGACGTCGACTCCCAGGAGCGCGCCTTCGAGGCCGCCGCCCGGCTCTCGTCGGCACCCGGCGCCGGGGGCCGCCCGATCCACGAGTGGATCGAGGTGCGGCCGTTCCTGGGCGAACCGCCCGTGGTCACCGAGTGAACGAAGAGCTGCTGCGGGACCTGGCGCCTCGGGTCCTCGGCGTCCTGGTCCGTCGCGGAGCCGACTTCGCGGCGGCCGAGGACGCCGTGCAGGAGGCCCTCCTCGAGGCGGTACGACGATGGCCCGACGCCCGCCCTGACGAGCCGCTGGGCTGGCTGGTCACCGTGGCCGGGCGCAAGCTGATCGACGCGCACCGTGCGGAGTCGGCGCGGCACCGGCGAGAGCTGCGGGTCCACCTCGAGCCGGAGCCCGGGCCGACCGAGCAGGCCGACGACACCCTCCTCCTGCTGAGCCGGTGCTGCCACCCGTCCCTCACGCCGGCCTCGGCGATCGCGCTGACGCTGCGGGCCGTCGGCGGGCTGACGACGGCCCAGATCGCACAGGCGTTCCTGGTGCCGGAGGCCACGATGGCGCAGCGGATCTCCCGAGCCAAGCGCACGGTCACCGGTGCGCAGTTCGACCGGCCGGGCGACGTCCACGCGGTGCTGCGGGTGCTCTATCTCATCTTCAACGAGGGCTTCACAGGCGAAGTGGACCTGGCCGAGGAGGCGATCCGCCTCACCCGCCAGCTGGCCGCCACGAGCGAGGATCCCGAGGTCGCCGGCCTGCTCGCGTTGATGCTCCTGCACCACGCGCGGCGGCGCGCTCGTCGTACCGCCGAGGGGGCCCTGGTGCCTCTGGCCGAGCAGGATCGCTCCCGGTGGGACACGGCCATGGTCGCCGAGGCGGTGGACATCCTGCAGCGAGCGCTGGCGAAGGACGCCCTGGGCGAGTACCAGGCTCAGGCCGCGATCGCCGCGCTCCACGCAGACGCCGCGTCCGCCGAGGAGACCGACTGGCCACAGATCCTCGAGTGGTACGACGAGCTCATGCGACTCTCGGGCAGCCCGGTCGTGGCGCTGAACCGCGCAGTCGCACTGGGCGAGGTCGACGGACCCCTGGTCGGCCTCCGCGCGGTCGAGCAGCTCGACCCCGAGCTGCCCCGCCGCGACGCCGTGGCGGCGTACCTCCACGAGCGCGCGGGCGACCTCGCCGAGGCGGCGCGGTGTTATGCACTCGCCGCTGAGAAGGCGCCCACCGTGGCCGAGCGCGACCACCTGACCAAGCAGGCGGCGCGCCTCAACGCGGGGCGCTGATGCCCTCCAGCAGCTGGTCGACGAGGCGCTCGACCAGGTCCGGCGCGCGCAGGCTCGGGTAGTGGCCGTAGACCATGATGGTGAGCAGCGGGCTGACCAGCTGAGCCGCCGCCAGCTCGGGATCCACGTCGGGTCGCAGCGCCCCCTGGTCGCGCCAGTAGCGGAACACCTCGATGCCAGCCTCGCGGCGTCGCGCCATCAGGCGCTCCTGATGCGTGCGCAGCTCGGGGTTGGCGTCGGACTCGATCATGATGCACTTCAGGATCCGGCGTTCCTTGGCGGAGACGTCGGTGCGCACCGCCTTCCCGATCCGGATCAGGTCGTCCCGCACCGACAGGTGCGGCAGGTTGGAGGCGGGAGGCGCCTTGATGCTCTCCACCGCCGCCGCGACCAGCTCCTCCTTCGACCCCCAACGCCGGTAAACGGTCGCCTTGGAGGTCCCGCTCCGAGCGGCGACCGCGTCCATCGAGATGCTTGCGATGGAGCCCTGCTCGGCGATCAGGTCGAGCACCGCGTCCAGGATCGCTCGGGTCACGGCCTCGCTGCGGGGCCGTCCGGGTCCGGGTGGCGCCGCCTCGGTCGCCGGCTCGGTCGCCGGCTCGGCGTGGTCGCGCGGCGATGTGGTCACCGCGCCATTCTCGCCTATCGCTTCGCGGGCTGCTCGGCGACGCGGGCGGGCTGTGCCGGCAGCGCTGTCGTCCGGCGACCGGGGAACCAGCGGGCGACCACCAGCATGCCGACCAGCGCGATCGCCGCCGAGGAGTAGGCGGTGACGTGCATGGCGCCGACGAACGCGTCGTTGGCGGCCGCCAGCACGCCCGGGTCGACCGAGCCAGTCTCGACCGCACCGTAGGTGGCCGCCAGCGAGGCCTGCGCCTGCTGCGGCAGTCCGGGCACGGCCTCGCTGATCCGGGTCTGGTAGGCGTGCGCCATCACGGTCCCGAGGACCGCGACGCCGAAGGCACCGCCGACCTGTCGCAGCGTGTTCCCGAGCGCCGAGGCGACGCCCGCGCTCTCTCGAGGGACGCTCGACATCAACGTGCTCATGGCGGGGGTCATCAGGTTGGCCATGCCGGTGGCCTGGAGGAACAGCATCACCACCAGGACCCACAGCGGCGTGTGGAGGCCGAACTGCGCGTAGCCGACGAAGACGCCGGTGATCAGCGTCAGGGCGGCCAGGCCCACCGCCCTGGACCCGAACCGGGTGACGAACCCGTTGGAGAGCGGCGAGAAGATCACCATGGCGGTTCCGAACGAGAGGAAGAGCAGGCCCGTCTGCAGCGGGGACCGGTCGCGGACCAGCTGGACGTAGAAGGTGATGAAGAAGAACAGGCCGAGCATCGCGAAGAACCCGAGCGCGATGATCGCCGAGGCCGAGGAGAAGCGCGGGTTGAGGAACAGCCGCATGTCCAGCGACGCGTGCGGCGTGCGCAGCTCCCAGCGCACGAAGGTCACCAGTCCGACCAGACCGAGGGCGAGGCTTCCCCACACCTCGACCGAGCCCCACGAGCCGCTGTCGCCGGCCTCGATGATGCCGTAGGTGAGGAGCACCAGGGCGAGCACCGAGAGGCCCATGCCGACCAGGTCGGGACGGCCCCTGCGGCCGCGCGACTCAGGCGAGAGCAGCAGGATCATGGCGAGGCCGAACACCACGATCGGGACGTTGATCAAGAACACCGATCCCCACCAGAAGCGGTCGAGCAGCAGGCCGCCGACGATCGGCCCGAGCGCGCCGCCGACGCCGACCGCGCCCGACCAGACGCCGAGGGCCTTGGGGAACTCGTGGTCGGGGAAGACCGAGCGGAGGAGGGAGAGGGTCGCCGGCATCATGGCCGCGGCGCCCGCCCCCATCAGCGCGCGGTAGCCGATCAGCTGGCCGGAGGTCTGGGCGAAGGCGGACAGCAGCGATGCCAGGCCGAAGACGATCATGCCGGCGACCAGCATCCGGCGGTGGCCGATGCGGTCTCCGATCACGCCGAGCGTGAAGAGCAGGCCGGCGAAGACCAGCGTGTAGGAGTTGATCATCCACGCGAGCTGGCTCTGCGAGGCGCCGAGCCCGCGCTCAGGATCCGCCAGCGTCTTCAGCGCGACGTTGAGGACGGTGTTGTCGAGCACTACGACGATCAGGCTCACGACGAGCACGCCGAGGATCAGCCAGCGGCGCGGGTGCCCGGCCTCGTGGTCGGCCTCGTGGTGGGCCTCGTGGTGGGCGCCGGAGTCTGCTGTGGGGTTCGCTGTCATCGTCTCCTCCGTCTCTCGAACCTGGGGGCTCCAGCCTACGGCATTACGAAACGATACGGTAGCGTTTTGTTATTCCTCCGGGGTGGAGACGCCCGACTCGAGCCACCCGCGGAACGCCTCCAGGTTGGCGGTCGGCTCGCCGCGGTCGATCCGCCACTGCCACTCCCTGCGGATCGAGGTCTCGAAGCCCAGCTCGAGGATCGTGTTGAACGACTCGTCGGCATAGGTCAGCACCGAGCCGAGCAGCCGATCGAGGTCGTCCGGCGTCACCGACGACAGCGGCAGCCGTCCGTCGAGGTAGATGTCGCCGTGGTGGTCGATGCCGAAGGCGACGGCGTACATCCGCATGTTCCGCTCGAGGAGCCAGCGGTAGACCCGCTCGTGCTGCTCGTCGGGCCGACGGCAGACGAAGGCGTGCACGGCGAGCGAGTGCGGCCCCAGGTCCAGCCGGACCGGTGTCTGCAGCTTCCGCTCCCCCGGCAGGGAGAACGTGAACAGCCCGGGCTCCGGCTCGTCGAACTCGATCTCATTGACCGCGAGGTGCTCGCGTACGACGTTCGCGGGCTCGCTCACAGGAGGACTCCTGCTTCCCGGTCGTCCGTCTGCCGCATCAGGGAGTGCGCACGCTCGTAGACAGCCAGGGTCTGCGCCGCCGTGGCCTCCCACGAGAACTCCTCGGCCTGCACGAGGGCGCCGGCGGCGAGCCGGTCGCGGTAGGCCGGGTCGGCGACGACGCGCTCGAGTGCGACCGCCCAGTCGTGAGGCTCGTGCGTGTCCACCAGCAGGCCGCTGCGACCGTCGCGAACCACGGTGGTGAGGCCACCGACGGCGGCCGCGACGACGGGCGCTCCTGCCGCCTGGGCCTCGGCGGCGACCAGGCCGAAGGACTCGTTGTAGGACGGCACGGCGACGACGGTGGCCGAGGCGTACCAGTCCGCCAGCTCGTGCTGCGGCACCGGCGGCACGAAGCGGACGACGTCGTCGATCCTCAGCTCGTCGGCGAGACTGGCGAGAGCGGTCGGCCGCTCGAGCCCGCTGCCGGAGGGGCCGCCGACGATCGGCACGACCAGGCGCCGACGGAGGTCGGGCCGGCGGACGAGCAGCTCGGCCACGGCCCGCAGCAGCACGTCGGGGGCCTTCAGCGGCTGGATCCGACCCGCGAAGAGGAGCACCAGCGCGTCCTCGGCCAGTGACCGCTCACGGCGCGCTCGCGCACACCCCTCGGGCGACAGGGGGCGGAACACCGAGGCGTCCACGCCCGGGTGGACGACCTCCACGCGGCCCGCCTCGGCGTCGTACAGGTTGATCAGCTGCTTGGCCTCGAGGTCGGTGTTGGCGATGAGCACGTCGGTGGCCTCGACCACCTGCTCCTCGCCGATCACGCGCGCCGCGGGCTCGGGGGTGTCGCCCTCGGCGAGCGCGTCGTTCTTGACCTTGGCCATGGTGTGCATCGAGTGCACGAGCGGGACGCCCCAGCGGTCGCGGGCGAGCGCGCCTACCTGGCCGGAGAGCCAGTAGTGCGAGTGCACGATGTCGTAGTGGCCCGCCGGCTGCACCGCCTCGACCCGGAGCACCTCCCGCGCGAAGACGCAGAGCTGACCGGGAAGCTCCTCCTTGGTCAGGCCCTCGAACGGGCCCGCGTGCACGTGGTGCACGGTGACGCCGTCGGTGAGCGGGACGACCGGGTCCAGCGCAGAGCTGGTGGCGCGCGTGAAGATGTCGACCGCGATCCCCTGCGCGGCGAGTCGCCGCGCGACCTCGACCACGTAGACGTTCATGCCGCCCGCGTCGCCCGTGCCGGGCTGGTCGAGGGGTGAGGTGTGCAGACTGATCATGGCGACGCGCTCGACCCGCGGCTCCCCCATGCGCCCTCCTGTGCTCTGCCTGAACCGGCGGTCGGTCAAACCCTGCCAGTGTGCCGGGCATTCCCGACCGTCCAGAATGGGGGCATGATCACTCGCCTCGCCGTCGTGACCGGAGCCTCGAGCGGGATCGGCGCCGCCACCGCCCGCCACCTGGCTGCCCAGGGGTTCGAGGTCGTCTGCGCGGCGCGGCGCGCCGACCGGATCGAGGCCCTCGCGGAGGAGGTCCGCGGCCGCGCCGTGGTCTGCGACGTCACCTCCGCCGAGAGCGTGGCCGAGCTCGCGGAGGCGGTCGGCCCGCGGCTCGACGTACTGGTGAACAACGCGGGCGGCGCCTTCGGCGTCTCTCCCGTGGCCGAGGCCGACCCCGAGCAGTGGCGCCAGATGTACGACGTCAACGTGCTCGGCCTGCTGCACGTCACCAAGGCGCTGCTGCCGGCTCTGATCGCCAGCGGCGCCGGTGTGATCGTGAACGTCGGCTCGATCGCGGGGCGGCACGCCTACGAGGGCGGCGCCGGCTACACCGCGGCGAAGCACGGCACGAAGGTCGTCACCGAGACGCTCCGCCTGGAGCTGTTCGACCAGCCCGTCCGGGTCTGCGAGGTCGCGCCGGGGATGGTGCGCACCGAGGAGTTCGCGCTCGTGCGGTTCGGTGGCGACCAGGAGAGGGCCGACGCCGTCTACGCGGGCGTGCCCGACCCGCTCGTCGCCGACGACATCGCGGACGCGATCACCTGGGTCGCCACCCGACCGGCGCACGTCAACATCGACGAGCTGGTGATCAAGCCTCGCGCCCAGGCTGCGCCGTACAAGATCCACCGCATCTGAGTCCCACGTGCCACAGGACCCGGCCGGATCTGGCACTTCGCGGGGGTTGCAACGGCCGGGAAGTGCCGGAATCGCCGGTTAACCGGTGATTCCCACGCCCCCTCACCCCAACGCACGATCCAACGCAGCAGCAACGTGCAGCGACGTGCAGGGGAACACGGGCAGCTCGGAGTCGGCCTGGCGCACGAGCAGCTCGAGCTCGGAGCAGCCCAGGATCACGCCTCCGGCGCCGGCGTCCCAGAGCTCGCTGATCATCGCGACCACGGCCCGACGGGAGTCGTCGAGCACCTTCCCGTGGACGAGCTCGTCGTAGATGATCCGGTTCAGCTCGTCGTGGTGGGCGGGGTCGGGCACCAGCACCTCGAGGCCGTGGGAGGCGATCCGGTCGGTGAAGAAGGAGCGCGACATGGCGAACTTAGTGCCGAGCAGGGCGACCGACTCGACGCCCTCGGTGCGGCAGGCCTCGGCGACGACGTCCCCGAGGTGCAGCAGCGGGATGTCGACGGCGTCCTGGACCTGGTCGGCGACCCGGTGGAACGTGGTGGTGCAGAGCATGAGGAAGTCCGCGCCGGCGCGCTCCACGGAGCGGGCCGCCTCCCCGAGCAGCGCGGCGACGCCGTCCCAGTCCTCGGCCTGCTGCATCGCGGTGACCTCGGCGAACTCCACCGAGGTCATCACCGTGCGGGCTGAGTGCAGCCCGCCGAGTCGCTTCTCCACGCCACGGTTGAGCGCCTCGTAGTACGCCGCGCTGCTCTCCCAGGACATGCCGCCGACGAGGCCGATGGTCTGCATGCGCAGAGTGTTACCCATAGCCCGCCCACCCAGCCAGCCGGCGCGGGGATCGCTGGACAGCCCGCGCGCCCACGCGCGTGGATGTGAGCCCGCGGCGCCGCCGCGGTTAGGCTGGCGGGCGGCCCGCGCGTGCCCAGCGCGCGATCAGGCCGACAGATACCCTCGACGAGAGCGACGCCGTACTCCCATGTCTGAAAATGGACGATCCCGCCGCAAGGACCTGCGCAACGTAGCCATCGTGGCGCACGTCGACCACGGCAAGACGACTCTCGTCGACGCCATGCTCCACCAGGCCGGCGCGTTCAGCGCCCACCAGGCCGAGGGCGTGGCCGAGCGGGTCATGGACTCCGGCGACCTCGAGCGCGAGAAGGGCATCACGATCCTCGCGAAGAACACCGCGGTCCACTACAAGGGCCCGTCGGCGCAGGAGATGGCCGACGGCGACATGACCATCAACATCATCGACACCCCCGGTCACGCCGACTTCGGTGGCGAGGTCGAGCGCGGCCTGTCGATGGTCGACGGCATCGTGCTGCTCGTCGACGCCTCGGAGGGGCCGCTCCCGCAGACCCGGTTCGTGCTGCGCAAGGCGCTCAACGCCGACATGCCCGTCGTCCTCGTGGTCAACAAGGTCGACCGCAACGACGCTCGCATCGCCGAGGTCGTCGACGAGACCTACGAGCTGTTCATGGACCTGCTCGACGACAGCCACAGCCAGGACGCGCTCGACTTCCCCGTCGTCTACGCCTCCGGCAAGGCGGGCATCGCCTCGCTGACCAAGCCCGAGGACGGCTCGCTGCCCGACGGCACCGACCTCGAGCCGCTCTTCCGGACCATCCTGGAGACCATCCCGGCCCCGGTGTACGACGAGGGCGCGCCGCTGCAGGCCCACGTCACCAACCTCGACGCCTCGCCGTTCCTCGGCCGGCTGGCGCTGCTCCGGATCAAGCAGGGCGAGATCCGCAAGGGCCAGCAGGTCGCGTGGATGCGACGCGACGGCACGGTCAAGAACGTCAAGATCACCGAGCTCCTGATCACCGAGGGGCTCGAGCGCAAGCCCGGCGAGAAGGCCGGGCCGGGCGACATCGTCGCCGTCGCGGGCATCCCGGAGATCACCATCGGCGAGACCCTGGCCGACCCGGAGAACCCGGTCGCGCTGCCCCTGATCCACGTCGACGAGCCGGCGATCTCGATGACGATCGGGACCAACACCTCGCCCCTGGTCGGCCGGGTCAAGGGCTCCAAGGTCACCGCCCGGCTGGTCAAGGACCGCCTCGACCAGGAGCTGATCGGCAACGTGTCGCTCCGCGTGCTCCCGACCGAGCGCCCCGACGCGTGGGAGGTGCAGGGCCGCGGCGAGCTGGCGCTGGCGATCCTCGTCGAGCAGATGCGGCGTGAGGGCTACGAGCTCACCGTCGGCAAGCCGCAGGTCGTCACCCGCGAGATCGACGGCAAGCTGCACGAGCCGTTCGAGCGGCTGACCATCGACGCGCCCGAGGAGTTCCTCGGCACGATCACCGAGCTGCTGGCCACCCGCAAGGGCCGCATGGAGGGCATGACCAACCACGGCACCGGCTGGGTCCGCATGGAGTTCGTGGTCCCCGCGCGCGGCCTGATCGGCTTCCGCACCGACTTCCTCACCGAGACCCGTGGCACCGGCATCGCCCACCACATCTCGGAGGGCTACTTCCCGTGGGCCGGCGAGATCCGGGCCCGCAACAACGGCTCGCTGGTCGCGGACCGGGCCGGCGCAGCCACGGCCTACGCGATGACGTCGCTTCAGGAGCGCGGCATCCTCTTCGTCGAGCCCGCCACCGAGGTGTACGAGGGCATGATCGTCGGCGAGAACTCCCGCGCCGACGACATGGATGTCAACATCACCAAGGAGAAGCAGCAGACCAACATCCGGTCCGCCACCTCCGACAACTTCGAGAAGCTCATCCCGCCGAAGAAGCTCTCGCTCGAGCAGTGCCTGGAGTTCTGCCGCGAGGACGAGTGCGTGGAGATCACCCCGGAGTCGGTGCGCATCCGCAAGGTGAACCTCGACGCCAACGAGCGCGCCAAGATGGCGAGCCGCGCCCGGAAGGGCACGCGCTGACCTGTTGAGGTCGTAGAGGTCCAGCGGCGACGGGCGCGGACCTGCTCCCACCGTTGGGCGCGCGGGATGAAAGCGCTCTCACCCAGCAGCGGTCCCTGATCGGCCGTTTTCTGCCGCACCATTGACGTGCGGATGTGACGCATGTCATCGTGGGCGCGCCGTCACTGTGGAAGCGCTCTCACACCGAGCGGACTCGGGAACCACGCACGACGGCCCAGACCCCCCACCGTCGTACTCGAGGCAGGAGCGTCACCATCGTGCGCAACATCGCTACCGGACCCCGTCGCTGGTCCGTTCCCTCCGGCACCCGATCACGTGCCGTCCGCCACCTCGCTGCGGGTGCAGCCGCCACGCTCGTACTCGGCGTGACCGCCGCCTGCGGCAGCAGCGAGGACCCGACCGCGTCCGCGGACCAGCAGGAGCTGGCCGAGGGCGAGGTCCTGACCATCACCACCTTCGGCGAGTTCGGCTACGACGCCCTGATCGAGGAGTGGAACGAGGACAACCCCGAGATCCAGGTCGAGCAGACCAAGGTCTCCCTCTGGGACGACTGGAAGAACGAGCTCAACACGCTCCTCCAGGCCAACGACGGCCTGCCCGACGTGGTCGCCATCGAGGGCGACTTCATGCCGGCGCTGGTCGCCGCGCCCGACCGCTGGGTCGACCTCTCGCAGGACGAGGTGAAGGACCGCTGGCTCGACTTCAAGGTGCAGGCCGCGACCACGGCCGACGGCGAGCTCCTCGGCTACGCGACCGACGCCGGCCCGGAGGCCATCTGCTACCGCGCCGACCTGTTCGAGAAGGCGGGGCTCCCCTCGGACCGGGCGGAGGTCGCTGCCCTGATGACGACCTGGGAGGACTACTTCGCCCTCGGCGAGCGGTTCGTCGAGAAGGTCCCCGGCAGCAAGTGGTACGACGCCAGCGGCTCCATCGCGCAGGCCATGCTCAACCAGGTGGAGCACCCCTTCGAGCAGGCGGACAACACCGTCGACGTCGAGAACGACGAGCTCAAGCAGGTCTGGGACACCGTCACCACCCATTCCGGGGACCTGTCCACGAAGGCCGCGCAGTGGAGCGACGACTGGACCGCCGGCTTCAAGAACGACGGCTTCGCGACCATCCCCTGCCCCGGCTGGATGCGAAGCAGCATCAAGGCCAACACCGGCGACCCCGCACCCAAGGGCGTCGTGTGGGACATCGCCGACGTCTTCCCCGGAGGCGGCGGCAACTGGGGTGGCTCCTACCTCGCGATCCCGAAGTCCTCACCCCACCACGCCGAGGCGCTGGAGTTCATCACCTGGATCACCGCGCCCGAGCAGCAGCTGAAGATCTTCGCGTCGCTCGGCAACTTCCCCTCCCAGGTGGAGGCACTGGAGGACCCTGAGCTGCTGAAGGCCGAGGACGCGTACTTCAACGACGCTCCCGCCGGCGAGATCTTCTCCAACCGGGCCGCGGCGATCGAGGTCCAGCCCTACCACGGGCCGCTCTACTCCGACATCCTCGGCAAGTTCCAGGACGCCATCACCCGGGTCGACCAGGGCAAGGCCCCGGACGAGTCGTGGGCGACGTTCCTCTCCGACGTCCAGTCGCTGCAGTGACCGACCGCCCCGACTGATCCCCGCAAGGACCGACTCCACCCATGAGTACACAGCACCGCGTCGCCGGGGACACCGCCACCGCGGAGTCCCCGGCGGGCGGCGCGCCCGCCCTGCGTCGTACCTCCGAGGGGCGTGAGCGCGCCCGGCTCCTGCGGCGACAGCGTCGCTCCCGATGGGACCTGAAGGTCTCGCCGTACCTCTACGTCTCGCCCTTCTTCGTCATCTTCGCGCTGGTCGGCCTCTATCCCCTGCTCTACACCGGCTACCTGTCGCTGTTCGACTGGAACCGCGCCTACTACGTGCGCGGCGAGTTCGTCGGCCTGGACAACTACCGGTTCGTGCTGACCGACCCGGTCTTCCAGAAGTCGCTGGTCAACACCTTCTCGATCTTCCTGATGTCCTCGGTGCCGCAGGTCGTCCTGGCCGTCGCCGTCGCAGGCCTCCTGGACCGCCGCCTGCGCGGGCTGGCGTTCTGGAGGATGAGCGTGCTGCTCCCCTTCGTCGTCGCGCCGGCCGCCGCGGCACTCATCTTCGGCAGTCTCTTCGCCGACCAGTACGGCGTCATCAACGGGGTCCTGAAGGAGCTCGGCCTCGAGCCGATCCGCTGGCACGTCGACCGCTGGTGGAGCCACTTCGCCATCGCCGGCATGGTCAACTGGCGCTGGACCGGCTACAACGCGCTCATCTTCCTGGCCGCCATGCAGGCGGTGCCGCGGGACCTCTACGAGGCGGCGGCGCTCGACGGTGCCGGCCGGGTCCGGCAGTTCCTGGCGGTGACGCTGCCGATGATCCGGCCCACGCTGGTCCTCGTCATCATCACCAGCACCATCGGCGGCCTGCAGATCTTCACCGAGCCGCGGCTCTTCGACGACACCCCCAACCGCGAGGGCGGCCCGGACCGCCAGTACATGACCTCGACGCTCTACATCTACGTGAAGGGGATCGAGGACCAGTTCTACGGACGCGCCTCCGCTGCGGCCTGGGTGCTCTTCATCGTGATCATCTCGATCGCGGCGCTCAACTATCTGATCACCCGCTACGCCACTCGCAGGAGCACCGCATGAGCTCACCCCACGGAGTTCTTCTCCCCCGCTGCGCTCCTCCGCACAACTCCGCGGGGACCCCGAGATGAACCGCCGCCCGGGGTTCGTCGTCTACGGGCTGCTCGCCGCCTTCGTGGTCGGCTCCGCCCTGCCCCTCTACTGGTCGTTCGTGATCGGCTCGCAGACCAAGGAGCGCGCCGACGACTTCCCGCCCCCGATCATCCCCGGCGGGCACTTCCTGGAGAACGCCCGCCAGGTCCTCGACACCGTCGACTTCTGGCAGGCATTGATCAACAGCGTGCTCGTGTCGTCGGCGTGCGCGGCGTCGGTGGTCTTCTTCTCCACCCTGGCCGGCTACTCCTTCGCCAAGCTCCGCTTCCGCGGCAGCAACGCGCTGATGGGGTTCGTGGTGATGACCATGGCGGTTCCGACACAGCTCGCGATCGTGCCGCTGTTCATCCTCATGCGCGACTACAACCTGCTCGACACGCTCACGGCCGTCGCGCTGCCGAGCCTGGTCACCGCGTTCGGCGTGTTCTTCATGCGGCAGTTCCTCGTCGACGCGGTGCCCGACGAGCTGATCGAGGCCGCGCGCATGGACGGCTGCACCATGCTGCGGACCTTCCTGACGGTCGCGGTCCCGGCTGCGCGGCCGGCGATGGCGATCCTGTTCCTCTTCACCTTCATGCACGTGTGGACCGACTACATGTGGCCGCTGGTCGCGCTGCAGAAGACCGAGACCCTGCAGATCGCGCTGGACCGGCTCGCGCTGACCGGACAGGGCCAGACCACCGACTACGCGCTCGTCCTCGCGGGGACCGGGATGGCCACGATCCCGCTCCTGCTGCTGTTCTTCCTCGCCGGCCGACAGCTGGTCGCCGGCATCATGCAAGGAGCGGTGAAGGGATGAACCCCACCCCCGACCAGCCGACCGTCCGGTTCCCGCGGGACTTCCTGTGGGGTGCCGCCACGGCGGCCTACCAGATCGAGGGCGCGGTCGACGCCGACGGACGCACCCCGTCGATCTGGGACACGTTCAGCCGGATCCCGGGTGCGGTCCTCAACGGCGACACCGGAGACGGGGCGTGCGAGCACTATCTCCGGATGCCCGAGGACGTCGCCCTCATCAAGGAGCTGGGGTTGGGCTCCTACCGGTTCTCGGTCGCCTGGCCGCGGGTGCGGCCCGACGGTGGGGCCCCCAACTCCGCCGGGCTCGACTTCTACAGCCGGCTGGTCGACCAGCTCCTGGAGAACGGCATCACGCCGTGGCTGACGCTCTACCACTGGGACCTGCCCCAGGCCCTGGAGGCTGCCGGAGGATGGCTCGCCCGCGACACCGCCGAGCGGTTCCACGACTACGCGATGACCGTGTACGGCGCCCTCGGCGACCGGGTCCGGCACTGGACGACGCTCAACGAGCCGTGGTGCTCGGCGTTCCTGGGCTACACCGGTGGGCAGCACGCACCCGGACGGCAGGAGGGGGTCGCGGGTCTGGTCGCGGCGCACCACCTGATGCTCGGCCACGGGATGGTCGTCGAGTCGCTGCGCTCGGCCGACGCGGACCTGTCCCTCGGCATCACGCTCAACCTGACCGTCGCCGAGCCGTTCGACCCGGCCGAGCCGGCCGACGTCGACGCCGCCGACCGCGTGGAGCTCTTCTGGAACAAGGTCTTCCTCGACCCCCTTCTCACCGGCGCGTACGACGCCCGGCTGGCCGCACGCACCGCCGGGATGACCTGGCAGGGCCGGCCGTGGGAGGACTGCGTCCGCGACGGTGACCTGGCGGTGATCAGTGTGCCGCTCGACGTCCTCGGCGTGAACTACTACCACGGCGACGGCGCGTCCGGCCGGATCCATCCGCCCGAGGCCCTGCTGGGCTCCCGCGTCGAGCACCCGTCGCGGCCGACGGCGTCGCCCTTTCCGGGCGGCGAGGACATCTGCTTCCCGCGCCGCGGCCTTCCGGTGACGGGCATGGATTGGGAGGTGCAGCCCGAGGGGCTGACCCGTCTGCTGCAGCGACTGCGCGACGACTACGACGTGCCGCCGATCTACGTGACCGAGAACGGCGCCGCCTACCCCGACCTGGTCGGCCCGGACGGCTCGGTGCACGACCCCGAGCGGCTGGCCTTCTACGACCAGCACCTGCGCGCGGTGCACGACGCGATCGAGGACGGTGTGGACGTGCGCGGCTACTTCGCCTGGTCGCTGCTCGACAACTTCGAGTGGGCCTACGGCTACGACCAGCGGTTCGGGATCGTCCACGTCGACTACGCCACGCAGCGGCGGACCCCGAAGTCGAGCGGGCGGTGGTTCGCCCAGGTCGCCCGCACGGGCAGCGTGCCGGGCGTCTCCGACGACGTCGTGGCGGTCGGTTAGCGTGCCGCCCGTGAGCCGGCCACCGCGAAACCCCGCGCCCGGCCAGCCGCCGACCCTGGACGAGGTGGCGCGACTGGCCGGCGT
>NZ_SSXI01000095.1:8873-32584 GCF_004803405.1 Nocardioides sp. | reverse complement strand
ATCGACGCAGATCAGATGTCACCTATCCGTGCAGCAGACCCATCACGTGTTGGTTGGGCCGGGCGGCGCCTACGCAGTCGAGACTAAGTGGAGCGGCTCGTCCTGGCAGTCTGATTATGGCGTGGGCCGGCTGCAAGAGGCGATTGAGCAAGCGAAGGACAACGAGCGCCTACTTCGCTTGTGGCACCCGTTCAAGAGTCAACAGATCCCGGTTACCGCGGTCGTGGTGTTGTGGGGTCGCGGACTCTCGAAATGGCCAGAGCATGATCAGGTGCGGCTGATTGACGACGTGCATGTCATTGCGGGCCCAGCGCTACGCCGATGGCTCGATCGCACCGCCTCGGTCGTTCTCGAGAACTCCCAGGTCGAGACTGCCTGGGCGGCCATGGAAGCCCACGTGTCACGACGGGATCCGATCGACGCGCAACTGCATCCGATCCCGACGTCGCTCGCGGAATGGGCGGTCCGGAGCGCCGCTGCAGTGAGTTCCGCCTGCCTGGCTATTTTGGTATTCGGCCGACTACTCGAAACGGCGAGTCGCTGGTGGGTGGCTGCCTCTGCGTCGCTGCTCCTCGTGTTGCCCGCCGTCATTGTTCGTCGAGCGGTCTCTTCCCAGCCCGTGGTCTGGTCAGCGTGGGCTTGGGGATTCACGATGCTGATGCTCCCGATTGCGCTCACGGTCGCTGTCGCGGCGTCCAGCCTCTGACGGGCGCCTAGAACCAAGTATGTCTATCCACCGCCTGTGGGTTGCTTCGGCGGCGTATTCAGCGGATGTCGAGTCGGGGTGCGGCCGCGGTTTGTCGTGCGGCGGCGGCGAGGCGTTCGGTGTCCTTGCGGTCGCGGATCTGCACGGTCCATAACGGCTGCCCGTACTTCTTGCGACCCGTCGGCTTTCCGACGACGGTCAGCCGCCGTTGTGCGGGGTCGTAGTGAATGCCGCCAACGTCGAGCCAGCGGGACTCCAGATGGACGCTCTTGAGAACGCCGATCCAGGAGAACAGGATCCTATGGGTGGTGACGGCGAGGACGCCCGTGCCGCCGCAGACTGCGGACGCCACGGCGAGCACGGTCTCGTCGGGGTAGAGCTTCTGCTCAAGCTGGTTGAGCTCCTTGCCCGCACCCAGCAGATTTCGGGCCGCCGCCACGGCGGCTGCAATGTCGTCCCGGCGTTTCGGTTGGGCGGGCTGGGTTGGCGCGGCTGCGGCCACCGGTGTGTGCGCGACGGGCTCCAGCCGCGAATCACGGGTCCAGAAGGTCCATCGGGCGCCGTCGAAGTAGCGGCGCAGCTGCTGATCCAGCGGATCGGGATACCAGCCCGCGGCGAGTGCCGCCGGCGAGGGCGGTGGCGGTGGCGGAGTGCTGCCCGGCGGCGGATAGTTCACAGCGCCGGGGCCTGTCGCCGCGCCGGGTTCGAGGCGCGGAACTCGGGTGCCTCGGCGTCCTCGCTGTACTCCAAGACGTGGTCGTGTCCGACCCCAACCGTGAGTAACCGTGGTGGGGCGACCGAGTGGAGACCGTCGTGATGGATGCACTCGACGCCGACCAGGTCACTGCCGCCTGCGAAGGCGTGGACGCGGTGTAACACCTGATCCACGGAATGGGCGGCGACGGCTTCGCTGCGAGCGACCGCAAAGCGGCTAGCAACCTGGCGACCGGCGTGCGGACCCCACGGCATCGATCGGGTCGTCTACCTCTCCGGAATCGTCCCGGACATCGACGAGTCCGAGATCTCACAACACCTCAAGTCCCGACGCGAGGTCGAGCAAATCCTCATTGACCTGCCCGCGACCGTCGTCGTGCTGCGCGCCGCGGTGCTCCTGGGCAGCGGGTCCACCTCATTCGAGATCATCCGGCAGGTCAGCGAGCGGATGCCCGTGCACACGGTGCCGTCATGGATGGACTCCATGGTCCAGCCGATAGCGACCGTCGACGTGCTCGCGGCGCTGGTTGGTGCGCTCGAGTACGCGGGCCGGTCGCGTCATTTCGACGTGGGAGGACCGGACCAGTTGCGTTACGGCGCGCTGCTCGAGGCCTACACGGTGCATGCTGGGCTGAAGCGACCGCAGGTCAACGTGCCGTTGTTGCCGACGGCGCTGGTCGGCACGCTGGTGGGTAGCCTCACCGACGTGCCTCGAGCAATGGTCGAGGCGCTGGTCGAAAGCCTGCACCACGACATGATCGCCGCGGATGACGACTTCCGGGAGGTGTTGCTGCCGCGGGGACACCGCCTGGTGGGGCTGGCCGACGCCTTTCGCCGCTCGCTGGCATCCGGCGGGTCTGTGCCCGAGGACTCAGACCCGATGGGGCCCTTGCCGCAGGACCCTGCTTGGGCCAGCGGCGGTGACGACCGTCCCGCGTTGGCCAAGGTGGTTGACACGGTCAAGATGTTCCGCCGAGCTGAGATCTCGACGTCCGACCGGTCGGCCCCACCGGATACGACAACTAGGCGGCGAGGCTGTCACGTGGAGGGAGCTGTGCCAGTGCTCACGTGGGTGCGCCGAGCGCTCTGGGACGTCGTTCCGCGCGACCACCGGGAGCCCTCGACCGCCCGGCGGCACCGGCTGCTGACGATCCTGTCGGTCGCGGTCGTCGGGGCCGTGGTCCTCGGCTTCGCCTTGCGCGTCGAGCCGGGCAGCGCCTCGTTCTACTGGTGGACGCTCGTCCTCGCCGGGGTATGGGTCATCGGCGCCTTCGCCGCCGGCCCGCTACACCTCGGGCGGATCAGGTCCCGCTCGGGTTTCGTCCGTCCGATCGTCACCCCGATCGTCGTCGGTCTGGTGCTGGTGGCTCTCTTCGTCGTCGGGGGCCTGGTCGTGCGCGAGATCCCGGCGTTGGACGCCCAGGTACGCCACGTCCTGGTCTTCGCCGACGAGGGTGCGCTGCCGCTCGTCGTCCTGGTCACGGCGGTCAACGGCATCGCCGAGAAGCTGTTCTTCCGCGGCGCGCTCTACGCCGCCGTCACCCGCCACCCGGTCGCGGTCACTACGTTCGCCAACGCGCTCGTAGTCCTCGCGGCGGGCAACCTGATGCTGACGCTCGCCGCGGTGCTCCTCGCGGTCGTCGTGGGGTGTGATGACGCCCGCACAGACCGCAACCGTTCGCTCGCCAGATTCGCGGCGCTCTGCTGACCATCGCGGGAGCAGGGACGCGTTTGCGGTCATTTCTCGGTGTCGTGCCCCCAGTTCATCAGGGAGTAGCGCCATGCGGAGTCGGTGCTGTCGCCCGCGGGACGCTGGGCGAGGTGGCGGTGGACGTAGCCGACCACCTTGCGCATGTGGGCAGCGTCCTCAGCGGTGAGGTCGGACTTCGGGGTGCGCAGGATCTGCACGATCCGGCGGCCGGAGCGGTGACCAGTCGACTCGTCGCCGGAGCTCTTGTCCCCGACCGCCCTGGACTCCTCGGTCTCGAGGAAGTCCTCGAGCTCCTTCGCGGTCATGTTTACGGCTTCCTGCCACTCCTCCCAGACGTCCGCGACGGAATCGTCGGTGCTGTCGGCCACAAGATCACGCCCGGCTGAGTGCGGACGGCTTGTGCACGGCTTCGCCGCCGCTCTTGTCGCTGCGGACGAGGTACTGCGGCTCGTCCTTGCTCGCTCGCACCTGTCGCCCCGCGAGCTCGGCGTCCTCAGTGATCTTGCGGACGACCTCGCCCTCGGCCGTGCCGCCATGGCTCTTCCACGTCACGCGGTCGCCCTTCGTGAACTCCTGGGTCATCGCGGGCTGTGCCTCAGCTGTCGGCCGGGACGTCGCCGCGCCATGCGCCGGTCTCGCGGCCGCGACTCTCGATGAACTCCTTGAACCGCTCGAGGTCGCCCTTCACGCGGTGCTCGTCGACGTTCACCGCCGAGCCGACCTTCTCGACGATTCCCGAGGGCTTCCAGTCGATCTGCACCATCACCCGCGACTTCTCGTCGTCGAGCCGGTGGAAGGTCACCACCCCGGCGTGCTGGGCCTCTCCTCCCGTGCTCGCCCACGCCACCCTCTCGTCGGGGTGCTGCTCGGTCATCTCTGCGTCGAATTCCCGCTCGACCCCGGCGATGTTGGTGACCCAGTGGAGGTGGGTGTCGTCGACCTGCGTGATCGACTCCACGCCCGACATGAACTCGGGGAACGACTCGAACTGCGTCCACTGGTTGTATGCCACGCTGGCCGGTACGTCGACGTCGATGGACTGCTGGATCTGTGTCACGGACCGTCGCCTTCCTGATTTGCAGAGATGGAGAGGCCACGAGGGAAGGTCGCGGCGTGCCTCGCGGTACCCAGGGGGCACCGACGTAAACGCAGACGCATTCCGACTCGTCCGTTGGCAGCCTTGTCGCACCAACCACGAGAGAGTGAGTTACAGCGCCAAGAAAGCCGCGCACTATGTGCTGAGCACCCCGCACGCGACCTCCGAGGCGGGTCATATCTGCTGCGGTCGTGGGTACTGGGCTGACGTATCCCCGTGAAGAGAACTGAGACCGCGATGGCTGAGGACTGGCTGCACTTCGTGCTGGTCCTCGGCATGGTAGGCCTCGGGGTCCTCGGCCGCCGGCCGCCGGCAGGCTCGCCCGCGACCACGGTCGGTCGGTGATGTCCGGACTCTTGGACGTCGCGCACATGGCCTTCGCGCGGGGCGCGGGCCCGCGGGCAAAGTCGACTACTTCGCACGTCACCCACCCAGGTTGGACGTCCACGCAGCGGTGCGTCGTATCGCCCAGTTAGGAATACGACCAGCAGGCAGAGGAGATGCTTGGCATGAAGGCTCTGACATTCCACGGTCGTCGAGACGTCCGCGTCGACGAGGTCCCGGATCCCCGCATCGAACAACCGACGGACGCAATCATCAAGGTGACGTCCTCGGCCATCTGCGGTTCGGACCTCCACCTCTACGAGGTGCTCGGGCCGTTCCTGAGCAAGGGCGACATCCTGGGTCACGAGCCGATGGGGATCGTGGAGGAGGTCGGGGCCGAGGTCAGTCACATCAAGCCCGGCGACCGGGTCGTGATCCCGTTCAACATCTCCTGCGGCTCCTGCTGGATGTGCGAGCGAGGTCTGTTCGCCCAGTGCGAGACGACCCAGAATCGCGACACGGGCAAGGGCGCCTCACTGTTCGGCTACACCGAGCTCTACGGATCGGTCCCCGGAGGGCAGGCGGAGTTTCTGCGCGTGCCTCAGGCTCACTTCGGTCCGATCAAGGTTCCCGATGAGCACCCGGACGAGCGCTTTCTGTTCCTCTCCGACATCCTCCCTACCGCCTGGCAGGCCGTGAAGTTCGCAGAGCTGCCGGAGGACGGCACCCTGGCGGTGCTCGGTGCAGGCCCGGTGGGTCAGTTCTGCGCCAGGATCGGACGCCACCTCGGAGCGTCCCGAGTCGTCGTGGTCGACTCGGTGCCCGAACGGCTGGAGATGGCACGCCGCCACGGCGCCGAGACAGTGGATAGCAACGACGTGGACGACGTAGCCGAAGCACTGATCGAGATGACGTCGGGCCGTGGCCCGGATGGTGTCATCGACGCCGTGGGCATGGAGGCTCACGACTCGCCCGTCGGTAAGGCAGCGCACGCAGTCGTCGCCGCCCTGCCCGATTCGGTCGCCAAGCCGCTCGCGGACAAGATGGCCGTCGACCGGATGGGCGCCCTCCGGGCTGCGATCAAGTCGGTCCGGCGCGGCGGGACGGTTTCCGTCAGCGGCGTGTACGGCGGTGAGGTCGACCCGATGCCGATGATGGAGATGTTCGACCGGGGCATCACCATGCGCATGGGTCAATGCCACGTGAAACGCTGGATCGATGACATCCTCCCGGCGGTCATGGACGACTCGGACCCACTGGGAACCCTGGACTTGACGACTCACCACCTCCCACTCGACCAGGCTCCCCACGGCTACGAGATCTTTCAGAAGAAGCAGGACAGCTGCATCAAGGTGGTACTCCACCCGTGAGCACGACCGACGAACCGACGAGCGCCATCATCACTGGCGCGTCCTCCGGGATCGGCCGTGCGACAGCGCACCTGCTTGCCGCGGAAGGCACCCGGCTCGTGCTCGCTGCGCGATCGCCCGAGGCTCTGGAGCTGGCCCGGCAGGAATGCGTCGGCCGAGGAGCGGCCAGCGTCCTGGTCGTTCCCACCGACGTGGCTGACGCCGCGGCCGTGGGGCGACTGTTCTCGCGTGCATCCGAGGAGTTCGGGGCCATCCACGGCGTCGTGCATGCCGCTGCAGTGCTGACCTACGGACGCTTCGTGGATGTGCCACAAGACGTCTTCGACCGCACGGTGGCGACCAATCTCACCGGCACCGCCAATGTCGCTCGTGAGGCTCTGCATCTGTTTCAAGAGCAGAAGAGCGGCTCACTCGTGGTGCTCGGCTCGGTGATGAGCAAGATGGCGGCGCCGCTCGTGAGCCCCTACGGCTCCAGCAAATGGGCCGTTCACGGACTGGTCCGTACGCTTCAGATCGAGGCACGAGAGATGACCGGCATCGACATCAGCCTGGTCTCGCCCGGCGGTGTGAACACCCCGATCTACGACCAGGCCGGCAGCTACACCGGTCATCCCGGACATCCACCACCGCCCGTCTATTCCCCGGAACGAGTGGCCCGGCAGGTGGTGCATGCCCTGGACCATCCAGAGCGCGACGCAAACGTGGGGATCGCCAACCCCCTCATGGTCTTTGGGTTCAGGGCGCTGCCAAGCGTCTACGACGTGCTGGTCGGGCCGCTGATGCGACTCCTGGGCCAGGGCCGCGCGGACGTGGGCGACAACCCCGGCAACGTGCACGAGCCGGTCCCGGCTCTGGAGGCAGTGCGCGGGCGCTGGCCGCACGTCTGGGGTTGAGACGTGACGCCGCTCGGCATGCTGCGGCGCAGAGCTCGGGTCGTCCTGTCCGTGCCGGCGCGCGTACGACGTGGCCACCCCACGGGGCCGGGCGTCATCGGGTGGCTCACGCGCGTCGAAGGGCCTCGATGCAACGCCTCTCCAGCGCGCGCTGACGCCGCCAGCGTTGGAGCACTCCGGGCACCGGGCCCAGACCGGGGCGTGCGGGAGCATCGAGTACTCGGAAGGCCGTCCCGTCCCACCTGCCGCGGTACTGCCACTGCGACCAGCGTTCGAGGTCGGGGAACGACGCGTCCTGCCCGAAGAGCACGGCGGGGCCGGCATCTGGCACGGGCCCGACGACGTCGAGTGTGAGGACGTCGTCGTGGTCCTGCCGGAGACGGGCAACCGCGACCTCCGGTCGATCCCGGTTGGCGACGACGAGCAGATGGGAGGTGCTGTCGTCCCGAGCGGGAACCGGCCGGATTGATGCCACGTCGATCTCCACGACCAGCCGCGGGAGGTACCACCAGTGCTCGCGCATCAGCAGCAGCGAGTCCGCCAGCAGCCGCGAAGGGGGGAAGCGGCGCAGTTCCTGGGCGAGCAGGTCTGCCACGAAGAGGTCACCGCTGGGGTCCTCCAGCAGGCGAGGCGTTCCCTCGATGAGGACGGGCCTGAACCCGGTGCCGGTCGAGCGGATCTCCCGCAGCGCGAGGACGAGAGTGGACGACGAGGCCACCTGGCGAGCGACCGACTCGGCGGCGTAGGTGAAGGCGAGTGCGGGTTGGTCCCTGCGCACCAGCGCGACGACACCGCGCACCTGCGGATCGCCCGCGGGGTCGAGCCAGCTGAGCTCAGCCAGCGAGGAGGCATTGATCGCCTTGGCGACGGTCGTGTCGCTCACGCCACCTCCTGACGGCCCGCATCTCTGCCGATCTTGACTGTTGAGGCCAGATCGTCCTGGGTCCATCATGGTGTCAAGAGCGTCTCTCCCGCGTGTTGGCGAGACCCGCCGCCCGCGGGACAGGCAGAAGGAGCTCACCGTGCCTGCCATCGTCGTTGCTGCCGTGGTCGGCGTCCTTTTCTTCCTGGGATACCGCTACTACTCGGCCTACCTGGCCAACAGGATTTACGCGCTGGACCCGGCGTTCGTGACCCCGGCACACCAGCTCACGGACGGTGTGGACTACGTGCCCACCAACAAGCACGTGGTGTTCGGGCACCACTTCACCTCCGTCGCCGGAGCCGCCCCCATCGTCGGCCCGGCGATCGCCGTCTTCTGGGGGTGGGGCCCGGCGCTTGCCTGGATCGTGCTCGGCACGATCTTCGCCGCCGGAGTCCACGACTTCGGGTCCCTTGCGGTGTCGCTGCGTCACCGCGCCCGCAACATCGGCTCGATCGCCCACGACGTGATCAGCACCCGGGCTCGCACGCTCTTCTTGTTGATCATCTTCTTCCTGCTGACGCTGGTGAATGCCGTGTTCGCGGTCGTCATCGGCAATCTCTTCGTGGCGAACCCCGGCGCGGTCATCCCGATCGTGGTCGAGATCCCGATCGCGATCTTCATCGGGCAGTACATCTACAAGACCCGCTCCGCGGCCCTGGTCCCCTCACTCGTGGGCGTAGCGCTGCTCTACGCGCTGATCTGGGTCGGCCAGCAGTACCCCGTCGACATCGCGCCGCTGTCCGAGGCCATCGGCATCGACAACCCCCGCAACCTGTGGGTCATCCTGCTGTTCGCCTACACCTTCGTGGCGTCACGTCTGCCTGTGTGGATGCTGCTCCAGCCCCGCGACTACATCAACTCACACCAGCTGTTCATCGCGCTCGGAGTCATCGGCCTGGGCATGCTCGTCGGCTGGAACCAGATCGTCGCCCCGGTGGTCAACGACGTGCCCGCCGACTCCCCCTCGATCTTCCCCTTCCTGTTCATCACGATCGCGTGCGGTGCGATCTCGGGGTTCCACTCGCTCGTCTCCTCTGGGACGACCGCCAAGCAGATCGACAAGGAGACCGACGCGAGGTACGTCGGGTACATGGGCGCTGTGGGCGAGGGAAGTCTGGCCACCGGGGCCGTCCTCGCGGCCACCGCCGGAGTCGTGGCGAGCCGAGCCGACTGGGATGCGCTCTACCCCGACTTCAACACCGCGTCCGGCGGCGCTGTGGGCAACTTCGTCAACGGGGTCGCGGTCTTCGCCAACAACCTGCTGATCCCGCTGGACCTTGCGGTCATCTTCGCCGCGGTCGTGGTGATCTCGTTCGCCGCGACCACCATGGACACCGGCGTCCGACTACAGCGCTACATCGTGCAGGAGATCGCCGAGGTGGCGGGCTGGCACAGGTTGGCACGCAACCTCACGTGGGCGAGTCTCGTCGCGGTCGCCGTACCCCTGGCCATGGCCTTGATCCCGGGTGGTGGCGACGCCGGCTACACCTTCGGGGTTCTGTGGCGACTCTTCGGCACGACGAACCAGCTCACTGCCGGGCTCGCCCTGACGGTCGTCGCGGTCTGGGTCCTGCGGATGAAGCGCAACCCGCTGCCCGCAGTCGTGCCCCTGGTGTTCCTCCTGGCGATGACCACCTGGGCGTTGTTCATCCAGTTCTGGGACTTCGTGGAGGCCGAGGGCCGAAGCGAGCGCTTCGTCCTGGCCCCGCTCGACGGGATCATCTTCGTCCTCGCGCTCTGGCTGATCGTCGAGGCCGCGATGGCGTTGCGCAAGGGCGCCGCTCGCCGCGAGTACGACGACATGGGCAGTCCTCTCGATGCGGACGTCGACACCGGGGAGGCCAGACAGTGACCACGCGGGTCGTGCTCGTGCGCCCCTGGCGCGACGCGCGCGTCGGCAGTAGCTGCTGCGGCGGCGGCGACGCCCGTCACGGCATCTGCTTCGACGAGCGGGTCGACATCTCCACCGAGCACGACGCGGAGAAGGACCTGGTGGCACAGGTCTACCTGAGGCTGCGGGACGAGCTTCCCGACGTCGACGTGCAGATCGTCGGCGCAGAGAACACGGCCTACCTGGTGCCGACCGTCTTCCGGGCGGTGCATCGCCGACGAGGCGTGCGCGCCGCGCTCGCTGAGGTCAATCGAGCCACCACCGCCGGCTCAGTGCTCTTCAACGGTGAGCGATTGGGTGACGTCATCACACTCGGCGCCGGTGGGGTCGTGAAGGAGGTCCGGAGAAGGGTCGCTCAGATCGCGGGCTGAGAAGCAGGGAGACGGCGGTCGCGTCGATCCCAGCCACGCAGCATCGTGTGCGGCGGCCTCGCCCCGCCCACGAATGCGGCCACTGAGGAGGTTGTCACCCGCCTGTCGGCGCGGACTACCGGTGCGCTCGCGTCCGGCTGGGCGCCGGACTATCCGCTGGCCAGCGGGGTTGCTTGCTCACACTGTGCGCGGGACCCTGGAACTGGGCCGCCCGCCGGCTCGCAGGCCATCATGAAGGGGCCGGTCCACCGTGTGCCGACTGCTCGGCTTTGTCGCCCACCGACCGACATCGGTGCTCGAGGTGCTCGGGAAGGAGCACTTCGACGCGTTCACCGCGCTGACGGCCGTGCACGGCGACGGCTGGGGCATGGCCTGGCTGGACCCGGCGTCCCACACCATCCGCAGTGTGACCTCGGCCGAATCGGCCATCGCCGATGGGGCATACGCGCAACTAGCTCGTCAGCGGCTCGGCCCGGCCGGCATGCTGCACCTCCGGTGGGCGACACCGGGCTTGCCGGTGACACCGCAGAACACCCACCCGTTCGTCGATGGCGGGTACGCGTTCGCGCACAACGGGCACATCGCGCCCGTCGACCGGCTGGAAGGCCTGCTCACCCAGGAGGCGCGCGCCGCGCTCCGCGGCGACACCGACAGCGAGCGGTACTTCAGATTCGTCAAGCAATGCATCGCCGAGCAAGGTGACGACGCCGAAGGCCTCAGCCAGGCGCTCGGTGTACTGACCAGCTCGTTCCCTGCGGCGAGCCTCAACGCGCTGCTGATGACTCCCACGCACATGTTCGGCGTCCACATCAACAGCAGGGCGTCGGCGCCCGTCGACGGGTTGCGCAGGCTCTTCTCCTCCGCAGAGGAGATTCCCTATCGACACACAGACGACTACTTCGCGATGGACTTCCGGCGCGCCCCGGACGCCGTGCACGTCATCTCGAGCGGCATCGACCCCGCCGGCTGGATGCCGGTGCCCGATGACACCGCAGCAGCGGTCGATCTCGCGTCGCTCGAGATCACACGCCTGGACGGGTGGGCGACCGCGCGCACCGAGGAGTCCGACTGACCGAGCCTCGGCTCGACCCTGGAGATGAGCAGTTCCACGACCTCATTCAGGTCAGCGTCCTCGACCCCCGTCGATCCGCCGCAACGGACTTCCGGGTCGCGAGTAGCGAAGATCGAGCGGAGGCCGATCTCAATGCACCGGGTTAGCGAATTTGGACCGTCCTCACAGAGGTCTCTTCGACGCGGGACGGTGACGCTCGCGAGGGCGGTGAGCCCAGCGACTGCCAGGGCGCAGGTCAGCACGCGCGAACGCAGCATCAAAGACTCCAGCTGGGGTTCCCAAGAAGATGACCGCCCGATGCTATCTACCGGCGACTCGCTCCGAGGAAGAACATCTGGCAGCGACCCTGGCACCGCGGCGGCGGGATCGAACGGCCTGCGGGTGGCTGTGCACCGATCCTCACATCGCGGCATCCGGTGGCAGATCGCCCTTGTGGGGCGCTGTGCACGAGGGCAGCAACGGTGGCCGGCTGAGCCGACTGGACGATCGCGCCCAGCCAGCGGCCGCGATGCATAGCCACACGAGATTCAGCGCCGCCGAAGGCCACGCGGCGTTGGCTGCGGCATTGACGCCGAGCCCGGTGCCGCCGGCGATGTTGAGGACGGCGGACCACCTCGATGTTGCGGGTATCCAGCCGAGCGTCGTCAGCCCGTAGGCAAGAACCACCAGGGCGGCTCCGAGCCAGCCGGTGATCTCGATGGCAATGTGCGCGGGGAGTTCCGTGACGTCAACCTCTCTCGGTGTATCGACGGGTATGGGGCCGGTCACGCCTGGTAGCGCGAGTCTCGCCAGGCGAGGGCGGCCTTGAGTCCTTCCGCTTTGGCGATCTTGTCGAACTCTTGCTGTTCGGGCGTGTTCGCGCCGTTGAGGATGGCGGAGATGTCGAGGTTCGCGTTGACCGCCTCGCGAAGTCCCATCGCCTCGTACGCTCGGTTGAGGGCCTGCTTGGTGAGCCGGAGGATGGCGAGGGGCGTGGGGGCGATCCGTCGCGCAAGCCCCTGCGCGGTGGCCTCGAGGTCCTCGCGCGGAACGACCGTGTTCACGAGCCCGGCGGCGAGTGCCGCGTGGGCGTCGATCCTGTCGCCGGTGAAGAGGAGCTCGTTGGTCTTCTTCTGACCGAGCACGAAGGGCATGAGCAGGGTGACCGGACCCGACCCGTACTGGATCTCGGGCTCACCGAACTGGGCGTCCTCCGCGGCGACGACGAGGTCGCACGCCATCGCGAGTTCGCAGCCGCCGGCGAGGCAGTAGCCCTGGACCACGGCGATGGTCGGCTTGGGGCAGGACCAGACGGCCATGGTCATGTCGGAGTCGCGCTTGAGGACGGGCTGCCAGTCCAGGGGGGACTCGGTGCCGTCTTCGACCTCGTCGTTGATGTCGAAACCGGCGCAGAATGCGCGTCCGGCACCGGCGATGAGCACCACCTTGACGTTGTCGTCCTCGCCGGCCTCGGCGATCCGACGGCTGAGCTGTTCGACCACCTCGCCGTTCATCGCATTGAGCTTGTCGGGGCGGTTGAGCGTGATCGTGGCGATCCCGTTGTGGCTCTCGTACAGGACTACGTCGGTCGTCATCGCATGCTCATTTCTCTCGGTGAGTTGTCGGCGTGATCGGTCCAGCGCGCGCGCCCGGCGGAGTCCAGCCCACCGAACCGGGAGCGTCCCCAGACGGGCTGGCGGTCCTTGTCTACGAGGGCCGCACGGACGCCTTCGACGAAGTCGTCGGTGAGCGTGATCCGGCGCGCGAGTTCCAGCTCGGCACCGAGGCAGTCCCGCAGGGTGTGCTGGCGTGCCCACCGCAGTAGGGCGAGGGTGACGTCGAGACTCTGCACCGAGACCGCCTCGAGCTCGTCGAGGGTGGATCGTGACCAGGCCGTGTTCGAGCGTCGGAGCCTGCCTTTGATCTCCTCGACGTCCCGCGCTGTGAAGCACCAGTCGATCTCCCCGCGGTGCATGGCGATCCTGCTCTCCCCCACGGGCGTCCGCGTCACGAGTCGGCTCAGGACATGGTCGACCGGTTCGTGCCTGCTGTTCGCGAGGGCGTCCGCCACCTGGTCTGCGGTCAGGTCCGCCGCGAAGTGGGTGGCAAGGCCGGTGCAGAGCGCGTCTGCCGCGTCGATCCGGTGCCCGGTCAGCCCGAGGTAGATGCCGATCGATCCGGGGAGCCGGGACAGGAAGTAGCTGGCTCCGACGTCGGGAAAGAACCCGATCGCGGTCTCCGGCATCGCGAGCACGGCCCGGTCGGTCACCAGCCGGAACGCGCCGTGGATCGACAGGCCCATGCCGCCCCCCATGCAGATGCCGTCGATGAACGAGACGATCGGGGCCTCGTAAGCGGCGACTCGTGCGTTCATGGCGTACTCGGTAGCGAAGAACGACTCGCTGGCCGAGAGATCTCCGGCGAGTGTGTTCTCGCGGATCGCGCGGATGTCGCCCCCGGCGCAGAAGGCCTTCGGGCTGGAACTGTCGATCAGCACCACCCCACCCTGGCCGGACCAGGCGGCCAGGGTGTCGTCGATGGCGCGGACCATCGGTGTGGTGAGTGCGTTCAGTGCGCCCGGTCGGTCCAGGGTGATTCGCCCGATGCCGGATCCGACTCGGACGCGCACCCCGTCGAGCAGGATGCCGGTCTCAGCCATGGGTGGGCATGGTGTACGCGGCCTTGACCTGGGTCTCGTTGGGCCAACGGGTGGTCGCGGTCTTGTAGCGGGTGTAGAACCGCACGCCCTCGGGTCCGTGGATGTGGTGGTCACCGAAGAGCGAGCGCTTCCAGCCGCCGAAGGAGTGGAAGGCCATCGGGACCGGGATCGGGACGTTGACTCCGACCATGCCCGCCTTGACCTTCGCGAGGAAGGTCCGGGCTGCGCCGCCGTCGGCAGTGAAGATCGCGGTGCCGTTGCCGAACTCGTGGTCGTTGACCAGCTCGAGCGCCTCGTTGAAGGAGCCCGCGCGAACGATGGAGAGGACCGGGCCGAAGATCTCCTCCCGGTATATCCGCATCTTCGGCGAGACGTGGTCGAACAGGGTGCCCCCCAGGAAGAACCCGTCCTCGCGGCCGGGCACCTGGTGGCCGCGGCCGTCGACCACGAGGTCCGCGCCCTCGTCGACGCCGATGGCGACGTACTCCGCGACCTTGTCGCGGTGTGCGGCGGTGACCAGTGGCCCCATCTCGACATCGGGCTCGATGCCGTCGCCGATCTTGAGGGTGGCCAGCGCCTCGATCAGGCGCTCGCGCAGGATGATGGCGGTCTCCTCGCCGACCGGAACGGCGACCGAGATGGCCATGCAGCGTTCACCGGCCGAGCCGTAGGCGGCTCCCATCAGGCTGGCCACGACCTGGTCCATGTCGGCGTCGGGCATGACCACCATGTGGTTCTTGGCTCCGCCGAGCGCCTGGACCCGCTTGCCCTGATCGGAGGCGGTCTTGTGAACGTACTCGGCGATCGGGGTCGAGCCCACGAAGCTGACCGCCTCGACCTGCGGGTGGTGCAGCAGCGCGTCGACGGCGACCTTGTCGCCGTGGACGACGTTGAAGACACCGTCAGGCAGTCCGGCCTCTTTGAGGAGAAGGGCGAGCTCGACGCTGAGCGTGGGGTCCTTCTCCGAGGGCTTCATCACGAAGTTGTTGCCGCAAGCCAGCGCCACCGGGAACATCCACATCGGGACCATCGCGGGGAAGTTGAACGGCGAGATGCCGGCCACGACACCGAGCGGCTGGCGGAAGGAGACGCCGTCGACGGCGCGGCCGACGTTCTCGGAGAACTCACCCTTGAGCTGCTGGGGAATGCCGCAGGCGAACTCGACGACCTCCAGGCCGCGGATCACCTCGCCCACCGCGTCGGAGTGAACCTTGCCGTGCTCGGCGGTGATGATCTTTGCCAGCCGCTCGGTGTTCTGCTCGACCAGGTCGCGGAAGCGGAACAGGATCCGGGCACGGACGTGGGGAGGCGTGTCCGCCCAGGCCTCGAACGCGGTCGCAGCGGCGTTGACCGCGTGGTCGACATCGGCGGCGGTGGCCAGGGCGACCTGCCCGGTGACCTGTCCGGTGGCTGGGTTGTAGACGTCGGCGCGGCGTTCGGCGTCGCGGGCCTCGAGGACCCCGTTGATGAAGTGGTTGATCTCGAAGGGCTGGTCTGCGTTGCTCACGAGGGTTTCTCCCGGGGTGGTCAGCTGAAGATCTTGGCGTACAGGGACTCGATGTCGTCTGCGGTCGGAACGACGGGGTTGTTGGCCGGCGACCCCGAGGCCAGGGCCTGTTGAGCCATGACCGGCGTCAGGGCGTCCCACTTCTCACGCGAGATGCCGTGGGCCTCCGGCGTGGGAACGTGCAGGTCGGCGCACAGCTGGGTGACCTCATCGACCAGCGCGAGCGAGGCATGTGCGTCGGCGGTAGCGTCGCTGGCCACGCCGAGTGCCCGTGCCACCTGGGCGTAGCGGTCCTCGGCGCCGCCGACGGAGAAGGCGGTGACGGCGGGCAGGAGCATCGCGTTGGACAGGCCGTGGGCGACCTGGAAGTTGCCGCCGATCGGCCGGCTCATCCCGTGGATGAGGGTCACGCTGGCATTGGAGAACGCGATGCCGGCCTCCAGCGACGCGAGCATCATCGCCTCACGGGCGTCGCGGTCGTGACCGTCGGCGTAAACGCGGCGCAGGTTGCGGCCGATGGCCGTGATCGCGGCCATCGCCATCGAGTCGGAGAAGGGGTTGGCCTTGCGGCTGACGTAGGCCTCGATGGCGTGGCACAGCGCGTCGACGCCGGTGTCGGCCGTGAGCCGCGCCGGCATCGACTCGGTGAGCTCGAAGTCGATGATGGCGGCTGCGGGGAGGAACCCGAGGCCGATGCAGAGCATCTTCTCGCTGTTGGCGCTGTCGGTGATGACAGTGAACTGGGTTGCCTCCGACCCGCTGCCCGAGGTCGTCGGGATGGCGATGACCGGGAGAACCGGGCCCAGGTTGACCTTCGGGGCCTTGTAGTCGCGCATGTGCCCGCCCTGCTTGCTGAGCAGGGCGAGCGCCTTTGCGGTGTCGATCGGGCTGCCGCCACCCAGGCCGATCAGTGCGTCGGCCTGGTGGTGGGCGATCGCGGCGACACCAGCGGCAAGCGAGTCCGTCGTGGGGTCCGGAACCGTCTCGGAGAACAGGGCGGCGTCCAGGCCGCCCTGTTTGAGCGCGTTCAGGACCAGATCCGCAGTGCCGCTGACGACCATGAACGGGTCGGTGACGAGCAGTGGACGAGTGACACCGAGCGTCGAGGCGACGTCAGCGGCCTCGGTGACGGCTCCGGCTCCGATCCGGAGCATCCGGGGCAGCGCGATGCTGGCAACCATGTGCGTGCCTTTCAGCGGTTGTTGAACTCGGGGCGGCGCTTGTCGAGGAACGCGCTCATTCCCTCGGCCTGGCCGTCGGTGGCGAAGGCGGCGTGGAAGAGCCGACGCTCGAACCGCAGACCCTCGGCGAGCGGGGTCTCGAACGCGGAGTTCACCGCTTCCTTGGCCATCAGGACAGCCGGCCTGGAGAAGGCCGCGATCTTCTCGGCGGCCGCGAGGGCTTCGGTGAGCAACTCCTCGGCGGGGACCACGCGGGCGACGAGGCCGATCCGCTCTGCCTCCTCCGCGTCGATCATGCGGCCGGTCAGGACCAGGTCCATGGCCTTGGCCTTGCCGACAGACCGGGTGAGGCGTTGCGTGCCGCCGGCACCGGGAAGGATGCCGATGGTGATCTCGGGCTGTCCGAACTTGGCGGTGTCGGCGGCGATGATGAAGTCGCACATCATCGCGAGTTCGGCGCCACCTCCCAGCGCGAAGCCGGCCACGGCCGCGATGACGGGCTTGCGGCTCTTGGCCGGCGCTTCCCAGGTGCTGGTGATGAAGTCCTCGAGGTAGACGTCGGCGAAGGACTTGGGCTGCATCTCCTTGATGTCTGCACCGGCGCCGAATGCCTTGGGGCTGCCGGTGATCACGATCGCGCCGATGCGCTCGTCGACCTCGAGCCGCTCCAGGGCGTCGGTGAGCTCCTTGGTGAGCGTGTCGCACAGGGCGTTGAGGGCCTCGGGGCGGTTCAGAGTGATGAGCCCGACGGTGTCTCGGTGCTCGAGGAGGATGTGTTCGTAGGTCACGGTCAGGTCGTGGCTGAGGTCGGTGGTGGTCACTGTCGTCCCGTTCCTGGTGCGGAGGCGCCGATGAGCGCGGAGATGTTGCCGCGGACGTCCTCGCCGCGGCCCATGGCGGCGTGAGCTTGGCCCAGCTCGTTGAAGGCGATGGTCTTGCCGAGCGCGGGGTCGATCTTCCCGTCCACGACCAGCTGGTTGTAGGCGATGGCCTGCTCGTCGTTGGTGCCGTGGGAGCCCTGGAAGCGCTTCTGTCGCGTCCAGTGGTAGCGCAGGTCGACCATCGCGTCGAAGCCGGTCGTTCCGGCACAGATGACGACCATGCCGCCGGGACGGCACACGAAGATGCTGGTCGGCACGGTGGCCGCCCCGGGGTGCTCGAAGACGATCGCGGGGTCCTCGCGGGAGCCGGCGATCTCCCAGATGCGCTTGCCGAAGGCCCGGGCGCCGGCAGTCCACTCGCGTTGCCCGGCGGTATCGTCGACCAGCGGCGGGACGCCCCAGTGGCTGAAGTCCTTGCGGTTGATGTAGCCGATCGCGCCGAACTGCATCGCGTACTTGCCACGCTCGTCGTCGGAGACCACGGCGATGGCACGCCCGCCCGCGGCCTCGACCAGCTGAGAGGCCTGGGTGCCCAGCCCGCCGGAGCCGCCCCAGACCAGGACGAGGTCACCGGGCTGGACGGTGTTTCCGGCGAACCCGTGCAGCATGCGGTAGGCCGTGGTGCCCACGAGCGTCGGTGCGGCGGCCTCTTCCCAGGTCAGGTGCGGGGCCTTCGGCAGGACCTGGTGGGCCTGGACTCGGGCGAACTGGCCGAACGCGCCGTAGTTGGTGTCGTAGCCCCAGATCCGCGCCGTGGGGCCGATCATCGGGTCGCGGCCGGCGAGCAGCCACGGGTCGTCGCTGTCCCAGTAGCCGGGGTGGGTGACGACGTGGTCGCCGACCTCAATGCCCTCGACGTCCTCGCCGACCGCGTAGACGATGCCGGAGAGGTCGGAGCCGCCGACGTGGAAGTCCTCGGGTTCGCCGCGCTTCTGGCGGGTGGCGATCTGGTCCACGGGGTAGCCGCGGGCCGCCCAGACGTTGTTGTAGTTGATGCCGGCGGCCATGACCGCGATCAGCACCTCGTCGGGACCGATCCGGGGGGTGCTGACGACCTCCTCGCGGAACGCCGTGGCGGGGTCGCCGAACCGATCCTGTCGCACGACAGATGCGGTCATCGTGGCCGGCACCTCTCCCAGCGGCGGGAGCTGGCCGATCGGAACCGGCTGGGTTCCGGCGGTGGTCACCGGTCGACGTGCCTCGTCAGTGGTGGGCATGGGGATCCTTTCGTGGGCTGAGCTGGTCGTCTGGTGGGTCACGCGAGTGGGGTGAGGATGATGCGGGCGTCCAGTGCGATGGCCTCGTGCGGCGTCACTGCGACCGGGTTGCACTCGATCTCCGCGATCTCGGGGTGGGCCGCGGCGAACTGCGACAGCTCGGCGACCAGGGTTGCCGCGGCCGCGAGGTTGACGCTCGGCTTGCCGCGGTAGCCGTCGAGCAGCGGTGCGGCGCGCAACTGCTGGAGCAGCCGAAGGGCGTCGGATGGCGTGAGTGGTCCCATCGCGCACTGGGTGTCGTGCAGGAGCTCGGTGAGGACACCGCCGGCTCCGACCAGAACCACGGTCCCGAACGCTGGGTCTCGGCGCACGCCGATGATCAGTTCGACGGCGTCACTGAGGTCGGCCATCTCCTCCACGGAGACCGCCGGCGGCGCCAGCCGGTCCTGGAGGTCGTGCCAGGCGCCGAGCAGCTCGTCCTCGGTGTCGATGCCGAGGACTACGCCACCTCGGTCGCTCTTGTGCTCATCGCCGAGCGCCTTGAGGACGAGTGGATAGGAAAGGGCTCGGGCCTTGGTAACGAGTTCGTCGGCGGTCTCCACTCGGGCGGCGGGCACGAACGGGACGCCGGTCCGGGCGAGGGTGACTCGCGCGTTCCAGTAGTCACCGTCTTGGATCGGCGTGGCCCGGTCGGGCAGCTCCGGGACACCGGTGGGCCGGCGCTTGCCCCGCTCTACGAGACGGCGCAGGACCCACGCGGCTTCCTCGACGTGCCGGTACACCGCGACACCGCCCTCCCGGAGGGCTTGGGCTGCGGGAGACGTGTCGAACATGAGCTGGGCGATCAGGCAGCTCTGGTTCTGAGTTACCGTCGCGGCGAGGTCCTTCGCAGCGAGCACCTCGCTGGCGGCCAGGTCGACGGAGTACTCGCCGTAGCCGCCGAGGTAGCCGGTCAGCAGCGTCGCGTCGACGTCGGAGGAGTCCGCCAGAGCCTCGGTGACCCTCACGAACACCGACGGGTCACGCTCGCCGGCACCGGCGGTGTCGATCGGGTTGGCCGTGCCCCCGCTGTCGGGCAGCAATGCGCTGATGCGCATGTGGGTGTCGGACTCGAAGGGTTCGACGAGCAGGCCGGCCTCCTCCAGAGCGTCGCTGGCCAGCGACGCATGTCCACCGCCGTCGGCGAAGACGGCGACCCTGGGACCGGTGGGGGCAGTGGTCCTGACCAGTGCCTGGAGCAGGTTGGCGGCCTCGCGCGGGCTGGAGACGAACTCGGCGCCCACCGCGTCGCAGGCTGCCTGGATCACGGTGTGCGAGGTGACCATCGAGCCGGTGTGGGAGGCGGCCCCCCGGGCGGACGCCTGGCCTCGACCGGCGGCGAGCAGCACGACCGGCTTGCCGGCTGCCTCGGCTCGGGCTGCCGCGGCGGCGAACTTGCGGCCGTCGTTGATGCCCTCGCTGTAGACCGCGATCGCGGCCGTTCCCTCGTGGTCGACACAGGCCTCGATCAGGTCGGCGGTGTCCAGGTCGGCCTGGTTGCCCAGGCTGGCGAACCGGGAGATACCCAGGCCATAGGCGGCCAACTGCTGTGCCAGGTCGATAGCCAGGTTCCCGCTCTGGGAGAGGAGGGCGATCGTGCCCGGGACGAAGTCGTTGACCGTGGCGTCCAGCCCCGAGGTGTGGTCCAGAACGCCCAGGCAGTTGGGGCCGAGCATCACGGCGCCGGCTTCGCGCACACGGGCGGCGATGGTCTCCTGCAGGCGGCGACCCTCCGGGCCGGACTCGCCGAGGCTGGCCGTGATCCCGACGATCGCGCTCACTCCCGCGGCGAGGGCGTCGTCGACCGCGGCTTCGTAGGCAGACGCCGGGACCGCGACCACCGCCAGGTCCACCGGTTCGCCAACCTCGGCGATCGAGGCGAATGTCTTCCTCCCTAGGACCTCGGGTCGGCGGGCGTTCACCAGGTAGGCGGGGCGGCGGCCGGCCAGGGCGCGGACGGCCAGCCAGTTGCCGTACTTGCCCGGGTCGTCACTGGCGCCCACCACCGCGATGGATCGCGGGTCGAACAGGGCGGAGACGTCACGGGTCTGCGTGGCGAGGGTGCGCATGTGGATTGGTCCGTTCCAAGGTCGAGAGGTGCCATAATACAAGATTATTGGCCTGTGTAAAGGTGTGTCTTCTTGATGCTTGAGAGGTGTGCGGTGACGGCTTACTACGATCTACCTGGTGCACGGGGACGGCTCCCGGGCTTCGGGAGCGGAAGGCGGTTCGATCCATGACATTGGAACGCGAGGCCGAGGCGACGATCGAGCCGCGCAAGCTGCAGATCATGACCGTCACCGAGCGGCTGATCGCGGAGCAGGGCTTCGACGGCCTTCGGCTGCGTGACGTCGCCAAGGACGCGAGGGTCTCGATCGGCCTGATTCAGCACTACTTCGACACCCGCGACGCGCTGGTCCTCGAGACCCTCAGGCATGCGAGCTGGCGTCGAGCCGCGGAGTGGGAGTCCCTGGGCGCCGGCGTCGATGACCCGGTGGAGCGCACTCGCGTCCTCCTGCGCGGCTCGATCGCGGATCGCGAGCGTTGCCAGGCCTGGATGGAGACGTGCGCTTCCTCGACCCGGCATCCGGACCTGCTGCCGATGATCACGAGGATCTACGAGGCCTGGCAGGGTGCCCTCCGCAGCGCGTTGCAAGGGGGCATTGAAGCCGGTGCGTTTCAGCCGGTCGTGCCACTGGACCAGGTGCTCGACACCATCATGGCGATGATCGACGGGCTCATGGTCGCTGTCGGGCTCCAGGTCTACGAGTTCGACCGGGCGTACCGGGCCGCCCTGCTCCAGGACATCGCCGGCCGACTCCTCCAGTACGACTTCGGACCTCTCGACGCCTGAGGTGCCTCGTCCCGCTCGGCGGCGGCATCCCGGGTGGCGCGATCGCTCGCGCCACCCGGGCATCGTGAGCATCACTCAGGGCCGCGGTGCGACCGCAGCCACTCGGTCGATCGGGCCCAACTCCCCACGGGAGGCCGTACCACCTTCCGGTGCCTGCTCCTCGGTGGGTCGCTCAACGAGCGGGATCGCCTCCCCCTCCGGGTGGTCGAGACGCAGCTGCTTCACCAGGGCAACGCTCATCGCGATCAGGATCGCGGTGAACGGCGCACAGATCACGACCATGGCGGACTGGATAGCGGACAGACCGCCTGCCAGCATGAGAACCGATGCCGCGGCAGCGGTCGCCACGCCCCAGAAGACCACCACCGGCCGCCGTGGACTCTCCGACCCGCCAGTGGACAGGATCCCCATCACGACGGTGGCTGCGTCCACGCCGCTGATGAAGAACAGGGCGACCAGCACCATCGCGACGGTCGTCATCACCGATGTCAACGGGTAGTGCTCGAAGACGCTGAACAGCGCGGTCGACGGGTCTGCTGCAACCGCGGAGGAGATGTCGGCAATCCCGTTCAGGTCGAGATAGGTGGCCGCTCCGCCGAAGAGGGCGAACCAGACGGCACTGACGGCGGTCGGGATCAGGGTCACCCCCAGCACCAGCTCGCGGATCGTCCGTCCCCGGGAGATACGGGCGATGAACATACCGACGAACGGTGCCCACGAGATCCACCAGACCCAGTAGTAGACCGTCCAGGCCTGGACCCACTCGCCCTGCCCGTACGTGCCGGTGCGCGCGCTCATCGGCAGCAGGTTCTGCAGGTAGCTGGTCATCGACTCGACGACACTGTTGCCGAGGAAGGCCGAGGGGCCGACCACGACCATGAACAGGGCCATCAGCACGCTCGCGACCATGGCGGTGTTGGCCAGGAACTGCACGCCCTTGGCCACGCCGGTCACGGCCGAGAGAATGACGACGACCATCATGCCGACGATCAGGGCGAGGGCGACGGTGTCGGAGTTCTCGACGCCGTAGAGCCGGCTCATCGCCCCGTTGATCTGCAGCGCGCCGAGGCCAAGGGAGGGAATCACCCCGAAGAGCGTCGCGAACAGCGCGAGGCTGTTGACGACGTGGCCGACCCAGCCGTCCACACGGGCGCCCAACAGCGGTCGAAGCGGCTCGCTCACCAGGAAGCGCCGCCCGTGGCGGTAGCCGAAGTAGGAGAACGTCAGGCCGGCGACCGCGAAGATCGCCCAGCCGTGAATTCCCCAGTGGAAGATGGCGTAGTCGATGCCGGCCCGGGCCGCCTGCTCGGTCTCCGGCTCGGCGACCCCGGGGGGCGGGGAGGTGAAATGCATCATGGGCTCGGCGACGCCGTAGAAGATCAGGCCGATTCCGAGTCCGGCAGCGAACATCATCGCGATCCACGACGCAGTGCGGAACTCCGGGCGGTCCTCAGGAGCCCCCAGGCGTACCCGAGCGAATCGGCTGCACGCCAAGTAGATGCAGAAGAGCACCATCGCGTTGGTCGTGAGGATGATCAACCAGCCGAAGTGGCGGGTGACCCAGCCGAAGGACTCGGCAGAGATGGTGCCGAGGCTCTCCGGCGCCAGAAGGCCGTAGGTCACGAATGCGACGGTCAGGACCGCGGTGGGCACGAACACCCTCACGTCGAGGCGCCCGTCCGCCCTCTCCGGCCTGGCGTCCTGAGCTACGTCAGATGCGCTCATTCCTGTCTCACTTCCGCCGAGGACCCTCGGCTGTTGAAGATGCGACGCGGTCACTGTGGGCGGCAATCTCCGAGGGTGCGCGCGCCTGTCGCGATGTGCGTCGGATCACATGGATGCTGTGACTGGGAACACAGTAATAACGCATTATGGTCCCGTCAAGGGGGTGCGGAGCATTGGCTCAGAGCGACGCCGGGAGGTCTCGACCCACCGGTCCCGCGTGCCTCGAATCGACCCGAATCGCGGCGTGACCGAGGGGTGACGCCTGGCCCGAGCACGCGACCGGGGATGCCCGACACGGCCCCGCCACCTTCGCCCGGGGGGAGGGCTGTTCGTCGTCTCGCGGCGCGACAGGGGGTCGTTCGGTGCGACTGTCTAGGCCATTGGCCCCAGATGCGACGCGAACCTGCGAACCACAGGCCCGGCGCTGCATACGTTGAGCGCGAGCTCCCGGGGCTCACGGGGGTACTCGGGCTTCAAGCGAAAGGTTCCATCCAATGCATCAGTCCACCAAGATCATTGCCGCCGCCACCGCGGCAGGGTTCGTCGCGTTCGGCGCGTCCGCGTTCACCGCGACCAGCACCCTCGATGACTCGGCG
>NZ_SSXI01000095.1:0-8761 GCF_004803405.1 Nocardioides sp. | reverse complement strand
CGACATCACCGACGTCGCGAACGTGACCAACGTCCGATTCACCATCAACGGCTGAGTCGGGGACTGAGACCACCGTGGGGAGGGGCACCGCTGAGGTCGCCCCTCCACCGGTCATCGTCATGAGAAGGATCTGTCTCGGACTCGCCGCCACCGTCGTCCTGGCGGGTGTGCTGGCCCTCGCTGCCGGCTGGGTGGCCGTTGTCGGCACGCACGGCAACAGCATGGCCCCCCGGGTGGAGACTGGCGACCTGGTCGTGGTCGTCCAGAGTCCGACCTACGAGACCGGCGACGTCGTGGCCTACTCCAGCCACGACCTGCAGCAGGTCGTGCTGCACCGTGTCGTCGGATCAGAGGACGGCCGCTACACCCTGCGCGGCGACAACAACGACTTCGACGACCCCGAACAGCCGACCGCAGACCAGCTGATCGGCAAGGAGCTCCTCCACATTTCTCACGGCGAGGTCTGGATGGACCGGCTGACCAGCCCACCCGCGCTCGCCGTACTCACCTTCTGCCTGCTCGCCCTCGGCGGCACGACCACCCGATCCCTGCGTAGAGGTAGGAAACGACCGATGGCTCAACACTCAGCTACGTCCCGCTCCCCGGTTCGGCTGGGCGGATTCTCGCCACGACTGCGCACAGCTGCCACGGTCGCTGCCGTCGTGGCCATCGTCGGCCTGGTCCTGGCCGGAGTGTCGTGGACGCGGCCCGCGACCGCCACCCAGGCCGCTGCGAGCCCGGACGCGTCGAGGATGACGTTCTCCTACTCCGCGGACGTACCGGTCTCGCCGGCTTACCAGGGCACGACTGTCACCTCACCGGCACCGCTGTTCCGGAAGCTGGTCACGACAGTGGCGCTGAAGTACACCTACCGCGGCGAGCCCGCACGGATCTCGGTCGCGGCCGAGCTGTCCGCCGCAAGCGGCTGGAAGACCGCGATGCCCCTCACTCCGGCTACGGACACCGAAGGGCCGGTGCACACGGCCACCGTCAACCTGGACCTCGATGCCCTCGAGGACAAGGCGAACGCCGCAGCCGCGGCCATCGGCATCCCGGCAGCCCAGATCGAGGTCACGATCGTACCGAGGGTCGAGAGCCCCGATGGAGCCGTCTTCTCCCCGCGACTCGCGTTCATGCTCACCCCACTCAAGCTCGAGCTCGCCGGAAACAAGTCCTCTCTCACGGTGAACGAGTCCGCGCCGACCGCACAAGCCCTTGGCGCTCCCACCATCGCCCTCGGCGGACGCGAGATCGCCGTCTCCACCCTGCGGACCACCTCGGTGTTGCTCACCGTCAGCGGCGTCCTGGCCCTCGGTGCGATCCTGCTGCTGTCCCGAGCGGGCCGCGGCGACGAGCGCGCCGCGATCAGACGCCAGTACTCCTCCCTCCTCCTCCAGGTGGAGCCCGTCCCCAGTCCCGCAACACGACCGGTCGTGGACGTCGTCGACTTCCCCACCCTGGCCAGACTCGCCGAGCGCTACGGCCTGCTGGTCCTGCACTGGACCCGCAGCGACATCGAGACGTTCATCGTCCAGGACGACGGAATCACCTACCGCTACCGGATCCCCACCACCGCTGACCCGCGCACCGCTGCACCGGCCACGAACGCAGTCGCCGACGAAGACACGACCGCGAGCCCGACGTCGGCGGCACGGTGAGAGAGCAACCAACCGACGCACACCCCAAGATCTGCCGGCGCCCTGTCCCCCGCCGGCAGTAGGCGGCTTCGTCTCGGGTACCGCCCAAGCACCCCGCGAGCCGCCGGTCGGGCGGGGCCAATCCCCGGCCCCGCCCGACCGACCAACGTCGACCGCGCCACATCCGGCCCGCCGACTCCCGCCCTCCCGACGCACCGGTCCCGGCAATCTGTGGTCCCCGCCCGTCCAAGCAAACGGCGGTCCGTCGCCCAGCTCCGCAACAGCTCCTCTACCCACATTTGGGTATGCGCAGAGCCATGGGGATCACCTGCCCACCGCTGTTGGTGCCGCAGACCCTCGACGAGGCGGTGGCGCAACGGTGGGTCGATCAGTACGCCTCCGCCCACCAGGCCGGCAGGCTGATCCCGAGCCAGCTGCTGCACCAGGCGCCGGCAGTCCTCGGCATGCTCGAGCTCGCCGCGGGTACCTACCGACCACGGAAGGCAGGTACCCCATGGCGCGCGCGATCTGGACCGGATCACTCTCCTTCGGCCTGGTCAACGTCCCGGTCGGCCTGTTCTCGGCCACCCAGGAGCACGAGGTTCGCTTCCACCAGTTCGAGAGCGGCACCTCGTCGCGGATCCGGTACAAGCGGGTCAACCAGGACACCGGCGAGGAGGTGGACTACGACGACATTGTCAAGGGCGCGGAAGTCGACGAGGGCAAGTACGTGATGCTCACCGCCGAAGAGCTGGCGGCGGTCGAACCCGGCAAGAGTCGCACGATAGACATCAGCGACTTCGTCGAGGCCTCCGAGATCGACCCGATCTACTACCAGAAGGCCTACTACCTGGCGCCGACGGACGACACCGCCAAGAAGCCCTATGCGCTCCTTGCGCGGGCGATGGAGAAAGCCGATCGGATCGGAATCGCGACCTTCGTGATGCGGGACAAGCAGTACCTCGCCGCGATCCGGCCCAAGGACGGCGTCCTGATCCTGGAGACGATGTACTTCGCCGACGAGGTCCGGGACCCGAAGAAGGAGCTCGAGAACCTACCCGGTCGGACCTCCTCGCGCGGCAAGGACATCACGATGGCGCTCAACCTCATCGACGCCCTCTCCGCCTCCTGGAATCCGAAGAACTACCGGGACACCTACACCGAGCGCGTCGAGCAACTCGTCAAGGCGAAGAAGAAGGACCGCGTCGTCGTCACCGAAGGCGACGCGGAGGAAGCAGGAGAGAAGGCAGTCGACCTGCTCGCAGCGCTGCAAGCGTCCCTCGAGCGAAGCAAGGACCACCGACCCGGTAACACCCACAACCTCGGCAAGCTCGAGACCCGGAAGCGCGAGATCACCGATGTCGACCTGGGCGACCTGAGCAAGGCCGATCTCATCGGCCTGGCGAAGGAGCTCGACATTCGCGGACGCTCGAAGATGAAGACGGACGAGCTGCGCGAGGCCATCGAGGGCGTTCGGAACGAGTCCTCCCGAGCGAAGTCCCGACGGGCCGGATGAGCGAAAGCCGGCCGGCGCTCAGTGGCCGTCGGCTGCCGTCGGCACGAGCAGTCTCCACGTCTCACCGACGTCATCAGACGAGAACACGCCGCGGTCGGTGGCGACGTACCAGACGTCCGACGTGGCCTCCAGCGCCTGCGGGTGGCCCGGAGTGCTCCCGTGACGACGCCAGGCGTCACTCGACGGGTCCCGGGTGGAGTAGATCTCCCCGGACGCCGTCACACCGACCAGCGTGCCCTTCTCCGGCGAGTCGATCAGGAGAACGGGCGGCGCATTCGGGAGCTTGGTCGTTGTGCCGTCGGTCCGATACTCGGCCAGTCCTCGCGCGGTGCTGGCGAGGATCTGGTCGGCGTCGCGGCCGAGCCAGGCGAGATCGATCACGGGCGCCTCGCCGATGGTCGTCCAGGTCTGGCGGTCCTGCGAAACGACCAGTCGGCCGGTCAGGGAGTCGAAGCCGTAGGTGCTGCGGTCGGCGACCTCGAGCGCGTGGAAGTCGGCCTCGCCGGCGAGGGAGACCGAGGACCAGGTGGCTGCAGCGTCGGTGGACTCGATCAGCCCGAGATGTCGGGGGAGGTCCTCTCTCAGGTCCGGGTGGCCGCTGGCGAGGAACGTGTCCGGGCCGGTGACGGTGAACGCCATCGTGTCCTGCCACCGGTCCGCGATCCGTCGGGTCTCCCCGTCGTCCTCGATCCGGAAGACCCCGAAGTGGCTGGCTGCATACAGGTCGCCGTCGGCGGGGTTCACCCCGAGCCCATGGACGTGCGCAAGAGCGTTGTCGTCGGGCCTGGCTGTGCTGTCCCCAGGCGGCGAGGACGGCGCGCCGCAGCCAGCGAGGAGCACGGTGCAGAGGAGAAGTGCTGAACGTAGGCGGGCGGTCAACGTGGCACATCCTCCAATGACTCATCCGGGGAGGACCGATTGTCGCGTATCCGCCAGATCGCGAGCGCCGTGACCACCGCCACGAGCAACCCGACGATCACCGCGCCCGCCAGACAGGCGAGCATCCACAGCGCCATGCTGCCCATGCCGGCCGTGCACCACAGGGGTCCCATGACGAACCCTCACCCCCTGGAGCGACCCGTCATCGATGGCGGGCCGCGAGCTTGTGAAACTCCTATCCAGAGTAGCCGGGACTCCCTGTCGACAGGCCCGCGGCAGACGACCCCGTCTCGGGAGCGCAGCGCCTCCACGGGAGCTCCCCCATGGTGGTCGCCGCCACCACGCGGTTAAGCAAAGATCGTCCGTTGCCGATGGCGTGGCACCGTTCGATCGGCGTAGGTTGCGAGAGGGTCCGGCCGGGGCCCGGTCACCGCCTCGACCGGTCTTCTGCACACCATCGACCGAGGAGGCAGCAATGTTCATCCAGATGATCCAAGGCCCCTGTTCTCGGCAGGACGAGGTCCACGCTCTGCTCGACGAGTGGCGTCGCGACCTGGCTCCCGGTGCGTCCGGCTGGCTGGGCGGCACGTACGGGTTCACCGACGACGACCAGTTCATGGCGGTGGTCCGGTTCGAGTCCCGCGATGCCGCGATGGCCAACTCCAACCGGCCCGAACAGGGTGCGTGGGCCGAGCGATTCGCCGAGCTGATGGCCGGTCCGCTCGAGTTCCACGACTGCGACGACGTCACGTTGTTCATGGACGGCGGCTCCGATCAGGCCGGCTTCGTCCAGATCATCCGGGGCCGCGCCGAGGACCCGTCGCGTCTCAAGGCGATGCTCGCCGACACCACCACGCTGCACGAGATGCGACCGGAGATCCTCGGCGGCACCCTGGCGTTCGAGCCTGACGGCTCCTTCATCGAGACCGTCGCCTTCACCACCGAGGAGGAGGCTCGTAAGGGCGAGCAGCTCGAGCCGCCCGCCGAGGTGCGCCGCGATCTGGAGTCGGTCATGAAGGGAGCCAGCTTCTACGACCTGCACCACCCGTGGTTCCAGAGCGCCTGAGCGGCGCCTGACGACCTGCGGCCCGGGCCGAGGACCGCCTCTTCTGGCGAGCCTCATGCCCGGGCCGCCTGGCGTCACCTTCCCCACGAGGCCGGACCTCGTCGGACGGGGAGCTCGGTGACCTACTCCAGGGCACGGTGGGCGTCGATGTGATCTGTCGCTCGTGGGCAGGCTCTTGCCGACTCGTGGCCATCCGCCCTAGATTGCGCGACGAGCCAGTCACACCCCCAGGGGTGCGGGAATCCGGTGAGAATCCGGAACTGACGCGCAGCGGTGAGGGCGACGGGCGAGGCAGCAAGCCACTGGACCAGCTGGTCTGGGAAGGCGTCTCGTCCGATTGACCCCAAGTCCGAAGACCTGCTGGCAACTTGTGTCCACCGGGCTTCGCGACTGAGCTCCTGACTCCCCTGAGGTCAACGTCATCCATACCGTCGAGGCGGTACCGCGTCGCCGTGATGTCCGCCGGTTGCCCGTGACGCTGGTTCTTTTGGTGCTCGCCCTCGCGGTTGCCGTGACGGCGGTGCTCTCGATCGGGTTCGGTGCCGAGCCGTTGCCCGCCTCGGTGGTGGTCGACGTTCTGCGGCACCGTGTCGGCGGCAGCGGCACGACGGACTCGGCGTACGACGCCATCGTGTGGCAGATCCGTCTGCCACGGACGATTCTCGGCCTCGTCGTCGGCGCCGGGCTGGCGATCGCCGGCGCCGGCATCCAGACGCTGGTGCGCAACCCGTTGGCCGACCCCTACCTGCTGGGGGTGTCCTCCGGCGCGAGTGTCGGCGCCACGGCCGTGATCACCTTCGGAGTCCTCTCGGGTCTCGGACTGTGGTCGTTGTCGGTCGGCGCTCTGTTCGGAGCACTGCTCGCGGCGGTCCTGGTCTTCGGGGTGGCAATGCTGCAGGGCGGGTTGACCCCGTTGCGACTGGTGCTCACCGGGACGGTGCTGTCCTCGGCGTTCTCCTCGATCGCCAGCTTCATGGTGTTCCGGAGCGCAGAGCCGCAGGCGGCACAAACGGTACTGTTCTGGCTCCTCGGGTCGCTGTCAGGCGCCACCTGGGAGCAACTGTGGCTGCCCTGCGTGGCGGTCGTGGCGGCCTTCGGTGTGCTGATGAGCGGCAGCGGCTGGCTCGACGCGCTCGCGGTGGGCGCGGACACCGCCGCCGCCCTCGGCATCCCGGTCCGTGCGTTACGGATCGCGCTGTTCGTGCTGCTCGCCGTGCTGGTCGGGATCCTGGTGGCGGTGGCCGGTGGAATCGGATTCGTCGGACTGGTGCTGCCCCACATCGCCCGCCTTCTGGTGGGACCGCGTCATCGAGTCTCGCTGCCCGTGGTCGCGCTGGCGGGGGCGCTGTTCCTGGTGTGGGTCGACATTGCCGCGCGGGTCATGGTCCGTCCGACCGAGATCCCGCTCAGCGTGGTCACCGGCCTGATCGGCGCGCCCGTCTTCCTCGTCCTGCTCGGTCGCCGCAGCTATCGGTTCGGAGGGGACCGTTGATCTTCGACTCCCCCGCAGATCTCGCGGCGCGCCCCGCCGACACGATCCCGCACCTGGCGACCCACGGGCTGAGTTGCGTGATCGGCGGCCGCACCATCCTGAGTGGTGTCGACCTCGAGGTCCGTAGAGGCGAGGTGCTGGGACTGATCGGGGCCAACGGCACGGGCAAGTCCACCCTCCTGCGAGTTCTGGCCGGAGTACGTCGACCGGCTGCGGGCAGCGTCCGCCTCGCCGGCGAGTCACTGACCGCCATGCGTCCCCGGCTGCGCGCCCGACACCTGGCGTTCGTCGCCCAGGAGGAGACCGGCCCGACCGATCTGCTGGTCGGTGAGATGGTCGGGCTCGGCCGGGTTCCGCATGCGCGGGCATGGGGTGGCTTTGAAGAGCGCTCGCGTGGAGCGATCCGCGCGGCGCTCGACCAGGTGGACCTGGGTTACGCGATCAACCAGCCGTTGGACCGGCTCTCCGGGGGCGAGCGGCGTCGCGCACTGATCGCACGGGGCCTGGCCCAGGAGGCGCCCCTGCTGTTGCTCGACGAGCCGACGAACCATCTGGACATCGGCCACCAGCTGGCTCTGATGCGTCGGATCCGCGCCCTCTCCCGAACCGTCGTGGTCGCCCTGCACGACCTCGACCTCGCCGCGACGTTCTGCGACCGGGTCGCGGTGCTTCACGACGGTGCCCTGCTGGCCTGCGGCGAACCAGACGAGGTGCTGACGCCGTCGATCCTCCACGACGCGTTCGGCGTCCTCGCCACTCGCGTGACCCACCCCATCACCGGCCGCACACATCTGCTGTTCAGCCGCGACGAAAGAGAGCCGCACCCGTGAGCCGCACCCGCACCATCGTCTTCGGCATGTCACTCCTCGCCCTCGCGATGAGCGGCTGCAGCGCCGCCCCCGACGGAAAGAGCGCCCGCGGCGAGGTGACCGTCACCAACTGCGGGGAGCCAGTGACTCTTCCCGCACCGGCCCAGCGGCTCTTCGTCAACGACAGCAACCTGATCTCGATGATCCTGGCCCTCGGCGCCGAGGACCAGGTCGCGGCGGTGAGCAGCCTGAACCGGGACGAGCAGGTGCTCGCCGCCCACTACGGTCCCGCGGTCGGCCAGCTCAACCAGGTCTCGGATGACTACCCCAGCCTCGAGACCGTGGTCGCCCAGCGGCCCGACGTCATGGTCGCGGGCTGGAACTACGGCTACGACGAGGCCAAGCACCTCACCCCCGACTCCCTCGCGGCCCACGACATCGGCGCCTACGTGCTCACCGAGAGCTGCCGCCAGGACGGCGGCGACGCGCGCGGCATCGTCGACCCCTGGACCGCGCTGCGCCAGGACCTGACGAACCTGGGCACGATCACCGGGCGCGCCTCCGAGGCCAGCGAGGTCACCGCCGACCTCGCCGCACGCCTGGACGCCTTGTCCGCCGCCCCTCAGGCCGACGAGGACGAGGCCCCGGTGCTGTTCGTCTTCGACAGCGGCGAGAAGACGATCTTCACCAGCGGGGCGTTCGGCGCTCCACAGGCGATCATCGAAGCCGCGGGAGGACGCAACGCGGTCGGAGACCTCAAGGACACCTGGACCGAGGTCTCGTGGGAGCGGCTCGCCACGGCGAGGCCGGACGCGTTCCTCTTCGTGGACTACCCCGGGCAGACCTATCGGAACAAGGTCGAGATCCTCAGGTCCCATCCGGCGACCCGCGACCTGGACGCGGTCAGGCAGGAGCGGTTCCTCAACCTGCCCTATGCGATGTGGACCAGCGGTCCGCTGAACATCGACGCCGCCGAGCAGGTTCGGGCTGCCTTGGAGCAGTGGCGGCTGGTTCCCAGCCGGTGACCGGCGTTCGCAGTTCCTCCTCGCTCCCGGGCCGGGCGACGAGCCGCGCATAAAGGAGACCCCGGCCGTAACATCCCCCCAGAAGCGGCGACCGGGGCCTCCACCCCGCTGGTACCCGCTGCGGATCGAACTAGCCGGGGGGACGAGATGAGCAACCCCGCGGGAGTCCGCGTCAAGCGACCACATTCGGGCACGGCGCGGCGATCGACTTCGGCTCGGTGAGCCGGGCGCGCCGGACGGATCGCGGCCTCCGGCTCGCCGGTCCCGCGCGTCGCCTGATGCGACATGCGCCCGGAGTCACTCGTCCGTTCGGTCATCAGCTGATGACGTGCCCGGT
>NZ_SSXI01000048.1 GCF_004803405.1 Nocardioides sp. | reverse complement strand
CGGTTCGCGGTGGCGGTGCTCACCGGCGCGCTCCTCGTGGGGGGCGGCGCCGGGGTCGGCGGCGCCGCGCTCTACGACGGACTCCGCGACGAGCCGACCGGCCAGAGCGACACCGGGACGTCGCTGCAGGTCGCAGACTCGTCCGACACCCCGGCAACGGCCGGGTCCGTCGAAGCGGTCGCGGCCGCCGTGCTGCCGTCGGTGGTGGCGCTGGACGTCACTGCCGGCGGCGCGTCCGGCAGCGGGTCGGGTGTCGTCATCGACGCCAACGGCCTGATCCTCACCAACGACCATGTGGTCACGCTCGGTGGCCAGGTCCCGGCCGACCAGGCTGAGGTGACGGCCTCGTTCCACGACGGCCGCAAGACCCGTGCGACCGTCGTCGGAACCGACCCGCTCACCGACACCGCCCTGATCCAGGTCGAGGGAATCGAGGACCTCAAGCCGATCACGATCGGCAAATCCGAGGACCTGGACGTGGGTGAGCAGGTGGTCGCGATCGGCTCGCCCTTCGGGCTCGACGCGACCGTGACGAGCGGGATCGTGAGTGCGTTGAACCGGCCGGTCGAGGTGGCGCGTGACCAGAACGGAAGCTCGGTGGCCTACCCGGCCATCCAGACCGATGCCGCGATCAACCCCGGCAACAGCGGCGGCCCGCTGGTGAACATGGACGGCCAGCTCGTCGGGATCAACGCCTCGATCCGCACTGCCGGCTCGATGACGGGCTCCGAGTCAGGGTCGATCGGACTCGGCTTCGCGATCCCCATCGACGAGGTGCTGCCCATCATCGAGCAGATCCGCAACGGCGAGACGCCGACGCACGCCCGGCTCGGGATCGGGATCTCCGACAGCTCCGAGGGTGCCCGGATCGAGCGGATCGAGGACGGATCCGCCGCCGCTGACGCGGGCCTGCGCGACGGCGACGTGATCACCGCGATCGACGGTCGTCCGATCAGCGACTCGGAGTCCCTGATCGCCACCGTCCGCTCCTACCGCCCCGGCGACAGGGTCAAGATCACCTATCTCAGGAACGGCGCGGAGCACACGACCCAGCTGGAGCTCGGCTCGGACGGCTGAGGCCGGCGCGGCGGGTCTCAGGAGCCGCCGCCGCCGGCCTTGCGGCGGTGCATCTTGGGGGCACCCCCGAGCACCTCCGGGCCGTGCGCCTTCTCCTTCGCCGGTCCGTCCTCGTGGACGCCCTTCTCCCGCTTGTTCTTCCGGTCCAGGGCCTCGCGCATCTTGGCCTTGAGATCGTCGTTGGCATCGTTGGCAGCCATGGGCGGTCCTTCCTCGCGGGGTTGGTGAGCTCCTCCACCGTCGCATCCCGTGACAAGCATGGGAAGCGACCGCGTCGGAGCAGGCTCAGACGAGCTTCTTCTGGAGCTCCCCGTTGCGGGCAGCCGTGGCGTAGCCCAGCCGCTCGTTGATGCCGATCATGTGGTCGTTCACCTCGGCGTTCCAGGTCGCCACGCGACGGCCGGTGACGTCGGCGCCGGCCTGCAGGAACCGGTGGTTGGCGACCTTGACCGCCATGCCGAGCCGGTGCCCGCGGTGCTCCCGGTGCACCAGGGTCCCCCACTGGAAGATGAACTGCTGCTCAGACCCCGACACCACGAGCTGGGTGTAGGCCACGACGGTGCCGTCCCGGTCCAGGGCGACCGTATGCCAGGTCGTCCGGCCCTGCTTGGCCTGGATCTCCTCGGACTCCCGGTGCGCCCCGACGTCGACGGCCTCCGCCTCCCGCTCCATCGCTCCGGTCGGCGCCTCGGTCATCAGGGTGGAGGAGAGCTCGAGCCAGCTGACCACGAGGTCGTCGGGGACCGGTCCCTCCCAGGAGCGGATCTCGTATCCGGCGTGGTACGGCGAGGCCTCGGCTGCCAGCTCGGCCAGCAGGGCATCGTCGACCGGGAGGTCCAGCTCACGCTGCACGTCGCCGAGTCCGAAGGAGTAGCCATGCCGCTGGGCGAACTCCACGCCCGCGGTGCCCGCACCGTCGGACGGCCCCGCGTAGGGCCACCGCGCCTCGGCCTCGAACCGGGTGCGGCCCTCGGTGCGCGCCATCTCCTCGAGCCGAACCAGCATCTGCGACCCGAGCCCGCGGCGTCGTACGTCGGGACGGACGGCGACGTCGATCTCGGCGGCGTCCACGTTGTCGAGGAGCCGCAGGGACAGCGAGCCGGCGGCGACGACCTCGCCGTCGAGCAGCCCGTTGAAGAGCAGCGTCCGCCGGGCCTTGCCCGGCTGCTGGACCATCGCCAGCAGCTCCTGCTCGGTCCAGATGGTCGCGTGCTGGCCGACCTCGTGGCGCGCGGCGGCCGCCATCACCTCCCGCCACGCGATCACCGCCGACTCGTCGTGCGGGTCGACCTCCACGATCTGTTGGCCTGTCATCGGGCTCGCGCCACCCTTCCCTCGTCCCACACGGGCTCGTCCGACTCGTAGACCGAGCCGTCCGCACCAAACACGCAGAATCGGTCGAAACCGCGTGCGAACCACCGATCGTGGGTCACGGCCACCACCGTTCCGTCGAACGCCGCCAGCCCCTCCTCAAGCGCCTCTGCCGACTGCACGTCGAGGTTGTCGGTGGGCTCGTCGAGCAGCAGCAGGGTGGCGCCCGAGAGCTCCAGGAGCAGGATCTGGAACCGCGCCTGCTGACCACCGGAGAGCGACTCGAAGGGCTGCTCGGCGCTCCCGGCCAGCTCGTAGCGGTCCAGCACCCGGCTGGCCTGCTCGCGGCCCATCCCCTGACGGCCGTCGGAGACCCCGTCACCACGATGCAGGATCTCCAGCAGGGTGCGGCCCATCAGCTCGGGGTGGTCGTGGGTCTGCACGAACCAGCCGGGACGGACCCGGGCGCCGAGACGAGCACGACCGGTGTGGTCGACCGGTGCCACGCGGACCTCGCCGACAGGCTGGTGCTCGATGTCCGGATCGCTCCCCCCGGCAGCGAGCAGCCGCAGGAAGTGCGACTTGCCGGAGCCGTTGGAGCCGAGCACGGCCAGGCGCTCGCCGTACCAGAGCTCGAGGTCGAACGGTTTCATCAGCCCGGTGAGCTCGAGGTCCTCGCAGACGACGGCGCGCTTGCCGGTGCGGCCGCCCCCGAGTCGCATGGTGACCTGCTGTTCGCGCGGCTGCTCCGTCGGCGGGCCGGCCTCCTCGAACTTCCGCAAGCGGGTCTGGGCCGCCTTGTACTGCGAGGCGAGGCCGTCGTTGTAGGTGGCCTTCTGCTTGTACATGAGGACCAGGGCCTTGAGCTTGGCGTGCTCCTCGTCCCAGCGTCTGCGGAGCTCAGCGAAGCGGGCGAACCGGTCCTTGCGAGCCTCGTGGTACGACGCGAAGCCGCCCGCGTGCGTCCAGACCGAGTTGCCGCCACCGCCGGCGCCGAGCTCCACCGTCACCACGTGGGTGGCCGCGTTGGCGAGCAGCTCGCGGTCGTGGCTGATGAAGAGGATCGTCTTGTCCGAGGCGGCGATCCGCTCCTCCAGCCAGATCTTGCCGGGGACGTCGAGGAAGTTGTCGGGCTCGTCGAGGAGCAGCACCTCGTCCGGGCCGGCGAGCAGGTACTCCAGCACCAGCCGCTTCTGCTCGCCCCCGGAGAGGGTGCGCAGCTCGCGATACTTCGCGCGGTCGTACGGCAGCGCGAGTGCCTTGACGGTGCAGACGTCCCAGACCACCTCGGTGTCGTAGCCGCCGGCGTCGGCGTACTCCGCGAATGCCTCGGCGTAGGACAGCTGCGTCGCCTCGTCGTCGGCCTCCATCAGCGCCAGCTCCCAGCGATCCACCTCCGCCGCGGCACTGCGGACGCGCGGCGGCGACAGGCTGAGCAGGAGATCGGCCACCGTGGGATCGGCGCCGATGCCCTTGTCGACCATCTGCCGCATCACACCCAGCCCGCCCGAGCGGGTCACCGATCCGGCGTGCGGGTCCAGCTCGCCGGTGATGATCCGCAGCAGCGTGGTCTTGCCCGCGCCGTTGGCCCCGACCAGTGCGACCTTGGCGCCGTCGCCGACGCGGAACGAGACATCGTCGAGAAGAACCCGCCCGTCGGGGAGCTCATAGCGCACACCTGCGACCTCGACATGACCCACAAGGACCGATTGTCCGTCAGGGGCAGTGGTTGCCGCGAGCGATTATCCGCGTGGCGCGCGGGACCGTCGACGAGCTCCCTGCCCGGGGGAGCCGGTCTCGGCGTTGATCTCGTGCTGGATAGGCTGGCGATCGTGCTGGATCTACGCGGCCTCGCGGTTCCCGTGGTCGCGGCGCCCATGGCCGGGGGCCCATCCACCCCCGCGTTGGCAGCCGCCGTCTCCGCGGCGGGCGGGCTCGGGTTCCTGGCTGGCGGCTACAAGTCGGCGGACCAGGTCGCAGCCGAGGTGGAGGCGGTGCGGGCCGTCACCGCTGCTCCTCTCGGCGTCAACCTGTTCGTGGTCGAGCCGTACCAGCCCGACCGCGGCGCGCTCGACGCCTACCGCCGGTCGTTGGAGCCGGAGGCTGCCCGCCTCGGGGTCGACCTAGGAGAGCCTCGGTGGGATGACGACGACTGGCACGCCAAGCTGGACCTGGTCCTGGACCTGCGGCCGGACGTCGTGTCGTTCACCTTCGGGTGCCCGAGCACCGATGTGCTGCGCCGTATCGCAGAGCAGGGCGTCCTCTCGATGGTGACCGTGACGTCGATCGCCGAGGCCCGGCTGGCGGTGGCTCGCGGGGCCGCGTCGCTGTCGGTGCAAGGTCCGGATGCCGGAGGTCACCGCGGCACCTGGGACCTCGAGACCGAGCCCGACCGGGCACCGCTCCTCGAGCTGCTCTCCCGCGTCCTGGATGCGGTCGAGCTGCCGGTCGTGGCAGGAGGCGGGGTGGCGGCTGCCGTCGACGTGGCGTCCGTGACCGGACTCGGTGCCCTCGCCGCACAGGTGGGGACGGCGTACCTGCTCGCGGACGAGGCCGGGACCAACCCGGTCCACCGCGCGGCTCTCAGCGACCCCGCGTGGGCCGGCACCGCGCTGACCCGGGCGTACACCGGTCGCTGGGCGCGTGGGTTGACGAACCGGTTCATCGCCGAGCACCCGACAGCGCCCGCGGGCTACCCCCACCTGCACCACCTCACCGCGCCGCTTCGGGCCGCGGCCGTGGCCGCGAACGACGCCCAGGTGGCACACATGTGGGCCGGGACGCACCACGGCCGGACCCGGAGCGGGTCGGCCACAGAGATCACTCGGTCTCTGACCCCGTGACACTCCTCGGCGTGGCCGCCCTGATCACGCGGAAAGCCGTCAGAGCGGTCGCGAGCACGCGAACATGACGGTGCGAATGCGTCGTTCGGCGAGATTGACCACCTGATTGGCAGCCATCTGGCCGAACGCGTCGCCGAGGAAGGCCGCGAACGTGACGGGTGGTGGTCCGTCCTGCTGGATCCGGGCACGCAGCTGCTGGAACCAGACGAGGCTCTCGTCCGAGGAGTCGACTTCCGAGCTGATCTCGAAGCCTGCCGCCGGGAGCAGTTCGCGCATGTCCTCTGGGGTGGCGAGAAAGCTCGTCGAGGAGTCGCCGGCCCACGGTACCGGGTACTGGACGTCTCCCCCTTCGCCCTGCAGGACGTCGTAGACGACGAACCTGCCACCGGGCCGCAGCACCCGGAAGGCTTCGGCATAGAGCGCGTGCTTGTCGGAGATGTTCATCGCCACATGCACGGTCAGCGCCGCGTCCGCAGTCGCATCGGGAAGGCCGGTGGCCGTGGCGTCCCCAACCTGGAAGCGGGTCCGGTCCGCCAGGCCCGTCCACTCCGAGAGCGCCGTCGCCACCTCGCAGAACTCTGAGGTGAGGTCGACGCCGGTGACCGTGCATCCGGTCAGCTCCGCGAGCGTCCGCGCGGGACCGCCCAACCCGCTGCCGAGGTCGAGCACGTGGGAGCCGGCAGTGAGGTTGAGGGCCTCGATGATCTCCAGCGTTGCGGCACGGCCACGGATATGGAACTCATCGACCGGAGAGAGGTCGGCCGGTCGCAGCGTCGCACGGTCCAGACCGGCCGCGTCCAGGGCGGAACTGATGCCCGACACGAGTCCCCCGGGGCCGGTGTAGAACCTCGAGACCTGGTTCATCGAGCCATCGTCGCACCGAGTGGCCGCGACGTCGACGAGGTGAAGGCGCCCTGCCACGTGGACTCGGCACTCGTCGGCCAACGAGGTCTGGTGACGGTCAGTCCGCCACGAACCGGGCGTCCACCTCGACCGACACCTCGATGTCCTCGGGCGAGAGCTCGAGCTCGCCACCGGAGTCCTTCGCGGATGCCATGCGCAGGTACTCGGCTCCACCGCCGGCCATCGGGTGCAGCCCGCCGCCGAGCATGCCGGCGTCCGCGATCGCGACCGGCCTCACCGTCCCGAGTCCGAGGGCGTCGGCGTACTCCTGGGCGCGGCGCGCGGCATCCTGCACGGCACGGGTGCGTACGACCTTCTCCAGGTCCTGGCGGTTCTTCTCGGTGAGCGCCCACTGCACGCCCTCGAGGCTGAAACCCGCGGTGTTCGTCACGTGATGCCCCACCCACGTCGCCAGCGCGGCGAAATCCCGGAACTTCACTTCTACGCCGACGCTCGCGTGATGCACGAGCGGAAGCTGCTTGCCGTCCTGGTTCCACGGGCGGTTCGCCCAGGTGCGGACGTGCTTGGTGGACCACCAGGTGACCGGCCCGCGCTCGGGGTCGTGCAGCGGCTCGACCGACCTCTTCACGGCCTCCAGGTCGTTGACCACGCGGTCGTAGACAGGCTGCATCTTCGGTCCCTCGAAGCCGAGGGCGACGCGGGCGGTGCCGCGCTCGGGTCGTTGGTAGGCGACGTACGAGCCGCGGACGGTGAGCTCGGTGGGCATGGGGCCAACTTACGGCCGGCGTGTCTCGAGGACCCGGAATCCCTTGGCACTCGCCAGGCGTTCCGTCGGATATCCCTGCTCCCCCAGCCACCGCTGCAGCGAGTCGGCGCCGAGGTTCTTCCCGACCACCATCACGGCCCGGCCGCCGGGGACCAGCCGCGGCAGCCAGGTCAGCAGCAGCTCGTGCAGCGCGGCCTTGCCGATCCGGATCGGCGGGTTGGACCAGATCTCCTCGAACGTGGCACCGGCCGGCACGCCGTCCGGTGTCATGGCGGCGAACCGGTCGGTCACACCGAGCGACGCCGCGTTCTCGTTGGCCAGCAGCACCGCCCGCTGGTTGACGTCGACGGCGGTCACCACGCAGTCGGGCACGGCGACGGCACAGGCCAGGCCGATGACGCCGTACCCGCAGCCGAGGTCGAGGATCCGCCCACCCGCCGGCGGCTCGGCCTCGCGGAACAGCACGGCCGTCCCGATGTCGACCCGGCCTTGGGCGAAGACACCGGAACCGCTCACCAGGTTGAGGTGGTGCCCCCAGACTGTGGCTCGCACCTCGGCGCGCTGGAACGCCACCGACGGGTCGGCTGAGAAGTAGTGCTCGTCGCTCACTCCCCGTCGCCTCCGTCGATCGGAGCACGACGCGCGGACGTCTGCTGCACGCGGGCGGCCAGCTCGGCGTCGTCGGGGTAGCCGACCTCCTCCAGGGTCAGCCCGTGGGCGTGCACTACGGCCACGCTCGGGTCGCGGCGGCGACCGGTCAGGATCTCGGCCGCCCACGCGGGGTCCCTGCGTCCCTCACCGACCGCGATCAGGCAGCCGACCAGGGCCCTCACCATCGAGTGGCAGAACGCGTCGGCCCTGATGTGGCCGACCAGGATGCCGGTCGCGTCGCGGTCCCAGCGGAGCTCCAGCAGGGTGCGGATCGTGGTGGCGCCCGGCCGGTGCTTGCAGAAGGCGGCGAAGTCGTGGAGGCCGACCAGCGGCTGCGAGGCGGCGTTCATCGCGTCCGCGTCGAGCGTCCGCGGCCAGAAGAGCACGTGGTGTCGGCGGAGCGGGTCGACGAGGGTGGGTTCGTCGGCGATCCGGTAGGCGTACCGGCGCCACAGGGCGGCGAACCGGGCGTCGAAGCCCTCCGGCGCCGGCGTGACCCGCCGGATCCGGACGTCCTGCGCGAGTACGCCGTTGACGCGGCGGGCGAGCAGCTCGAGCTGGACCGGGTCCACGGCGGGCGTGTCGTCCGGCAGGTCGCAGTGGGCGACCTGGCCGCGGGCGTGGACACCTGAGTCCGTGCGGCCGGCGCAGGTCACCTGGATCGTCCCCGGCGGGACGCGGAGGACGGTGGCGAGTGCGGAGGTGAGATCGCCCTGCACCGTCCGCAGCGCCGGCTGGATCGCCCAACCACGGAAGTCGGTGCCGTCGTAGGCGAGGTCGATCCGGATCCGCACCCCGCGATTCTCGCAGGCGGCCGGGCTTTCCTGTCTCCCGCCGTCAGTGGGCGTGGCCCGACGGTCGTCCGGCCTCCTGCCCCGGCCGGACCACCACGAACTGGCCCATCATCCCCTGGTCCTCGTGCCGCAACAGGTGGCAGTGATACATGTACGGCGTGTCCGGGTCGGTGTAGTCGCTGAACCGCACGAGGAGCGCCACCTCCGCCCGATCCGGCAGCAGGACGGTGTCCTGCCAGCCCTGGTAGGCCGGCGGCGGATCGTCGCCGTCGACGGTCTCGACCTGGAACTGCACGTCGTGGATGTGGAAGTTGTGTGGGTAGCCGTTGTCGTTGGTGACGATCCACCGCTCGGTGGTGTCCACCTCGCTGACGACGTCGATCCGTTCGGGATCCATGTCGTCGCCGTTGATGCTGCTGCCCGAGAGCGTGAACCGGCGGGTGGTGACGACCTCCTCCCCGCCGAGGTCGGGCGCCGGCGCCAGCCGGCGCGGCACCGGTGGGGACGCCGTCAGCCGGCCGGCGGCGCGCACCTCGAGGATGTCGAACCGGTCGTCGGCGCCGGCCGCCCGGTCCTCGGAGCTGTCCAGCGGCGCGCTGCGCAGGACGGTGGTCTCCCCCGGCTCGAAGTCGACGACGATCTCGGCCCGCTCCCCCGGCGACAGCTCGAGGCTTCGGACCTCGACCGGCTCCGGCAGCAGGCCTCCGTCGCTGCCGACCAGCAGGTAGGGCCGGTCGTCGGCGAAGTGGAAGTTGAAGATGCGTGCGTTCGATCCGTTGAGCAGCCGCAGCCGGACCCGCTCGGTGGTCACGTCGAGGTAGGGGCCCGGCGTGCCGTTGACGAGGACCTGGTCGCCGAGGATCCCCTGGTTGCGGAACGGCGCATCGGACTCGTCGAGCTCGCTCCCGTCGAACTTCTTGTCCTGCACGATCAGCGGCACGTCATCCACTCCGTACTTCTTCGGGAGCGCCAGAGCCGCGGCAGCGGGGTCGTCGACCAGGAACAGTCCCGACACCCCGCGGTAGACGTGCTCGGCCGTTCGTCCGTGCGGGTGCGGGTGGTACCAGAGGGTGGCGGCCGGCTGGTCGACGCGCCAGGTCGGCGACCAGGTGGCGCCGTTCGCGACCGTCTGGTGGGGGCCGCCATCCATCTCCGGCGGGAGATGCATCCCGTGCCAGTGCAGGGTCGAATCCTCACCGAGCTCGTTGGTGACGTTGACCAGCACGTCCTCCCCGCGGTTCGCGCGCAGCGTCGGTCCCAGGTAGCTGCCGTTGACGCCCCAGGTCGGTGTGGGGTCGGGTCGGCCGAGGTCGGTCCTGCCACGCTGCATCGTGAGGTCGAAGACCCGTCGACCGTCCGCGTCGCGTCGCGACTCGGCCAGCCGAGGCACGACCAGCGGACGGTCGAAGTCCACCTGGCCGACGGTGTCGACCACGGTGCGCACCTCGCGGACGACGAGCACGACACCCGCCGCCATCAGGACCAGCGCAAGGAGGAGCACCGACAGGACGACCCGGATCCAGCGCCTGCGGCGCCGGCCGGGCGGTGGCGCTGCGGGGGGTCGCAGAGTTGCGGACATGCCGTCCACGATCGGCCGGACACAGGGCCGGCACAACGGAGATCGCGCGATCCCAGGGGCGATTCAGGGTCGGTTCCGGGGTCATCCCCCAGCCGGCGGGGGGCGGCCGTCGGGATGTCGACGTGGGTCAACCCACCCATCCGGCCCGAACCCGATGGGCATCCTGCCCGACGCGGTGAGCGGCCCGCGCTTCCTAGCGTCGGAGCACGATCCGACACGAGGAGGAACCATGTCCACCGAGCACATCGAGACCGTGATCATCGGAGCCGGCCAGGCCGGCCTGTCCACGGCCTACCACCTGAAGAAGCAGGGTCGACCCTGTGTCGTCCTGGACAGCAACCCCCGGGTCGGCGACAACTGGCGTCGGCACTGGGACACGCTGCGGCTCTACAGCCCTGCGAAGTACGACGGCCTGCCGGGCATGCCCTTCCCTGCCGAGGCGTGGGCGTTCCCCCAGAAGGACGAGGTCGCAGCGTTCCTCGAGAGCTACGCACTGAAGTTCGACCTGCCGGTGCGGACGAGCACCCGGGTCGATGCTCTCGAGCAGCGCGCCGACGGCTGCTTCGAGCTGCGCATCGGCGACAACGCGATCACCTGCGACAACGTCGTCGTGGCGACCGGGACCTTCGGCCAAGCGCCCAGCATCCCGGACTTCGCCGACCAGCTCGACCCGACGGTCCACCAGCTGCACTCGAGCGAGTACCACCGACCCCAGGATCTCCGGCCCGGACCCGTCCTGGTGGTCGGCGCCTCGCACTCCGGCACCGACATCGCCTACGAGGCCGCGCAGACCAACCCGGTCACCCTCTGCGGGCGGGACCCCGGCCAGCTGCCGTTCCGGCCAGAGCAGCGGCGCGCCCGGGTCATCCTCCCCGTCGTCGTCTTCGCGTGGCGGCACGTCCTGACCCGGCGCACCCCGATCGGGCGCAAGATGTTCCACGAGGTCCGTGCGCACGGCGGCCCGATGATCCGGATCCACCGCGAGGACCTGGCTGCCCGTGGCGTCGAGCGGTGCACGGCCCGCATGGTCGGCGTCCGCGACGGCATGCCGCTGCTGGACGACGGAACCGTCGTGCCGGTCAGCAACGTGGTCTGGGCGACCGGGTTCCGACAGGTCTTCGACTGGATCAAGCTTCCGCTGCTGGGCGAGGACGGCTGGCCCCTGGAGATGCGCGGCGTGGTCGACGAGGTGCCGGGGCTCTTCTTCTGCGGCCTCGCGTTCCAGTACGCGTTCAGCTCGATGGTGTTCCCCGGTATCGGCCGGGACGCTGAGTTCCTGGCCCGCCAGATCAGCGCACGCGCCACCCGGAGTCCTATGCTCGCTACGAGGTGAGGCGTCGTGAACGTCGTCGAGGAGCTGCTGCGGGCGCGTGAGGCTTTCGACCGCCGCGACTGGGTCGCGGCGTACGAAGGCCTGTCGGCTGCCGGGAGCGATGCCCTGCTGGCCGCCGACTTCGCCGATCTCGCCACCGCCGCGTTCCTCGTCGGCCGCCACAACGACTGCATCCAGGCTCTCCAGCGGGCGTACCAGGCGCACGTGGACGCCGGTGACCAGCGCGCGGCGGTCCGGTCCGCCTTCTGGCTGGCGATGACGCTGATGGACCGCGGGGAGCTCGCGGTCGCCAGTGGATGGATCGCGCGTGCCGACCGGCTGCTGGAGACCCTGCCGGAGGACACGGTCGAGCACGGCTACGTCCTCTTCTTCCGGATGCTCGGGCACATCCTCGGTGGTGACCCGGCCACCGCGCTTGACGAGGCGGCGACGCTCACGTCGTACGGCCGGCGCTTCGGTGACGGCGACCTGCTCGCCACGGGCCTGATGGCCCAGGGGCGTTGCCTGCTCTACCTCGGTCGGGTGCCCGAAGGCGTGCGCCTGCTCGACGAGGCCATGATCGGGGTGACCACCGGGGAGGTCTCCCCGATCTTCGCCGGGCAGACCTACTGCTCGCTGATCGAGGCGTGCCAGGAGATTTCGGACTTCGAGCGGGTGGCGCAGTGGACGATGGCGCTGACCACCTGGTGCGGCGCGCAGGTGGGCCTGGTCCCGTTCACCGGACAGTGCGCGGTCCACCGCGGCCAGGTGATGCGGGTCCGCGGCGCGTTCGAGGAGGCGATCGCCGAGCTCGACGGCGCGATCAGGCGCTACGTGTCGGCGGGCACGCCGGCGGCGGCGGGCCTGGCGTTCACGGAGAAGGGCGGACTGCTGCGCATCCGTGGTGAGTACGACGCCGCGGAGGAGGCCTTCGAGCGGGCCGTCGGCTTCGGTCACGACCCGCAGCCCGCGCACGCGCTGCTGACGCTCTCCCGCGGCCGGACCGACGCGGCGTGCGGTGCGGTGCACCGGGTGCTGGGCGAGCCGCGGGACCCGATCCATCGCTCGCAGCTGCTGCCCGGTGCGATCGACGTGCTGCTCGCCGCAGACGACCTCGCCTCCGCGCGACCGCTGGTCGCCGAGCTGGTGGCGGTCGGTGACTCGTTCGAGTCCCGTTCGCTCAAGGCGATGGCCGGGTACGCCGTCGGTGCGCTGGCTATGGCCGAGGACCGGCCCGATCAGGCCCTGGCCGCGCTGCGTGCCGCGCTGCGCGGGTGGCAGGAGCTGGCGTGGCCCTACGAGGCCGCCCGCACGCAGGTCCTCGTGGGCCGGGCGTTGCGCGGGCTGGGCGACGAGGAGTCGGCGACCGCCGAGCTTCGAGGTGCGGCCAGGACGCTGGCCGCGTTGGGGGCCATACCGGACGCGCGTGAGGTCGACCGACTGTTGGCACCGGGCCCGCTGCCGGGCGGCCTCACCGCCCGCGAGGCCGAGGTGCTCAGGCTCGTCGCCGCCGGACGGTCCAACCCGGAGATCGCCGCGGCCCTGTTCCTGAGCGAGAAGACGGTGGCCCGGCACCTGAGCAACATCTTCACCAAGCTGGACGTCCCGTCGCGCACGGCGGCCGCGGCGTTCGCCTTCGACCACGGGCTCACCTGACCCGGCCCACCTCGGGAGCGGCCGGCTACGGAAGCCGGGACGCCTCGACCTCGGCTCGGGTCGGCGGATCGGCACCGACCCGCGAGACGGTGATCGCGGCGGCCCGGGCGGCGTAGGTCAGCGCGGCCGCCCAGTCGTCCGCGCCGAGCGCCTCGAGCCGCCCCCGGCCGCCCTCGCCGAGCAGCGGCCACAGGTGGTCCACCAGCGCGGCGCCGAACGTGTCACCCGCTCCGATAGTGTCGACGACCTGGGCCTGTTCGGCGTGCACGCCTCCGGTCGACCAGCCGTCGCTGCGTCGCACGTGCCACGAGGCGCCGGTGTCGCCGCGGGTCACGATCACCGCCTCGGGGCCGAGCTCGAGCAGGTGCGACGCGGACTCCCCCGGGTCGCGTTCGGGCCACAGCGCCAGCAGGTCCTCGTCGGAGGCCTTGACGAGATCGGCTCGCGCCGCCATCCGGGTCACCCGCTCGACCACCCCGGGACCGGTCCCGGTGAGGGCGGGGCGCACGTTGACGTCGTACGTGACCGTCGTCGCGGGCGCCAACCGGTCGACGAGAGCAAGCACCTCGTCGGCTCCGGGATCCATCAGCGGACCGAGCGAGACGACGTGCAGTACGTGGGTGCCGGTGGTCGAGGTGACGTGCGGCAGCCGCCACGCCACGTCGAAGGAGTACGACGCGGCGCCGGTCGGTCCGATCACCGCGTCCGCACGCGACGTGCGAGGCAGCTCGTAGGGGTCCGCTGCGAGCGCGACGCCCGCGTCGGCGAGGTGGCGCTCGAGCAGCCGTCCGTGCGCGTCCGAGGCGTACGACGTCGCCAGTCGCACGTCCCGCCCGAGCCGGGCGAGCGCGACCGCGGCGTTGACCGCGGCGCCACCGGGCCGCTCGACGGGCTCATCCGTCGGCACGCGGACCACATCGATCAGGGCCTCGCCCACCACCAGCGCCGTCGCCACGGCTCCTACTGTGCACGCTGGGGTCGGTGGCATGAAATAGGCTCGCGGCCGTGGCACTCGAGACATCTGCGGAGAAGCCGGCTCCGGTCCGGGCGATCGCGAACGCGATCTCCGGCTGGATCGACCGGCTCGGCGCGGTGTGGGTCGAGGGCCAGGTGGCCCAGGTGAGCCGTCGGCCGGGCATGGCGACGGTCTTCATGACCCTGCGGGACTCGGTGGCCGACATCTCCGTGCCCGTCACCTGCTCGCGGCTGCTGTTCGACGGGCTGGAGCCGCCCGTGGTCGAGGGCGCGAGCGTCGTGATCCACGCGAAGCCGTCCTACTACGCCAACCGCGGGACCCTCTCCCTGCAGGCCCGGTCGATCCGGATGGTCGGCCTGGGCGAGCTGCTGGCGCGGATCGAGCGGCGCCGTCAGCTGCTCGCGGCCGAGGGCCTGTTCGCCCAGGAGCGCAAGCGACGGCTGCCGTTCCTGCCGCAGCGCGTGGGTCTGGTGACGGCGAGCGGCTCGGCGGCCGAGCGCGACGTGCTCGAGAACGCCGGACGCCGCTGGCCCGGGGTCGGATTCGAGACCGTCTACGCCTCGATGCAGGGCACGCGCTCCGCGGCCGAGGTGATCGAGGCGGTCCGCCGGCTCGACGCCGACCCGGCGGTCGACGTCATCGTGATCGCCCGCGGGGGCGGCTCGGTCGAGGACCTGCTGCCGTTCTCGGACGAGGGCCTGATCCGCGTCGTCGCTGCCACACGCACGCCCGTGGTGTCCGCGATCGGTCACGAGCCCGACAGTCCGCTCCTCGACCTGGTCGCCGACGTCCGGGCGTCGACGCCGACCGACGCCGCGAAGCTGATCGTCCCCGACGTCGCGCAGGAGCGGGCCGGCATCGATCACACCCGCGAGCGACTGCGTCGCGCCCTGGGCGGCTGGCTCGAGCGGGAGCAGGCGCGGCTCGACGCCATCCGCTCGCGGCCGGCGATGGCCGACCCGCGCACCCTGCTCGACGCGCGCGCCGCCGAGCTGGCGGACTCACGCGCCCGGATCCGCCGATGCCTGGAGCACCGGCTCGACCGGGCGGCCGACGACATCGGCCACCACCGGGCCCGGGCCCGGGCGCTGTCGCCCCTCGCCACGCTGCAGCGGGGCTACTCCGTGCTCCAGGACGCCGACGGCCATGTCGTCACGTCCGTCGCCGCAGTCGCTGCCGGCGCATCGCTCAGCGTGCGCGTCGCCGACGGCCGCATCCACGTCACGACCACGTCGACCGAGCACATCGAGGAGACCCATGACTGACCCGGACCAGACCCCCTCCTACGAGGACGCGCGGGCCGAGCTGGTCGAGGTGGTCCAGAGGCTCGAGGCCGGCGGCACCACCCTCGAGGAGTCGCTGGCGCTGTGGGAGCGCGGCGAGCGTCTGGCGACGATCTGCCAGGACTGGATCGACGGCGCCCGAGCCCGGCTGGACGCCGTACTCGAGACGGACGAGGAGGAGTAGCCCTCAGCCGACCGGACGGCGCACCAGCGCGTCCACGATCGCCTGCAGCTCCTCGGCGTCGGCCGAGCCGAAGACGATGACGGTGTCGTCGCCGACCGTCGCGACGTAGGCGTGGTCGCCGCCCTCGTCGGTGTAGCCGTCCCAGTGCCGGGCCACCGGGCGCATGACCGAGCGGGGCACCTCGTAGGCGTCGGCCGTCTGGGTCTCCTCGTCCACCCAACGCGCGAGCAGCGCGGTGCTCGAGGCGTCCTCCTGGTGGACGCCGACGAACCGCTCGTCGTCGGTGAGCATCCGGATCGTGAACGCCGGGTCGTCCCCGGGGACCACGTCGACCCCGGTGGCGATCCAGCCGTCGGGAAGGTCGGCGGGGTAGATCGGCTTGAGCCCGGCCTGCTGGGCGGCCGCGACGATGTCGAGGTGGTCGACCTGCTCCGGCCGCACGTCGAGATCATGACGGAAGGCCCCCATGAAGTAGAGGACGCCTCCCAGCGCGAGGACGGTGACCAGCAGGGACACGACGAGGCCGGCCGCCGACCGCTGGTACCTGCCGGCCCGCCCCGTGGGCTCCGTCTGCTGCGTGCTCATGACCTCCTCAGTCTCCCAGTGGTCCGCCTGCGGCGGGGACTCGGGGCGCTGGGAGCCGCAGTTGCGCCTGATCCGGTGACTTTTCGCCGCATCTGCGTCATCGTGTTCGGTGTGAGCGACTACCGCGTGGCCGAGGCTGCGGAGCTGCTCGGCGTCAGCGCCGACACCGTCCGCCGCTGGATCGAGGCCGGCCGGGTCCCCAGCCGGACCGTCGACGGCCGCACCGTGGTGCCGGGGACCGACCTGGCGATCCTGGCCGCGTCCCTGGTCGACGAAGCCGACCGGGAGCGCACCCGCGCCGGCGCCGTCAGCGCCCGCAACCGGATGAGCGGCATCGTCACCCGCGTGGTCAAGGACACCGTGATGGCGCAGGTCGAGATGGTCTGCGGTCCGCACCGAATCGTCTCCCTCATGAGCGCCGAGGCCGCCACCGAGCTGGGCCTCGAGCCCGGCGTGCGTGCCATCGCGTCGGTGAAGTCGACCAGCGTCGTCGTGGAGCGTCCGGTCCGATGAGATCTTTCCTGGTCGCCCTGCTCCTGCTCCCCCTGTCGCTCCCCGCCTGCGGCGACGCCGACGACCAGACGCTCACCGTCTTCGCCGCCGCCTCACTCACGCCGGTCTTCGACGTGCTCGAGGAGAACTACGAGGACGACCACCCCGGGGTCGACGTGCGGATCTCCTACGGCGGGTCCGCCGACCTCGTCACGCAGATCGAGGAGGGGGCCGAGGTCGACGTGTTCGCCTCGGCCGACACCCCGACCATGGACCGCCTCGTCGAGGCGGGACTGGCCCGCTCGGAACCTCGGGACTTCGCCAGCAACACGCTGGCCGTCGCCGTGGCACCGGGCAACCCGCTCCACATCGCCACGCTCGACGACCTCGCCGACCCCGGGCTGGACCTGGTCCTGTGCGCCCCGGAGGTGCCGTGCGGTCGCGCCGCCCACCAGGTCGCCGACCGTGCGGGCGTCACCCTCCAGCCGGTGAGCGAGGAGCAGTCGGTCACCGACGTGCTCGCCAAGGTCCGTGAGGGCGAGGCCGACGCGGGGCTCGTCTACGCCACCGACGTCGAGGCGGCCGACGGCGCCGTCAGCGCCGTCGGGCTCCCCGAGCTCGCCGGGGTGGTCAACCACTACCCGATCTCCGTCATCGAGGGCAGCGACGACCCCGCTCTCGCCCAGGACCTCGTCGACCTGGTCCTCAGCGACGCCGGCCAGGCAGTCCTCGCCGACCACGGCTTCGGCCCGCGGGTGCCATGAGGACCCGCCACGTCGGCCTGCCCCGCTGGCTGGTGCTGCCCGCGGCGATCGGCGCGGCCTTCGTCGTACTGCCGGTCGCGGCGCTGGCCACCCGCATCGACTGGGGCGCGTTCCCCGGCCTCGTCACGTCCGACTCCGCACTGGTCGCGCTGGGACTGAGCCTGCGCACCTCTGCCGCCAGCACGGCGCTGTGCCTGCTGCTCGGGGTGCCGCTCGCGACGGTGCTCGCGCGCAGCGAGTTCCGCGGCCTTCCGGTGCTCCGCTCGCTCGTGCTGCTGCCGCTCGTCCTGCCGCCCGTCGTCGGCGGCATCGCGCTGCTCGCGACCTTCGGACGGCAGGGGCTGCTGGGCGAGCACCTCGAGGCGCTCGGCGTGCGGGTCGCGTTCACCACGGTCGCGGTGGTGCTGGCGCAGACCTTCGTCTCCCTGCCGTTCCTGGTGGTCAGCCTCGAGGGCGCGCTCCGCACGGCCGGGGAGAGGTACGACGTCGTCGCGGCCTCCCTCGGAGCCGCTCCGACCACGGTCCTGCGCCGGGTGACGCTGCCGCTGGTCATGCCCGGCCTGGCGTCGGGCGCGGTGCTGGCGTTCGCGCGGTCGCTGGGCGAGTTCGGCGCCACGATCACCTTCGCCGGGTCGCTCGAGGGCACCACCCGGACGCTGCCGCTGCTGATCTACAACCTCCGGGTCACCGATGCCGACGCCGCGGTGGCGATGTCGCTGGTGCTCGTGGTCGTCGCGGTCGCGGTGATCGGACTCGTCCGGCCGAGGGCCGCACGGTGAGCGCCGACCTCCGGGTCGAGGCCGCCGTGGTCTCCCGCGGGCTCGACGTCGCCTTCGACGTGGCGGCCGGGGAGACGGTCGCCCTGCTCGGCCCCAACGGCGCGGGGAAGTCGACCACCCTGGCGGTGCTGGCGGGCCTGCTCCGGCCGGACGCCGGTCGCGTCGTCGTCGACGGCGAGGAGCTGACGGGTCCGCGTCGCTGGGTGCCCCCGCACGCTCGCCGCACGGCGCTGCTGGCGCAGGACCCGCTGCTCTTCCCACACC